>NZ_CP108143.1:3658333-3992500 GCF_036206005.1 Streptomyces sp. NBC_00178
ATCGGCGCGTGGCCACCGGGGTAGAAGATCGTGGAGCCCCAGAGCAGCGCCGTCATGGCGACCGTGCCGAGGGCGAGCGGGGCGCGTGCCGCGTGGTGGCGGGCGATCACCTGGCCGTAGACGAGTCCCACGACCATGTTGGAGAGCACCACCAGCGTGAGCAGTTCGCCCGCCGTGCCCCGGCTCAGTCCCTGGGCCTCGACGAGGAACGGCATGCCCCACAGCAGCAGGAAGACCATGGCGGGGAACTGCGTGGTGAAGTGGACCCACATGCCGAGCCTCGTGCCGGGTTCCCGCCAGGCGGCGGCGATCTGCCTGCGCACGTACGCGGCGCCGGCGTGCTCGGCGGGCGGAGGCTCGTGACCTTCGGGGTGGTCCTTGAGGAAGGCGAGCAGGAGCATCAGCACCAGTACACCGGCGGCGGCGCTGCCGACGAAGGTGGCCGTCCAGCCGTAGCCGTGCAGGGCGCGGGCGATGAAGAGCGTCGACACGAGGTTGCCGGCCATACCGAAGAGCGCGGCGACCTGGCCGATCATCGGCCCTCGGCGGGCGGGGAACCACCGGGCGCCCAGCCGCAGCACGCTGATGAAGGTCATCGCGTCACCGCAGCCGAGCAGCGCACGGGACGCGAGCGCCATGCCGTACGAGGGCGAGAGCGCGAAGCCGAGCTGTCCGAGCGTGAACAGCACGGCTCCGAGGGTGAGGACCTTCTTGGTGCCGAACCGGTCGACCATCAGTCCCACGGGTATCTGCATGCCCGCGTAGACCAGCAGTTGCAGGATGGAGAAGGTCGACAGGGCGGAGGCGTTGACGTCGAACCGGTCGGCGGCGTCCAGCCCGGCGACACCGAGGCTGGTGCGGAAGATGATGGCGACGAAGTAGACGGCGACGCCGATGCCCCAGATCCAGGCGGCCCGGCGGCCACCGGGCGGATCTCCGGGCAGCGACAGGGCCGGGGCGGCGGAGCTCATCGGTCATCACCCCGGACCAGCACCCTGACCCGGCTGACGTGGCGGCGTACGACCTGCGCGGCGCCTTCGGCGTCACCGGACCTGATGGCCTCCAGCAGTTCACCGTGTTCGGTGATGTTGGCGGCGATCCTGTCGGGGTGTGCCTCCATCACGGCGACGCCCATCCGCAACTGCCGGTCACGGAGCTGGTCGTAGAGGCGCGAGAGGATCTCGTTGCCCGCGTTCTTCACGATCTCGGCGTGGAAGCAGCGGTCCTTGACGGACACGGCGGCCAGGTCCCCCGCCCCGGCGAGTTCCCGCTGTTCCTCCAGGAGTTGTTCCAGGCGGGCGATCAGGCCCGGGGAGGCCGGCACGGCCTTGCGGGCCGCGAACTCCTCGACCAGCAGCCGTGTCTCGACGACGTCCGCGATCTCCTGGGCGGAGACGGGGAGCACGAGGGCCCCCTTCTTCGGGTAGAGCTTGATCAGCCCTTCGGCCTCCAGTCGCAGCAGCGCCTCCCGGACCGGGGTCCGGGAGACTCCCACGGCCTCGGCGAGGTCTCCCTCGGTGAGGAGCGTGCCGCCCTCGTAGCGGCGGTCGAGCACCGCCGTCTTGATGTGCGTGTAGACGCGCTCGGCGGCGGGGGGCGACTTGGGGTCCGTCTTGTTGCGGACGGCGGGCGGCACGAGGGAAGCGGCTGGCATGCGCACAGCATAGATACAACATAGGTGCGTCCGCCGAGGCGTCCGCGATCCGGACCCGCCCCCTCTCCGGCGCGGCCTGTCCCGGCCCTGGGAGCGCCCGCCTTCCGCCCCCGGGGCGCCTGCCGTCCGGCCGCTTCCGGTCCCCGGCCGGTGCCTGCCGAGCGGCAGGCGCCGGCCTCGGCGGCCCGGGCGTGTCCGAACTCCACACTTCCGGCACACCGAGGGGGTTCGGGCGAAGGCTTCGGTTCGTATAATCCGTGCAGCCGGAATCGATCTCACCCGTACGTGAGCACATCCATTCGGCACCCTCGCGAGTCTCACCACCAAGCGGCACTCTCACGTGACCGCATTTCAGGTGTATTTGGAGCGTTTGACTTGAAAACCGGTCTTAAGGGCATAAACCGCGCAACCGTTGCCGCCACCGTGGCCCTCACCGCAGGTGCCCTCCTCGCGGGCAGCACGTCCGCCTCAGCAGCCCAGGCAGCGACCCTGCCGACGCCCACGATCACCGCCAAGGGCGGGTTCGTGATGAACAACGGCACCGCGAAGACGCTTTACAGCAAGTCGGCGGACACCCGCCGGTCCACCGGTTCCACCACCAAGATAATGACCGCCAAGGTGGTGCTGTCCCAGAAGAACCTGAACCTCGATTCCAAGGTGACGGTCCAGAAGGCGTACAGCGACTACATCGTCAAGAACACCGCCTCGTCGGCTCGTCTGATCGTCGGCGACAAGGTGACGGTCCGTCAGCTCCTCTACGGTCTGATGCTGCCGTCGGGCTGCGACGCCGCCTACGCGCTGGCCGACAAGTTCGGTTCCGGCACCACGCGTGCCGCCCGGGTGAAGTCGTTCCTCGGCAAGATGAACGCCACCGCGAAGTCGCTGGGCATGACGAACAGCCACTTCGACTCGTTCGACGGCATCGGCAACGGCTCGAACTACTCGACGCCGCGCGACCTCACCAAGCTCGCCAGCTCCGCGATGAAGAGCTCCACGTTCCGCGCGATCGTGAAGACGAAGTCGACGAAGCAGAAGGTCACCACGAAGACCGGCGGCTACCGCTACATGTCGTGGACCAACACCAACCTGCTGCTGGGCAGCTACAGCGGCACGATCGGCGTGAAGACCGGCTCCGGCCCGACCGCCAAGTACTGCCTGGTCTTCGCCGCGACCCGCAACGGAAAGACGGTCATCGGCACCGTTCTCACCGCGACGTCCTCGACGACCCGCACGACCGACGCGAAGAAGCTCATGGACTACAGCTTCAAGAAGTAGTCCGGTCCGCACACGCGCGAAGGGGCCCGCCGCATCCTGCGGCGGGCCCCTTCGCGCGGCCGGTCAGGCCCAGGTGATCAGACGCTTCGGCTGCTCCAGGATGGCCGCGACGTCCGCGAGCACCTTGGAACCGAGCTCGCCGTCGACCAGACGGTGGTCGAACGACAGCGCCAGCGTGGTCACCTGACGCGGCTTCACCTTGCCCTTGTGCACCCAGGGCTGGAGCTTGATCGCGCCCACCGCGAGGATCGCGGACTCGCCGGGGTTCAGGATCGGCGTACCCGTGTCGACGCCGAAGACGCCCACATTGGTGATCGTCACGGTGCCGCCCGCCATGGCCGCGGGGGCCGTCTTCCCCTCGCGCGCCGTGGTGACCAGCTCGCCCAGCGCCCCGGCGAGCTCGGGCAGCGCCATGGCGTGCGCGTCCTTGATATTCGGCACGATCAGGCCGCGCGGGGTGGCGGCCGCGATGCCCAGGTTCACGTAGTGCTTCTGCACGATCTCCTGGTTGGCCTCGTCCCAGGCGGCGTTGACCCCGGGGTTGCGCCTGATCGCGACCAGCAGGGCCTTGGCGATGATCAGGAGCGGATTGACCCGCACCCCCGCCATGTCCTTGTCCTCCTTGAGCTCCGCCACCAGCTTCATCGTGCGCGTGACGTCGAGCGTCACGAACTCGGTGACGTGCGGCGCGGTGAAGGCACTGCCGACCATGGCCTGCGCGATGGCCTTGCGCACCCCCTTGACCGGGATACGGGTCTCACGGCCGGCCGCGTCC
Source organism: Streptomyces sp. NBC_00178 (assembly GCF_036206005.1). NCBI lineage: Bacteria > Bacillati > Actinomycetota > Actinomycetes > Kitasatosporales > Streptomycetaceae > Streptomyces > Streptomyces sp. NBC_00178. The sequence continues at coordinate 3,662,038 of NZ_CP108143.1, forward strand.
GCGGGCACGGCGACCGGTGCGGGGGCGACGGGCGCCGCCACCGGCTGCGCGGGGACCTCGGCGGGGGCCGGGGCGGCCGCCGCGTGGACGTCCTCGCGGGTGATGATCCCGCCCTCGCCGGTCGGGGTGACCGTGGCCAGGTCGATGCCCAGGTCCTTCGCCAGCTTGCGCACGGGCGGCTTGGCGAGCGGACGGGTCTCCGGAACAGCCGCGGCGCGGCCGTTCATCTCGGCCTGGACCGCGGCGGCGGCCGGACCCGGGACCTCGACGCCCTTGCGGGCGCGGCGCTTGGTGGAGGACTCGGCCACGCCGTAGCCGACCAGCACCGGCTGCCGCCCCTTGGGGGCTTCCGGCTCGGCTTCCGGCTGTGCCGGGGTCACGGGCTGCTGGACGGTCTCCGCGGGGGCCGGGGCGTCACCGCTGCCGGGCGCCACGTCCACCGCGATGATCACCTGGCCGACGTCCACGGTCGTGCCCTCGGGGAAGCGGAGCTCGTGCACCACCCCGTCGAAGGGGATCGGCAGCTCCACCGCCGCCTTGGCGGTCTCCACCTCGCACACGACCTGGCCGTCGGAGACGGTGTCGCCGGGCTGGACGAACCACTTGAGGATCTCGGCCTCGGTGAGGCCCTCTCCCACGTCCGGCATCTTGAACTCGCGGAAACGAGCAGACGTATCGGTCATCGTCGTCACGATCCCTCTCCTCAGTACGCCAGCGAGCGGTCGACGGCGTCGAGCACCCGGTCGAGACCCGGCAGGTACTCGTCCTCGAGCCTGGCCGGCGGGTAGGGGGCGTGGTAGCCGCCGACCCTCAGCACCGGTGCCTCGAGGTGGTAGAAGCAGCGCTCCGTGATCCGGGCGGCGATCTCGGCGCCCGATCCGTAGAACACCGGCGCCTCGTGGACCACGACCAGGCGGCCCGTCTTCTCGACCGACGTCTGCACGGCGTCGAAGTCGATCGGGGACATCGACCGCAGGTCGAGCACCTCGACGGACTTGCCCTCCTCCTGCGCCGCGGCGGCGGCCTCCAGGCAGACCTTCACCATCGGGCCGTACGCGGCGAGCGTGAGGTCGGAGCCCGCACGTGCCACGACGGCCTTGTGCAGAGGGAGGGGGATGGACTCGGTGTCGAGGTCGCCCTTGTCCCAGTACCGCCGCTTGGGCTCGAAGAAGATGATCGGGTCGTCGCTCTGGACGGCCTGCTGCATCATCCAGTAGGCGTCGCTCGCGTTGGACGGCGAGACGACCTTCAGGCCCGCCACGTGTGCGAACAACGCCTCGGGGGACTCGCTGTGGTGCTCGACGGCACCGATGCCCCCGCCGTACGGGATGCGGATGACGACCGGCATCTTGATCTTGCCGAGCGCGCGGGCGTGCATCTTGGCGAGCTGCGTGACGATCTGGTCGTACGCGGGGAAGACGAAGCCGTCGAACTGGATCTCCACGATCGGCCGGTAGCCGCGCAGGGCCAGGCCGATCGCCGTGCCCACGATGCCGGACTCGGCGAGCGGGGTGTCGATGACACGGTCCTCGCCGAAGTCCTTCTGGAGCCCGTCCGTGATGCGGAAGACCCCGCCGAGCTTGCCGACGTCCTCACCCATGATGAGGACCTTGGGGTCGGTCTCGAGAGCCTTGCGGAGCGACTCGTTGAGCGCCTTCGCGATGGACAACTTCTGGGCTGCCATGACTAGTTGCCCTCCTCGGCGAACGATGCCTGGTAGGCGGCGAACTGGGCGCGCTCCTCGTCGACGAGCGGGTTGCCGTCGGCGTAGGTGTGGTCGAAGATCGCCATCCGGTCGGGGTCGGGCATGGCCCGCACCGCCTCACGCACCCGCTTGCCGAGGGTCTCGCTCTCCTCCTCCAGCGCGGCGAAGAACGCCGCGTCGGCGAGGTCCTGCTTCTCCAGGTACGTACGCAGCCGCAGGATCGGGTCCTTGGCCTCCCACGCGGCCCGCTCCTCGTCCGCCCGGTACTTGGTCGGGTCGTCGGAGGTGGTGTGGGCGCCCATGCGGTAGGTGAACGCCTCGACGAGGGTGGGCCCCTCGCCCCGGCGGGCGCGCTCCAGGGCCGACCTGGTGACGGCCAGGCACGCCAGTACGTCGTTGCCGTCGACCCGGACACCGGGGAAGCCGAAGCCCTGTGCGCGCTGGTACAGCGGCACGCGCATCTGCTTCTCGGTCGGCTCGGAGATCGCCCACTGGTTGTTCTGGCAGAAGAACACGACGGGGGCGTTGTAGACGGCGGAGAAGGTGAAGGCCTCCGCGACGTCGCCCTGGCTGGAGGCACCGTCACCGAAGTACGCGACCACGGCCGAGTCCGCACCGTCCTTGGCGACGCCCATGGCGTAGCCGGTGGCGTGCAGCGTCTGCGAGCCGATGACGATCGTGTACAGGTGGAAGTTGTTGGTGGTCGGGTCCCAGCCGCCGTGGTTCACCCCGCGGAACATCCCGAGCAGGTTCGTCGGGTCGACACCCCGGCACCACGCGACACCGTGTTCCCGGTAGGTCGGGAAGACGTAGTCGTCGTCGCGCAGGGCGCGGCCCGAGCCGATCTGTGCGGCTTCCTGGCCGAGCAGCGAGGCCCACAGGCCCAGCTCGCCCTGACGCTGCAGCGCGGTGGCCTCGGCGTCGAAGCGCCGGGTCAGGACCATGTCCCGGTACAGGCCGCGGAGCTCGTCCGGGCTCAGGTCGATCTCGAAGTCCGGGTGCTCGACGCGCTCACCCTCCGGCGTCAGCAGCTGAACCAGCTGGGGCTCGGAAGTCTGTGGCGTCTTCGCGGCGCTGGTCCGCTTGCTGCTGCGTCGCGGTTTGCGCGCGGCAGTGCTCTCCACGGTCACGTGCGTGCTCCTCCGTCGGTCCGGCCCCCGGGATGGCCGGGGAACCAGTGCGGCTCGCCTGTGTCCGGACCCGTGCACGGGGTGGGTGCCGCTGGCCGGGAACAGGCGTGACAGGTGCCCCGGCGAGCGTCCTGTCATAAGCACGTTACCCAGTGCACCGCACAACTGCGAAACACCTTGTGACCTGCGATTTTGCTTGGATTTCCAAGTAAATCGCAAAAACCGCGAAGTCTTGCTGGTCACAGCACTGGAAACAGCCTGGCAGGCGGCCGGAACAACGGCACGTTATCCCGCGCCGCTAGTGCCAGGGAAGGGCGGACGAGAAAGGAGTGTGTGAGACTTCGAATGTGCGCGAAGAAGGAAAAATCACGGTATTCCTGCTCGATGATCACGAAGTGGTGAGGCGCGGCGTCCACGAGCTGCTTTCCGCCGAGGGGGACATCGAAGTCGTCGGCGAGGCCGGCACGGCGGCGGACGCACTCGCCCGGATCCCGGCGACCCGCCCCGACGTGGCGGTCCTCGACGTACGGCTGCCCGACGGCAGCGGTGTGGAGGTCTGCCGCGAGGTCCGCTCGGCGGACGACCGCATCAAGTGCCTCATGCTCACCTCGTACGCCGACGACGAGGCGCTCTTCGACGCGATCATGGCGGGGGCCTCGGGGTACGTCCTGAAGGCGATCCGCGGCAACGAGCTGCTCAGCGCCGTCCGGGACGTGGCCGCGGGGAAATCCCTGCTCGACCCCGTCGCCACCGCCCGCGTGCTGGAGCGGCTGCGCGAGGGGAAGAACGGCAAGGGGGACGACCGGCTCGCCGGTCTGACCGAGCAGGAGCGCAAGATCCTCGACCTGATCGGCGAGGGCCTGACGAACCGCGTGATCGGCGAGCGGCTGCACCTCGCCGAGAAGACCATCAAGAACTACGTCTCCAGCCTGCTCGCCAAACTGGGGATGGAGCGGCGGTCGCAGGCGGCGGCCTACGTGGCGAGGCTCCAGGCCGAGAGGCGCTGAGCGCCGGCGCGACCGGGACCTTCGTCCCCTGCCGCGGGGGCCCCGGACCCTTACCCCGCGGCGGCGGCGTGGCGGAGAGTGGAGCGCATGCTCTTCTCCAGCCCCCGTGCCGCCGGGCCCGTCGCCCGGCCGGCCTCCGCCACCGGTTCCGCTTCCGGTCCGGTCCGCGGCCCCTCCGGTCCGCCCGGCCGCGAGCGCGGCCCCGCCCCCGTGTCCGGCTTCACGCACGGCAGGTCCCGTGCCATCGAGCTGCTGGCCAGTGTGTGCCACGGCCGCATCGCCATGAGCATGCGCGCCCTGCCGTTCCTGGCCGTGGCCCGGCACCTGGTGGTCGAAGGACGCGTCGTCCTGCGGATGCACAGGGGGCTCGGCTTCCACGAGTCGTGCGACGGCAGCGTCGTGGCCTACGGGGCGGACAACCTCGACGCCTCGGCGTCCGGTGCGGACGGCCGGTGGTCGGTGCAGTTCACCGGGCCCGCGGAGATCGTCCACCCCGCCTTCGACCAGCGTGAACTCTTCGGTTCCGGCCCGTCGGAGGTCAACGGCGAGCGCTTCGATCCGGTGTACCTCCGTATCGATCCGCAGCTCGCACGGATGCACACTCTGAGCTACAGCGCAAGTCCGTAAATCCAGCCACGCAGCGTCACCTAACATGTGGCGAGTGCTGCGCTCATCTGTGACCCTTCCACCTGTTCCTCCGGTCGGCGAGGTGCTGCGCCGCTACCCCGCCGCCGGTGAGCCCCTCGCCTGCGAACCCCTGACCAAGGGCCTGCTCAACCACGGTTACCGCGTGTCCACCACCCGGGGTTCGTACTTCCTCAAGCACCACCTGGACAAGCACCACCTCGACGACGCCAGCGGTGACCACGACACGATCGTGAGACAGCACCGGGCGACACAGCAGTTGCACTCGCTCGGTGTGCCCGTCGCGCCGCCCCTGGCGGACACGCACGGTGACACCGTGACCGTCATCGACGGGCAGCGGTACGCCCTGCACCACTGGGTGGACGGCCTCCACCGGGACGGCGCCCAGTTGACGACCGCCCAGTCGCGGCGGCTCGGAGCACTGCTCGGCGCCGTGCACAACGGCCTCGAACAGGTCATGGGCGACGACCGGCCGCCTTCCGTGCGGGGACAGAGCCCCCATCCCGCCGACACGTTCGCGCTGATCGACGAGCTGCTGACGGCCGCCGGGGGCCTCGGCCCCCGGGACGCCTTCGACGAACTCGCCGTGCACCGGCTCGTCGAACGCCGTGCCCTGCTGGAACAGCACGCGCACCGCAGGCCGCCCACGCCCGGGGGTTCCGCGCGGGGCTGGGTGCACGGTGACTTCCACCCGCTGAACCTGCTCTACCGGGGCGCCGACCCCGTCGCGATCGTGGACTGGGACCGGCTCGGCGTGCAGCCGCGTGCGGAGGAGGCGGTGCGGGCGGCCGCCATCTTCTTCGTACGGCCCGACGGGGAGCTCGAGCTGGAGAAGGTGCGGGCGTACGCGCGCGCCTACCGGCGGGCGGCCGGTGCCGGAGCCGCCGAGATGACGGCCGCGGTGCACAGGGTCTGGTGGGAACGGCTCAACGACTTCTGGATACTGCGCTGGCGCTACAGCCTGCACGACCGCAGGGCCGACCCGCAGTTCCCTGCGGTGTCGGCCCTGGCGGTGTGGTGGACGCGCGAGTACGAGGCGGTCGGCGAGGCCTTCACCGGGTGAGGCCCCGCCCCCGCGGCCGTCAGGTGCCGGCGGTGGTGCCCGTCGTCGTGCCCGCCGCGGCGCCCGCCGAGGTCCCCGCGGGGGTCCCGGCCGTGGCGCCGTCCGTGGTCCCGCCGTCGGGCTCTCCGGCGCTGCCCTCGTCGGTGCCGCCCTCGGTGGTGCCGCCGTCGTCACTGGTGCCGCCGTCCGTCGTGGCGCCACCGTCGGTCGTGCCCGGGGCGGACGACGAGGGCGTCTCGGTCGGCTTCCGGGTCGGCTCGGTCGGATCGTCCGACGGCTTGTACGTCGGCTCCCTGGTGGGCCACGTCTGACCGCTCGTGGAGTCCTGGGGCTCCTCGGACTCCTCCGTCTCCTCGTCCGTGGGATCGGGCGACTCCGGCGACTCGGTCGGGGAGACCGAGGTGGAGGGGCTGGACGGGGTCTTCTTGTTCTTGTCGTTGTCGTTCGCCGCGTTGACGGCGAAGGCGACGCCCGCACCGATCGCGATGAGCGCGAGCAGGACGAAGAGCCACATCTTGTTGCGGCCGCCGCCGTTGTGGTGCCCGCCGGCGTACGCCCCGTCGTCCGGGTTCATGGGCGGCAGGATCGGGCCCTGCGAGGTCTCCCCGTGCATCGGGTGACCCATCGCGGCGGTGCCGCCGCCGATGTTCATCGCCGTCGTACGGCCGCCTTCGTGCACGGTGACCGGACCCGTGTTCCACGTGCCGGTGTGCCCGCCCTGCACCTGCAGCATCTGCAGGCTGTACTGGACGAGGCCGCGCATCTCCTCGGCGCTCTGGAACCGGTCGTCCGGGTCCTTGGCCAGGGAGCGCATGACGAGGCCGTCCAGCTCCGGCGGGACGGCTCCGGCTGCCTCGGAGGGCGGGAGCGGCATGTCCTGCACGTGCTGGTACACGACGGAGAGCGGCGTCTCACCGGTGAACGGGGGCCGCAGGGCCAGGAGTTCGTAGAGCAGGCAGCCGGTCGCGTACAGGTCGGAGCGGTGGTCGACCGCCTTGCCGAGCGCCTGCTCGGGGGAGAGGTACTGCGGGGTGCCCATGACCATGCCGGTCTGCGTCATCGTCGACTGCGCTCCGTGCAGCGCGCGGGCGATGCCGAAGTCCATCACCTTGACCGCGCCGGAGTGCGTGATGATCACGTTCGCCGGCTTGATGTCACGGTGCACGATGCCGTGCTGGTGCGAGTACGCCAGGGCCTCCAGCACACCGGAGACGATGATCAGCGCCTGCTCGGGCGGCGGCGCCTCGGCCTCCAGCAGCAGGTCGCGGATGGTGTTGCCCTCGACCAGCTCCATCACGATGTAGGGCACGGTCGAGCCCCCCACGACGTCCTCGCCGGAGTCGTACACCGCCACGATCGCGTGGTGGTTCAGCCCCGCGACCGACTGTGCCTCGCGCGTGAAACGCGCCTTCGAGACGGGGTCCTCGGCGAGATCGGAGCGCAGCAGTTTCACCGCGACCGTCCTCCCCAGACGGACGTCCTCCGCGGCGTAGACCTCGGCCATGCCGCCGCGGCCGAGCCGGTGCGTCATGCGGTAGCGGCCGTCTCCGACCACACCGCCGACACCCCAGGAGTCGGTGCCATCCGAAACTCCGCCGCCGTTTGCTTCGGATCCGGGTGCCATCAGTCCTCGCCGTCGTATCTGTCCGCGCGTCCGCGGGTTCTCACGGTGCCTTGCTGCATTGCCACGTCACGCTACAGCCTCCGTGGGGCCCGGCTCGTCTCGAGAGTGACGGGCCATCCAATCGGCTGGCGCGCCGCCTGCGCAAATTCCATGTTCATCGTGTAACGCTTCCGAGACGCTTCTTGTGCGTAGGGTCACGGAACGGGCACCCGGCTTGACGTGTCGTACCCCTCGGGCAGACTTGGCGCGTACGAGGGATCACGCGTCCGCCGGGCGCCGAGGGGGATGCAAGTCATGAGCCACGACGGCGCACAGGGGCGGTACGCGGGCGGTTCCGTGGCCGGCGGCCGCTACCAGCTCCGCGACCTGCTCGGCGAAGGCGGGATGGCGTCCGTCTACCTCGCGTACGACTCCGCCCTCGACCGCCAGGTCGCCATCAAGACGCTCCACACCGAGCTGGGGCGTGAGCAGTCCTTCCGCGAGCGTTTCCGGCGCGAGGCCCAGGCGGTCGCCAAGCTCCAGCACACCAACATCGTCTCGGTGTTCGACACGGGCGAGGACGAACTCGGCGGCGCCCTCATGCCGTACATCGTGATGGAGTACGTCGAGGGGCAGCCGCTCGGCTCCGTACTCCAGTCGGACATACGGCAGTTCGGCGCGATGCCGGCCGACAAGGCGCTCAAGGTGACGGCCGACGTGCTGGCCGCCCTGGAGACCAGCCACGAGATGGGCCTGGTCCACCGCGACATCAAGCCCGGCAACGTGATGATGACCAGGCGCGGCGTGGTCAAGGTCATGGACTTCGGCATCGCCCGGGCCATGCAGTCCGGCGTCACCTCGATGACCCAGACCGGCATGGTCGTCGGCACCCCCCAGTACCTCTCCCCCGAGCAGGCGCTCGGCCGCGGCGTCGACGCGCGCTCCGACCTGTACTCGGTCGGCATCATGCTCTTCCAGCTGCTGACGGGGCGCCTCCCCTTCGACGCGGACTCCCCGCTCGCCATCGCGTACGCGCATGTGCAGGAGGAGCCGGTCGCACCGTCGAGCATCAACCGGTCGGTCACGCCCGCGATGGACGCCCTGGTCGCCCGTGCGCTGAAAAAGAACCCGAACGAGCGCTTCCCCAGTGCCGCGGCCATGCAGGACGAGATCGCCCGCGTGCTCAGCGCGAGCGGTCCCGCCGGTGCTCCGGCGATCGTCGGCGGCAGCGGCCCGGCGAACAGCGGCTCGGGGGTGGGTTCGGCGGTCTTCCCGCCCGTCGGCCAGACCACGCCGCCGCAGCACAGCGTGCAGACGCCCTACCAGCCGCAGCCCCACCAGCAGCACCAGCCCGGCCCGTACGGCCCGCCGGCCCCCGCCCCCACGCAGGGATACGGCTACCCGCAGGCACCCCAGCAGTACGGGGCGCCCGCGCATCTCGGGCAGGGGACGCCGCCTCCGTACAGCATGTCGCCGCAGACCGCGGCGGGCCGCAGCGGCGGGTCCGGCCGGAACATGCCGGTCGTCGCCGGCGCGATCGTGGTCGCCCTCGTCGCGGTCGGCGGGCTGATCGCGTTCCTCACCATGGACGGCGACGCGGACAACGGCAAGGGCGGAGACCCGGGCTCCAGCGAGTCCGCGGCGGCCGGCGAGCACAAGCCGCCGGAGCGCAACCGGACGATGGACACCGAGGACTGCACCGACGCCTCGGAGGACACCGACGACCCGGCCAAGGTCCAGGCCCCGAACTTCGTCTACAAGGACATCATCTCCGCGAAGTCCTGTGCCGCGGCGGCCGGTTGGACGGTCAAGGTCATCGAGGTGGAGGGCAACACCTACGCCGAGGACCAGGTCGTCGACCAGTTCCCGACCCCGGGGGCCGCGGTGGCGGAGCGTGGCGCCCACTTCGAGCTCCGTATCGCGACGGGCGACCCGGCCTGATCCGCCGGTAGCCGGGGGTCGGGGGCGGTCCGGTCCGGCCTGCGGGGTGCCGGGCTCACGGGGGTTCCCGCTGAGCGCGCGCCGCGCTTCGGCGGAGCCGGGCCGTTCATGCAGCTCAGCAAGCGTGGGGCCGGTCGGCGTGCGGCCATCGGCCGCGCTCCGAGTGCCGGACACATCAGCCCATGTGACGCTGATCTCATGCCTCCAGGACTCCTGGTCTCGCGGCCGTCACGCTATGCGGCCTGTCTGGTGTTGGCGGCCGGGGCGGCGCTCGGGCCACCCACCTGGGCCCACGCATACGACGGCGCCTCCTCGTCCCAGCGGATCCGTCCGGGATCCGCGGCGATCACAGCACCTGCGGCCGTCACGGCGCGCGCGGCAGCCGGGGCGCACGTGGCAGTCGGGGCGCACGTGGCAGTCGAAACGCAGGCGGCGTTCGTCGGACCCGGCACGGCGGTGGACGCCTCCCGAGCACCCGGACCTTCCGGAGCAGGCACGGTGTCCGTGATGTTCGGGCGCCCTTCGGCGTCTCCGGGCGGGAGCGCCTCCGCCGAGGAATCACCACTCGCGGGGCGGCAGGCCGGGGAGGGCAGGGCGCGGCCGGGCCGGTCGCTGTCACCCGTCGAGATCGCGGACTCCGAGGCGGCGGCGGACGAGATGCCGCCGGACTCGGACCCGGCCGGGGTCCCCGAGTTCACGCCGCCGCCGGACGCGTTCCCCGAGCCCGGCGAGACGGCGAGGCAGAAGCGGGCGCTGGACGTGGCCGCCGTGCGGCAGGTCCGGGACGTGTCGCTGGGCAGCGGGATCGCACTGGTCGGGCTGGGCCTGGCCTTCCTGGCGCTCCGCATCCGCCGGACGGCCTGACAGCGGTCCCGGCCTGACGGGGTCCCGGCCTGACCGGGGCCCCGGCCAGACAGCGGTCCCGGCCTGACGGGGTCCCGGCCTGACCGGGGTCCGGGCCTCACAGCGGTCCCGGAGCGGCCGACCGCACCGGCAGCCACACGCACCCCATGGCCGGACCTCCGGCCTTCCCGGCAGGTCGGAGAGGCCGGAGGTGCGGGCGAAGCCCCGGCTCGAACCCTCCCCCAAGATCTTGCGCTGATCAACATACTGGGTATACATACTCAGTATGTCGATCCGCCACGGGCTGCTGGCCCTCCTTGAGCAGGGGCCGCGGTACGGCTCCCAGCTCCGCACCGAGTTCGAGTCGCGCACCGGCGCCACCTGGCCGCTGAACGTCGGCCAGGTCTACACGACCCTCAGCCGCCTGGAACGGGACGGCATGGTCACCCAGGACGGCAAGGACGACGCGGGCCACGCCCTTCACGCGATCACGGACGCCGGCCGGACCGAGCTGCGCAGCTGGTTCGAGACGCCCGTGGACCGCAGCAGCCCGCCCCGCGACGAACTGGCCATCAAACTCGCGATGGCGGTCGGCGCTCCGGGCGTCGACATCACGGCGATCATCCAGTCGCAGCGCAGCCACACGCTGAAGGCCATGCAGGACTACACGCGGCTCAAGGCACAGGCACTCGCCGAGGATCCGGCCGACCGCGACGGAGTGGCCTGGCTGCTCGTCGTCGAGCAGCTGATCTTCCAGGCCGAGGCGGAAGCGCGCTGGCTGGACCACTGCGAGTCCCGTCTCGTCCGGCTGGCGGCGGCCGCGGCCACCGAACCCGCCCCGGCCGGCGGCCGGGGCTCCGCCCGCACCGCCGGACCCCGGCGCCCCGTCCGGCGCTGAGCGCCGAACGGGAGTCCCGTAACGGCGGACTCCCGGGCCCGGCCACGCCACCGGCCCGCCCCTCCACCAGACACACAGCCCGACCCACCGGGCGCACCTCGCACCGAGCACCTCGCCCGACACAGGCGGCGCGCCGTCGCGCGCCCCGTCGTTCCTGGCCTCGCCGTTCCTAGGGGGGAACACCTCACCATGCCCTCGTCCGTCACCTCGCCGTACGCCGCTCCGCCGGCGGACGCGCCCGTACTCGAACTGCGGTCGCTCACCCGCACCCACGGCTCCGGCGTCGCCGAGGTCCACGCACTGCGCGGGGTCAGCCTCTCCGTGCGAGCCGGCGAGCTCGTCGCCGTGATGGGGCCCTCCGGCTCCGGAAAGTCCACGCTCCTGACCCTGGCCGGCGGTCTCGACACCGCGACCGGCGGCCAGGTCGTGATCGAGGGCCAGGACATCTCCGCGCTCGGCCGCAAAGGCCTCGCGGCGCTGCGCCGTCGCAGCGTCGGCTACGTGTTCCAGGACTACAACCTGATCCCGGCCCTCACCGCCGCGGAGAACATCGCCCTGCCACGCGAGCTGGACGGAGTCTCCGTGCGCAAGGCCCGCAAGGAAGCCCTCGCCGCGCTGGAGGAGATGCGGCTCTCCGGGATCGCGGACCGTTTCCCGGACGAGATGTCCGGCGGCCAGCAGCAGCGTGTCGCCATAGCCCGGGCCCTGGTGGGCGACCGTCGTCTGGTCCTCGCGGACGAGCCGACCGGTGCGCTCGACTCCGAGACCGGCGAAGCCGTCCTCGCCCTGCTGCGCAGGCGATGCGACCAGGGAGCGGCGGGCATCATGGTGACCCACGAGCCCCGCTACGCGGCCTGGGCGGACCGCGTCGTCTTCCTCCGTGACGGGTCGGTCGTGGACCAGACCCTCTCCTCCGGCGCCGAGTCGCTGCTGGCCGGAGAGGGCGCCGCGTGAGCTTCCTGAGCGGGTGGCGTGCCGCCCTGCGGATCGCGCGCCGTGACGCCCTGCGCGCCAAGGGACGCAGCGCGCTCGTCGTCGCGATGATCGCCCTCCCCGTACTCGGTGTGACCGCTCTCGACGTCACCCACCGCAGCTCCACGCCCACGACCGCCGAGAAGCTGACGGCCGACATGGGTTCGGCGGACGCCGTGTTCAGTTCGGCGGACGTCGGCCCCGTACCCGTCGAGCAGCTGCCCGATCCCCGGACCTACGACATCCCGCCCGGCTCGCCGAAGACGCCCGGGGGCGCGGCGGAGCCGGTCGACGTACCAGGTGCCCTGCCGGACGGCTCCCGGTACATCACGGAGCAGTTCGTCCCCGCCACGTTCACCACGCGGCACGGCCTCATCGCAGTCGAGACCACCGAGTTGCGCACCTCCGACCCGATGGTCCGCGGCATGCTCGACCTGGTCGACGGGGACTATCCCAAGGGCAAGGGCGAGGTCGTCGCGACCGAGCACTTCCTCGAATCGACGGGCCTGCGCATCGGATCCCGCACCACACTGCGCGGCCCCGAGCAGACGTACACGATCACGGGCACCGTCGAACTGCACAGCGTGCTGGGGGCCGACAGGCTGTACGCCGATCCCGGCGCGGTCATCGCGCCGTGGACCGAGGCGGCCGCCCGCGACAAGAAGATCGTCCCGCCCAGCCTCGGAGGGAAGAAGTGGCTGGTCCAGGGACCGGCCGGCGTCGGCATCACCTGGCCCGACGTGCTCGCGGCCAACAAGAAGGGGGTCCTGGCGTTGTCCCGGCAGGTCGCCCTCGACCCGCCGCCCGACACCGAGGTGCCCTTGGCATCCCGCGCGGGCGGCGGCATCCCCCAGAACTCGACGGAGCTGCGCGCGGAGGCCGTGACGGTCATCGCCATGGCGATGCTGGAGATCGTGCTGCTGGCGGGCCCCGCCTTCGCGGTCGGCGCGCGCCGCTCCCGCAGGCAGCTCGGGCTGGTCGGTGCCTGCGGAGGCGACAGGCAGCACGTGCGGGCGGTGGTGCTGGGCGGAGGCGTGGTGCTCGGCGGGTCCGGCGCCGTCGTCGGAGTGGCCGCCGGGCTCGGGCTGACCGTCCTGCTCCGCCCGTGGATCGAGGACTGGGCCGGGATGCGCTTCGGCTCGCTCGACATCCGTCCGTGGGAGCTGCTCGCGATCGCCCTGCTCGGACTCGTCACCGGGGTTCTTGCGGCGCTGGCCCCGGCGATCGTGGCCGGACGCCAGTCCGTGCTGGAATCGCTCACCGGGCGCCGTGGTGCGCGCCGGAGTTCCCGTGTCCTGCCCGTACTCGGGTGTGTGGCGCTGGCGGGAGGTGCGACGATCGCCGTCGCCGGGGGCACCACGGGCGACGCGAAACTGGTCGCAGGCGGCTCGATCGTCGCGGAGCTCGGGATGCTCGCCTGCATCCCGGTGATCGTCGGGCTCCTGGGCCGGCTCGGCTCCCGGTTGCCGCTCGCCCCCCGGATGGCGCTGCGCGACGCCGCCCGCAACCGGGGGCGCACGGCACCCGCGGTCGCCGCCGTGATGGCCGCCGTCGCCGGCACCGTGGCCATCGCCACCTATACGGCCGGGGTGACCGCCGAACACGACTACGACCACGTCCCCATGCTCACGCCCGGCACGGCCGCGCTCCTGGAATCCGGGGAGCCGGAGCCCGGTCGGCTCTCCGTCGCCCGGAACGCCGTCGAGCACAGCGCTGCCGTCCGGGCCGGCCGTGCCGACTTCGCACGCGTATGGGCCGGATCCGACTGCTCCGTGTACTACCTGGAGGAGAACGACTGCGGCACGATCCAGTTGGTCAAACCGACCGGCGAGGGACACGACTGCCCCCTTGAGGGTCCGGGAGCCCGGAAGCTCGCCGAGCGGCTCTCCGCAGACGCGCACAAGAAGCTGATGAGCACACCCGCCTGTGTCGACGCCCGTCCCGGGGCGGGCTCGTTCGACACGGACGAGGCCGGGATCCTCGTGGGTGGCGCAGCGGTGCTGACCTCCTACGCGAAGCTCGACGACCCCGCGGCGGCCGAGGCGCTGGCGAACGGCACACCCGTCCTGCTCAACCCGGCGTACGCGGAGCACGGCAGGGTCACCCTCAAGGCCGTGCACACCTACAGCAGGCACGACAAGGAGAACCACAGGCTGCACCCCGGCGGGGCGAGGACCACCACGAACCGGCTGAAGGTGTACGTGGCGCCCGCGAAGTACGCCGCCACCCCGGGCATCCGCATGATCATGCCCCCGGGGACCGCGGAGCGGATCGGCCTGCACACCCGGGACCACGGCAGCTTCTACACGGTTGACCGCCCCCCGACGGCCGCCGAAAATCAGGCCCTCGAGGCGGCGTTCTCGCAGATCGGATACGGCGCTTTCCTCATGACGGAGCAGGGGCCGAGCTCCCAGGACGAGGACGTCGCCCTGATGATCCTCGCCCTCTTCGCGGGCGTGGTCACCCTGGGCGCGGCCGCGATCACGACCGGTCTCGCCAAGGCGGACGCCGACGCGGACCTCACGACGCTCAGCGCGGTGGGCGCACCTCCTGGTGTGCGGCGGTCCCTCTCCGGTTTCCAGTGCCTGGTGGTCGCGCTCACCGGGGTGCTGCTCGGCACGGTGGCGGGGATCGTGCCCGCGGTGGCGCTGCGTCTCGTCGACCTGCGCGAGGCGATGCAGCTGATGCGGAAGAACCCGATGGATTCCGCGTACACGCCCATCGTGCTGCCCTGGCAGACCATCGGCCTGCTGGCCCTGGTCGTGCCGGTCCTGGCGGGGCTGCTGGCCGCCGCCTTCGCGGGTTCCCGGGCGGCCGCCACCCGTCGCGCGGGATGATCCGAGGCGGCTGACCGGTGCCTCCGGTGCCCCCGGAGAGGGTGATCTTCCCTTTCCGGGGGCACCACCATGTGATGAGGCGTGTGTGCGAGACAATGGCGTCATGGAGATGCCGAGGAATGAACGGTCGCAGGAGCACCCCCAAGTCCTCGTGGTGGGGCAGGACGGAATGGCCATCGGCGGGGGCGGCGGAGGCGACGAGTCGCGCGAGGTCCCGGTGACGGAGATGGTCGAGCAGCCCGCCAAGGTCATGCGCATCGGCAGCATGATCAAACAGCTTCTGGAAGAGGTCAGGGCGGCTCCTCTCGACGAGGCGAGCCGGGTCCGGCTGAAGGAGATCCACGCGAGCTCCGTCAAGGAACTGGAGGACGGCCTGGCTCCGGAACTCGTCGAGGAGCTGGAGCGCCTTTCGCTGCCGTTCACCGAGGAGTCCGTGCCCTCCGAGGCCGAGCTGCGGATCGCGCAGGCCCAGCTGGTCGGCTGGCTGGAGGGTCTCTTCCACGGCATCCAGACGGCGCTCTTCGCCCAGCAGATGGCGGCCCGCGCGCAGCTGGAGCAGATGCGCCGCGCCCTTCCGCCGGGCGTCGGGAGCGACGACGAGGAAGCGGTCGTCGACCCCCACGGGCCCGCGCGCTCCGGCCCGTACCTGTAACCCCCGGTCCCCCGTACGCAGCACCGGGTCCGCTGCGCCGCAGCACCAGGTCCGCTGCGCCGCAGCACCGGGTCCGCTGCGCCGGAGCGGCAGGACCTCCGTGCCGGGGGGCTCGGACCGCCGGGCCACAGCCGCTTCGACCTCGGCCGGCCACAGGGCTGGGACGGCCGCGCCCTGGCGCTCGGACCACCGTGCCGTAGGGCTGGGGTGACTGCGCCCTGGCGCGCGTCCACCGTCACCCGCGGTACGCGCCGGGGCCCGGCACACGTGATGCGTGCCGGGCCCCGGCGTTCGTAGTACGGAGCCTCCAAGCGCTCCGGAGACTCCGTGGGCTCCGCGTGCTCCGCGTGCTCCGCAAGGGCGGGGGCGCCCCGGCTGGGGAGTTCCACGCAGGGGGCCCTCAGATGCTGATGGCCTCCGTCGTGGGGCCCTCAGGCATTCGGGGCGGCCAGGAGAATCTTGCCGATGTGGCTGCTGGACTCCATCAGCCGGTGGGCCTCCGCCGCCTCCGCCATCGGCACCGTGCGGTCCACCACCGGGCGCACGACCTCAGCGGCGATCAGCGGCCACACGTGCTCGCGTACGGCGGCGATGATCGCGGCCTTCTCCGCCAGCGGACGGGCGCGCAACGAGGTCGCCGTGACGGCGGCCCGCTTGCTCAGCAGGGCGCCCAGGTTCAGTTCGCCCTTGGCGCCGCCCTGCAGGCCGATGATGGCGAGACGGCCGTTCACGGCCAGGGCCCGCACATTGCGGTCCAGGTACTTCGCTCCGACGATGTCGAGGATGACGTCGGCCCCCGCACCGTCCGTCGCCTTGCGCAGTTCGTCGACGAAGTCCTGCTCGCGGTAGTCGATGAGGATGTCGGCGCCGAGCTCCTGACAGCGCGCCAGCTTCTCGGGTCCGCCGGCCGTGACCGCGACCCGGGCGCCGATGGCCTTGGCGAGCTGGATGGCCATGGTGCCGATACCGCTGGACCCGCCGTGGATCAGCACGGTCTCACCGGGGCGCAGGTGCGCCACCATGAAGACGTTGGACCAGACCGTCGCGGCCACCTCGGGAAGTGCGGCGGCCTCCACGAGGTCCACTCCCTCGGGAACGGGGAGAAGCTGACCGGCCGGCACGGCGACCTTCTCCGCGTATCCGCCGCCCGCCAGCAGTCCGCACACCTCGTCGCCCACGGACCATCCGGACACGCCGGGGCCGAGCGCCAGGACGCGGCCCGCGCACTCCAGGCCCGGATAGGGCGACGCACCGGGAGGCGGGTTGTAGAAACCCTGCCGCTGGAGGACATCGGCGCGGTTGACCGCGCTGGACACGACCTCGACGAGGACTTCACCATCGCCGGGCACGGGTTCGGGGACCTCGGCCCATACGAGCGCTTCGGGACCGCCTGGTTCGGGGATCGTGATCGCATACATGGCGGCGAGGCTACTCCGTGCGGCCGCCCCGGCGAGGGCGGAACCGTCCGCGCCGTCCGCGGGGTCCAGGGACCGGAGACGGCTCCGTCCGCGCCGTCCGCGCCGTCCGCGAGGTCCGCGCCGTCCGCGAGGTCCGCGAGGTCCGCGAGGTCCGGGGACCACAGACCGGCCCCGTCCGGTTCTTCCTCGGCCTCCGCACGGCTCGTGGCGGTACGGCGGCACAGGCCGGCCTCCGCGCGGCTCCCCTGCCGACGCCATCCACCGTCACGCCCACCCCGCCCACACTCGGGTGGCGCGGCGGGCGTGGTCCGTTACGGCCGCGACCCGGACTGCGGGGGGTGAACCGTCTGCTGGACGTGGATCGGTGAGGCGCGCACGATCGTGATCACCCGGTCCGTCAGCTGAAGCGGGCTGGCTGCCGGATCGTCGTACCCAATGAGCCTGTGTCCCCGCAGGACGCTGACCACCAGGTCCTCCGTCTCGCGGACGTTCTTCCCCACCTCGGCCTTTATGACCGGCCGCTCGACCAGATCCAGCCCGCTGCCCTGCTGGATGAGGTCCTCCATCACCGTGCCGGCGCTCGGGCTCAGCACGGACAGGCCGAGCAGTCGGCCTGCGGCGCTGGCGCTGGTGATCACGGCGTCCGCACCGGACTGCTTGAGCAGCGGCGCGTTCTCCTCCTCACGCACTGCGGCGACAATCTTCGCTCCGCGATTGAGCTGCCGGGCGGTCAGCGCGACCAGCACAGCGGTGTCGTCGCGCTGGGTGGCGATTATGATCTGCCGGGCCTTCTGGACCTCGGCCCGCAGGAGCACATCGCTGCGCGTGGCATCGCCCAGCACTCCGACGAAACCTTCGCTGTTGGCCGCTTCGATCACCTTGCCGGCCGGATCGACGACGACGATCTGGTCCTTCTTCAGGCCGGTGGCGCACAGCGTCTGGATCGCTGAGCGGCCCTTCGTGCCGAAGCCGACGACGACGGTGTGTTCACGCAAGTTGCTTCTCCAACGCTTCAGCCGGAAGTCCTCCCGGGTCCGCTCCGTCAGGACCTCGAGAGTGGTGCCGACCAGGATGATCAGGAAGAGCACGCGCAGCGGTGTCACCAGGATGACGTTGACCAGCCGCGCCGGATCGCTGTACGGGACGATGTCGCCGTACCCGGTCGTCGACAGCGTCACCGTCGCGTAGTAGACGGCGTCGAGGAAGTCGACCTTGCCGTCCGCGTTGTCGTGATAGCCGCCGCGATCCGCCCAGACGATGAAGACCGTCAGAGCCAGTACCGACAGAGCCATCGCCAGCCGCTTGGCCACCTGGCGCAACGGCCTGTCGTTCACCTGGCGGGGCAGAAGCACCCGCGTCGGGACGACGTGCTCGTCCGCTCGCCTGGCCATCGCGTCCTGGCCGGGAAGTTTCACGTGAAACACCCTTCCGTCCACGGCGACGCCGAGGCCCACGGTAGATCGAGGATCTCCACCTCGGTGCCGGACCGTACCCCGCCGGGCGGCACCACGGCCAGCCCGTCCGCCGCGGCGATCCCACGCAGCATGGCCGGGCCGTTGTAGTGCAGGGGCAGAACACTGTCGTCACGATGGACCACGGGGATCAGCCGGGTGTCGTGCGGGTGCCCGTGAACCTCTTCATGGACCGGCGCACGGTAGGGGTCCTGGGCGGTCCGGCCGGCGATGCCCCGGAGCAGCGGCTCGGCCAGGGTGAGCAGTCCGGACACGGCGGCGAGAGGATTGCCCGGCAGGCCGACCAGACACTGCCCCTGCCCGGGAAGCCGCGCCAGAAGCATGGGGTGACCTGGGCGCACGGCCACCCCGTCGACGAGGAGTTCGGCCCCCATCCTGGCCAGGACCGGGTGGACGTGATCCACGGGCCCGGCGGCCGTACCGCCCGTGGTGAGGATCAGATCGGCGTCCGAGGACGCGAGCGCACGGTGCAGTGCCTCCGCGTCGTCCCCCAGCCTCAAGGGCTCGGCGACGTCTGCTCCCAGGGCGCGAAGCCAGGGAGCGAGCATGGGGCCGAGAGCATCGCGGATGAGTCCTTCGCGCGGAAGGCCCGCGGTGAGGAGTTCGTCACCGAGCACGAAGACGTCCACACGCGGCCTGGGTACGGCGACGAGGGCGTCGTACCCCGCAGCGGCTGCCAGTCCGAGCACAGGCGGGGTCACCACCGTTCCGACGGGCAGGAGCTCGTCACCGGAACGGCACTCCTGGCCCCTGGGCCGGATGTCCTGCCCGGGTACGACATCCCGGGTCGCGTGCAGCAGCCCCTTGGCCTCGTCGGCGTGGGCGTGCTCACTGCGGATCACGGCCGTGGCGTCGGCGGGGATGCGGGCACCCGTGGCGATCCTGAACGCCTCACCGTCGGGCAACCGCCCGACGGCCCCACGCCCGGCGAGCAGCCCCTCACCCTCCTGTACCGCCCACGGCCCGGGCCCCGCGACGACCCAGCCGTCCATGGCCGAGGTGTCGAACGGCGGCAGGTCGGTGAGCGCGACGACGCGCTCCGCCAGGACATGCCCGAGGGCACGGTCCAGCGGAAGCCGGTGGGCGGCGGGAGGAGTGGCCCGTCCCAGACGCTCGGCCAGGGCACGCGCTTCGGCCCAGGGGGTGGCCCGGTGCCCGTGGGCCCTGGCCGAGGCGGCAGCCCCTCGCGCGGGCGGCGACACGTGGCGGTGCGCGGCGCCGAGGGCCGGGGAGGCGGCCGGGCCGATGGGGTCCGGACCCAGAAGGTCCGCCGTGTCCGGGCCGGCCGGCCTGGCCTGCCTGGCCTGCCCGCTCGGCACGGGCGGTGCGGTCGGAGCGGGCGGAGCGGACGATGCGGGCGGTGCGGTGTGCGACGTGGCGTGCCGGCTGTGCATGCTCGGTGCGGTCTGCGACGTGGCGTGCCGGCTCTGCGTGCTCGGCCTGGCCTGCCCGCTCGACGTGACCGGCTCCGGCGAGCCCGACGCCTGAACGCCGGGTACGGGTGGGGGCGGAGTCTGCGTGCTGGGGGCCGATGCTCCGGGAACCGTTCCCCTGGAAGCCGCAGCGGCGCTCCGTGACGAATCGCCCGGGGTGGCAACGGCGGGAGTCGAGGCGCCAGGGATTGCGGCGCCGGGGATTGCGGCGCCCGGGATCTCGGCGCCCGGGATTGCGGCGCCCGGGGGAGGGGTGGCGGGGCTCCCGGCTCGTCCGGACGAGGCAGGTACCGATAGCCGGTCGCGCGAACGGTCCGCGGGCTGCGCCTCGTCGCCCGAGCAGCCCGACACCGGGTGGGTCGCCCCGGAGCAGCCTGACACCGGCTGGGTCGCCTGCGGATGCCGGGCCACGAGAGCGAGCGCCTGCGCGACGGCACGCTCCTCCTCGGCATCCCGCGCCGCCTGGAAGGCCCGCTCCTCCTCCGCGGTCCGCCGGGTGGGTGCCGTACGGTCCCCTCCGGCCTCACGCTCCGGCCGATCCGCCCGATCCGGGCGGGAGCCGCTGCTCGGCCGGGCGTCGCCGTCCCGCTCCGGATGGAAGCCGCCGGCCGGCCGGGCATCGCCGTCCCGCGTGGTCATGGCGTTCCGGGCTCGCTGTCCGGTGCCGACTCCTCCTCCCACCGGAGCGCGAGGGCCGCCGCCTTGCGGGACGCCTCTGCCACTGCTTCCGCGGCGGCCTCGGGGCTCTTCCCGCTGCTCGCCACAGCCGCCGCGTATCCCACCAGGAACGTGGTCAGGGGCGCGGCGGGCCGGGCAACACCGTGGGCGGCGTCACGAGCGAGGTCGAGGAGGGCGCCGGTGTCGACGTCGAGGTCGATGCCCAGCTCGTTCTTGACTGCGGTGATCCATTCGTCCAGCACGGTTCCATGCTCCCTGATCCGCGCTCTGGCGGCAGCAATGTCTTCCCAGGTGTCGCAGTCGAAAGAGGCGAGCGGTCCCGCCTCCACCCGGGCCAGGTCGAGCTCTGTCGTCAGCAGGCGCAGCGGAAGTCCCGCGAGGCTGCCGTGTTCCGTGGCGAGCAGGGCCAGCTCGCGCCGCAGCGGCTCGGCTCGGTAGACGGCGACCAGCGGCTGGTCCCGGCCGTCCTGGTCGGTGCACATGGCGCCCTCCCGGGCGCCTGTCTCAGCCGCGGTCAGCAAGGAACGGACAGTCTCCTCCCCCAGAAAGGGCAGATCCGCTGAGAGCACCAGGATGTTCGTCGCCGTCGTCTCCCGGACTCCGGCACCCAGTGCCGCCAACGGGCCACCGCCCTCAGGCACTTCACGCGCCCATGTGACGGGACGCGTGGTCGGCCTCCGGCCGCCGACCACCACCGTGGAACCGGCGTCGGCGCACACGGCGAGCACCCGGTCGAGCAGGGCGCGGCCGCCCACACGAAGACCCGGCTTGTCGGCCCCCCCGAGCCGCTTCGCGGCTCCCCCGGCAAGAACGATGGCGTCATACGCGGTCATGCACCCGAGTATGCGGGTGCGACACGGACAGTGGTCCCCCCGGGGACGGGAAACGTCACCGGAGGGAGCTTCCGCAGGCGGTCCGGACGGAGCGCCCCGCACCCACTGCCGCTACAGCGTCCGCAACAGCACCGCCGGCTGCTCCACGCAGTCCGCCACGTACCGCAGGAACCCTCCCGCCGTACCGCCGTCGCAGACCCGGTGGTCGAAGGTCAGCGAGAGCTGTACGACCTGACGTACTGCCAGTTGCCCCTCGTGCACCCAGGGCTTGGCCATGATCCGGCCGACGCCGAGCATCGCCGCCTCGGGGTGGTTGATGATCGGCGTGGAGCCGTCCACCCCGAACACGCCGTAGTTGTTCAGCGTGAACGTCCCACCGGTGAGCTGGGCCGGTGTCAGCTTGCCCGTCCGCGCGGACTCGGTCAGCCGGGCGATCTCCGCTCCGATCGACTCCGCGTTCCGGGTGTGCGCGTCCCGTACGACCGGCACCATGAGGCCTCGCTCCGTCTGCGCGGCGAAGCCCAGGTGGACAGCCCGCAGTCGCACGATCTCCCGGGCCTCGGTGTCCACCATCGCGTTCAGCTCGGGGAAGCGGGCCAGCGCGGCCGTACAGATGCGGGCCAGCAGCGCGAGCACCGACACCTTCGGACCGGCGGCGGGACCCCCCGCGGCGTTCATGGCCGCCCTCGCCGCCATCAGCTCGGTGGCGTCAGCGTCCACCCAGCACGTGGCGTCGGGGATCTCGCGCCTGCTGCGGGCCAGTTTGTCGGCGACCGCGCCGCGGACCCCACGCAGGGCGACCCGCGCGCCCTGCGGCGCCTGCCGTGACGCCTCATCGGGGGCGGCCGCGGGCGCCACGTCGCCAGCGGACTCCACGCTCCTGATGGCGGACTCCACGTCACTGCGCAGGATCAGTCCGTCCCGTCCCGTGCCGGAGATCGTCCGGAGATCGAGGTCGTGCTGCCGCGCCAGCTTCCGCACCAGCGGCGAGATGACCGCCACGGGTCCCGTCGGCGCCGTGGCCTGCGCGGGAGCGGAAGCGGGAGTCTCAGCCGAAGCCGGGACGGGAGCGGAAGCCGCAGCGGCGACCGAAGGCACTGCCGAAACCGGAGCGGGGAGCGGAGACGAGCCAGGACCGGAGGCGCCGACCGAGGACGGCACCTGCGCCGGCCTGATCCTGCGGCGCCGCGCGGCCGGTGCGCCCGTGCCGTAGCCGACGAGCACGTTGCCGGAGCCCTCACCGCCCGCTGCGCCCGCTCCGTCCGCGCCGTCAGCGGCGCCTGCCCCGGACGCGACTCCGGCCGGGCCGGCCGTTCCGTCCACGGCGGGACCCGCCGAGCCGACGGCGACCGTCAGCAGCGGGGCGCCGACCGGGAGTTCAGTGCCCTCCGCACCGAAGCGCGCGGTCACCACGCCTCCGTACGGACACGGCACCTCCACCATGGCCTTGGCCGTCTCGACCTCGACGACCGGCTGGTCGATGGCGACGACATCGCCCACCTCCACCAGCCACCGCACGATCTCGGCCTCGGTCAGCCCTTCGCCCAGGTCGGGGAGCTTGAATTCGAGTACCTGTGCCATCAGCTGTCCGCCTCCCACTGAAGACGAGCCACAGCGTCGAGCACCCGGTCCACGCCCGGCAGATGGTGCCGCTCCTGCATCGGCGGCGGGTAGGGGATGTCGAACCCGGCGACACGCAGGACCGGCGCCTCCAGATGATGGAAGCACCGCTCGGTCACCCGTGCCGCGATCTCCCCTCCCGGTCCTCCGAAGCCGGAGGACTCGTGGACGACCACCGCACGCCCCGTGCGCCGGACCGATGCCGCGACCGTCTCGTCGTCGAACGGCACCAGCGACCGCAGGTCGACCACCTCCAGGTCCCAGCCCTCGGCCGTGGCCGCCTCGGCGGCCTCCAGACACACCGGGAGGGAGGGACCGTACGTGATCAGGGTCGCGCTGCGCCCGGTTCGCCGGACCACGGCCCGGCCGATCGGCTCGACCTGTGCCGGCGCGTCCGGCGACCAGTCGGCCTTCGACCAGTAGAGGCGCTTGGGCTCCAGGAAGACCACCGGGTCGTCGGACGCGATCGACTCCCTCAGCAGCCCGTAGGCGTCGTCGACCGTGGCGGGCGTGACGACGTGGAGTCCCGGCGTCGCCATGTAGTACGCCTCGGAGGAATCGCTGTGATGCTCGACCCCGCCGATCCCGCCGCCGTAGGGCACCCGCACCGTGATGGGCAACGGCATGGCGCCGGCCGTGCGGTTCCGCATCTTGGCGACATGGCTGATGAGCTGCTCGAACGCGGGATAGGCGAAGGCGTCGAACTGCATCTCCACCACCGGGCGCAGCCCGTACATCGCCATGCCCACGGCGGCGCCCAGGATCCCCGCCTCGGCAAGAGGGGTGTCCGTGCAGCGGTCGTCGCCGAACTCCTTCGCCAGACCGTCGGTGACGCGGAAGACGCCTCCGAGCGTGCCGACGTCCTCACCCAGGACGTGCACCGACGGGTCCGCCGCCATCGCGTCCCTCAGAGCGCGTCCCAGCGCCTGCGCCATCGTGGCCGGTTTGGCCCTTCCGGTCCGTTCGCCGGCCGTCGCCGCAGCGGTGCTCATCGCCGTCCCTCCACGCCGTTCTCCTCCAGCGGGGGGTCGTGCTCGGCTGCGAGCTCGCCCCTCAGCATCTCGGCCTGCTCACGCAGCTGCCCGGTCCGCTCCTCGTAGACATGGGCGAACAGGTCCATCGGGTCGAGCACCGGGTCGGCGTTCATCTGCTCCCGCAGGCTTTCGGCCATGCGCTCCGCCGTCTCCCGCACCGTCGCGATGCCTTCCTCGTCCAGCAGCCCGCGCCCTGTCAGCTCCCGCTCCAGAAGCCGGATGGGGTCGTGCTCGCGCCAGGCCTCGACCTCGGCGTCACCGCGGTAGCGGGTGGCGTCGTCGGCGTTCGTGTGGGCGTCCATGCGGTACGTGACCGCCTCGATCAGCGTCGGTCCCTCACCTCGCCTGGCCCGTGCCACCGCCTCGCCCAGGACCTGGTGCACGGCGGCCGCGTCGTTGCCGTCGACCAGCCGTCCCGGCATCCCGTATCCGACGGCCTTGTGGGCCAGGGAGGGCGCGGCGGTCTGCTTGGCCAGGGGCACCGAGATCGCGAAGCCGTTGTTCTGCACGAGGAAGACCACCGGGGCACGCCAGACGGCCGCGAAGTTCAGCGCCTCGTGGAAATCGCCCTCGCTCGTCCCTCCGTCGCCGACCATGGCGAGCGCCACCACGTCGTCGCCCTTGAGGCGCGCGGCGTGTGCCAGGCCGACGGCATGGGGCAGCTGGGTGGCCAGGGGGGTGCACAGCGGGGCGATGCGGTGCTCGCGCGGGTCGTACCCCGTGTGACGGTCGCCCCGCAGCAGCGTCAGCGCCTCGACGGGGTCCAGGCCCCGCGCCACGGCGGCGAGGGTGTCGCGATAGCTCGGGAAGAGCCAGTCGCGCTCCTCCAGCACCATCGCGGCCGCGATCTCGCACGCCTCCTGGCCCGTGCTCGACGGATACACCGCGAGCCGTCCCTGCTTCGTCAGAGCCGTGGCCTGCACGTTGTACCGGCGGCCGCGCACGAGTTCCGCGTAGAGCCGCAGCAGCAGCTCGGGGTCGGCGTCGGCAGCGGCGTCGGTGCCGAGCACGCGGTACGGCTCGGGGTCCGGGAGCAGCGGCGCGGGATCGGTGAGCGGCTTCCAGGCCGGGGGCGGCGTGGGCCTGTAGGCGGCTGCGCCGGGCAGCTCTTGGACCGTCATGACAAGCACCTCCTGGCATCGAGATATATCGAGGGGTGTCGAAATCCGCAGGAATGTCGGAGCGTGGGCGAGGCGACGATGTGGTGTGCCTCACCAACCGATTGTTCGGTCGCGGCGGCAATTTGGCTACAGCCACCTCCAGCCTGTGGACAAACGGTTCTCCACAGCCTGGGATAGGAGCAGGTCGTCCACAACAGGGAGGCGCGGGCAGATGGCAGCTGAACAAATGGCCGACCGGGAGACCGATCCCGGCCGCACCCCGCCCGCGCGACCGCTGGACTCCACCGACCGGGCGATCCTGCGCATCCTCCAGACGGACGGCCGGGCCTCGGTACGCGCGGTCGCCGAGCGTGTCCACGTGTCGCGGGCCAACGCGTACGCGCGGATCAACCGGCTGGTCGAGGACGGGGTCATCCGCGGTTTCAGCGCCCGCGTGAACCATGAACGGGCGGGAGAGGCGGCCTCCGCCTACATCACGCTCAAGATCGTCCAGAACTCGTGGCGCACCGTGCGCGAACAGCTCCAGGCCCTGCCGGGCGCCACGCACATCGCGCTGGTCAGCGGCGACTTCGACGTCCTGCTGCTCGTGCACACCCCGGACAACCAGGCTCTGCGGGAACTCGTCCTCACCCGGATCCAGGCCATACCGGAGGTTCTCTCCACCCGCACCCTGCTGGTCTTCGAGGAGACCGATCTGGGGCCGCGCCCCGACCGCCCCGCGGAACTCGCCTGAGGCCCGCCACCGGCGCTTGCAGACAGAAAAGGTCTGCCGGCCCGGAGGTCAGCCGGCGCGCATGCCCTCGAAAGCGAGCCGGACGACCGTGTCGGCGAGCTGGTCGGCCTCCGGCGAGCCGCCCTGCTGCGGCCGGTACCACTCGACCAGCGAGTTCACCATGCCGAAGAGCAGCCGGGTGGCGAGCCGTATGTCCACGTCGGCGCGCAGGTCACCCTCCGCCACCGCGGCCTTGAGCAGCTCGGACACCCGCTGGTCGAACTCGCGCCGCCGCTCCAGGGCCCAGCGCTCGGTCCTGGTGTTGCCCCGCACCCGCAGCAGCAGAGTGACGTACGGCAGCTCGTCCATGAGGACCTCGACCGTGCGGCGGGTGACGTACTCGACCCGGGCTATCGCGCGGCCCCGGTTCGCCCCCGCCTCGTCGAGAATGCCGAAGAGCCCGTCGAGGGCCCGGCTGACCGCCCGCCGCAGCAACTCCTCCTTGCCCGCCACATGGTGGTAGATGGAGGATTTCGAGATGCCCGCCGCCTTGGAGAGGTGCTCCATGGACGTGCCGTCGTAGCCGCGCTCGTTGAAGACGCGGACGGCAACGGTGAGAAGCGTCTCCGGGGTGTACGTGTCCCGCTTGGGCGTGGTCATGTCCGCGATCCTCCCCCATGAGTTGTCCACAGGTTCTCTGGGGCCCCTTGTCCCGACCGATCGTTCGGTTACTCTAACTCCGTCCGCACACACCCGCCCGGCTCGACGAGGAGTTGGTCCGTGATGGCCCCCGCGCTTTCCCCCGAAAAGCTGTCCGAGATCCACCGCCCGACGCTCGACCAGGCACTCGACGCGATCCGCACGCGCGCGTACTGGTCCCCGCATCCCGAGCACCCGAAGGCCTACGGCGAGGACGGCCTCCCGGGCAGCCTCGGCGCCGCCGAGGGCAAGGCCGCGTTCGACGCGGTGCTCAACACCCGCATCGACCTCGGGCAGCCCGGCACCGACGGCTGGACCGGTGGGGAGACCTCGCCGTACGGACCGGAGCTCGGCGTCGAGTACCCGCACGCCGACCCGGACGTCCTGCTTCCCGCGATGCACGCCGCCATGGGTTCCTGGCGTGCGGCGGGACCCGAGACGCGGGCGCTGGTCTGCCTGGAGATCCTCGCGCGGATCAGCGGGCGTACGCATGAGCTGGCGCACGCGGTGATGCACACCAGCGGGCAGGCCTTCGTGATGGCCTTCCAGGCCGGCGGTCCACACGCACAGGACCGCGGCCTCGAGGCGGTGGCGTACGCCTACGCGGAGCAGACGCGCACGCCCCGCACCGCGGACTGGTCCAAGCCGCAGGGCAAGCGCGACCCGCTCCAGCTGCACAAGTCGTTCACAGCGGCCGGACGAGGTGTCTCGCTGATGATCGGCTGCAACACCTTCCCCACGTGGAACGGCTACCCAGGCCTCTTCGCGTCGCTCGCGACCGGCAACCCCGTGCTGGTCAAGCCGCACCCGCGGGCCGTCCTGCCGCTCGCCCTGACCGTCCAGCTGGCACGCGAGGTACTGGCCGAGGCGGGATTCGACCCCAACCTCGTCGCACTCGCCACCGAACACCCGGGCGAGGGCATCGCCAAGACCCTTGCCCTGCGGCCCGAGATCAAGATCATCGACTACACGGGCTCCACGGCCTTCGGTGACTGGCTGGAGGCCAACGCCCGGCAGGCTCAGGTCTACACGGAGAAGGCGGGCGTCAACACCGTCGTCATCCACTCCACGGACGACTACCGGGGCATGCTCTCCAACCTGGCCTTCTCGCTCTCCCTCTACAGCGGCCAGATGTGCACGACCCCGCAGAACCTGCTGATCCCCAAGGACGGGATCAGCACGGACGCCGGTGACAAGCCCTACGAGACCGTGGTGGCGGACATCGCCGACGCGGTGAGCGGTCTCCTCGGCGACGACGCCCGCGCCAACGGACTGCTCGGCGCCCTGGTGAATCCGGACGTGAAGGCCCGCCTGGAGGCTGCATCGGGTCTGGGCGACGTCGCCCTCGCCTCACGCCAGGTGGCCAACCCCGACTTCCCCGACGCCGTGGTGCGTACGCCGGTCGTGGTGAAGCTCGACGGCACCGAACCCGACGATGGGGCGGCGTACCTGTCCGAGTGCTTCGGCCCGGTCTCCTTCGCCGTCGCGGTGGAGTCGGCCGAAGCCGCCCTGGACCTCCTGCGCCGCACGATCAGGGAGAAGGGCGCCATGACCGTCGGCGCCTACACCACCTCGTCCGAGATGGAGCGCGCGATCGAGGACGTCTGCTTCGACGAGTCGGCCCAGCTCTCGCTGAACCTCACCGGCGGGGTGTTCGTCAACCAGACCGCCGCGTTCTCCGACTTCCACGGCTCGGGCGGGAACCCGGCAGCCAACGCGGCACTGTGCGACGGCGCGTTCGTCTCCAACCGGTTCCGGGTGGTCGAGGTCCGCCGCCAGGCCTGAGCGGTTCGCCGGCTGGTCGGCACGCGTCCTCACCTGCCGGGAGAGCGGCTCCCGGCAGGTGCGTGCGGCAAAGGGAAGCGGGCCCGGAACGAAGGGCCGGTGGGGCGGGCGGGATTGCGCTCCACCGGCCACGTGACCCGTACATCCCGGGTTCTCCGAATCAGTGGCCCTGCGGGCCTGGGGACGGGATGTCGGCGTACCGCTGCACCCAGGCGTGCATGGCGATGGCTGCGGCGGCTCCCGCGTTGATCGACCGCGTGGAGCCGAACTGCGCGATCGAGCACACCATGGAAGCGTGCTTGCGCGCCTCTTCCGTGAGCCCCGGGCCCTCCTGTCCGAAGAGGAGCACGCACCGGCGCGGAAGCTCGGTCCGCTCCAGCGGTACGGCCCCTGGCAGGTTGTCGATCCCGATGATCGGGAGGCCCTGGGCCTGCGCCCACGCGGTCAGGTCCGCCGTGTCCGGGTGGTGCCGCACGTGCTGGTAGCGGTCGGTGACCATCGCTCCCCGGCGATTCCAGCGCCGGCGCCCCACGATGTGGATCTCCTTGGCGAGGAAGGCGTTGGCGGTGCGAACGACCGAGCCGATGTTGAAGTCATGCCCCCAGTTCTCCACCGCCACGTGGAAGTCGTGCCGCCGGAGATCGAGATCGGCGACGATCGCCTCCCGCGTCCAGTAGCGGTAGGCGTCGCCCACGTTGCGCCGGTCCCCGTTCGCGAGGAGCTCCGGGTCGTAGCGGTCCCCCTCGGGCCACGGCCGCGGATGCGGCCCGACACCGATCTCGTCGCCGTAGCCGTCGTCGTACTGGGCCGGCTCCGCGGACGGGTCGGTCGCCGGTGTCGAGAGGGGGTCTTCTGCACTGCCGGTCTCGCTGGTCACCCGACGAGCGTATGGCCCTTGCCACCGCCGCCGCGCGGTGCCTCCCCCTCGTCCATGGCGGGACCTCGCTGCGCGGGCACGGTGTGCCCGTCCTTCGAAGGCCGGGAGAACAGCCGTCCCCGGCCCAGCGTGACCATGCGCCCCAGCCAGACGAGGAAGACCGTCGGCAGGAAGACCGCGTCCGCGGCGATCATCGCCATCGAGAAGAAAGGCAGTCCCAGCAGGACGGCGATCCCCGCGTGCTCACCGATCATGAGCACCAGCAGCACGTTCTTGACGCGGCGGTTGAACAGCGTGAAGGGAAAGGCGACCTGCACGATGACCGTGGCGTACGTCATCACCATGACCATCAGGGCGCTGGAGGCCACGATGCCGGAGAGCCCCGGCCAGGGCGCGAAGTAGTCCAGCTTGAGCGGGTAGTAGATCGCGGTGCCGTCCTGCCAGCGGGATCCCTGGATCTTGTACCACCCGGCCGTGGCGTAGATCAGGCACACCTCCGCCATGATCACGAGCAGGGCGACGTTGTGAGCCAGGTTGGCCAGGACGTCGAGGAGGGTGCGCAGCTCGTGCCCCGGCGCGTAACGGCTCAGAGCCCACCAGGCGCCGTTGCCGAGCCAGAGGACCCACAGGACCGCGGGCAGCCACCAGGTGCCGCCCAGCCCGCCCAGCCCGCCCAGCACCGTGGCGATGATCAGTACCGCGCCGAGGACGCCCCACAGAAGCGGTCCCACCACGTCTCGGGGCGGCTGGAGCCCCTCCGCGAGGCGCGCGGCACGCCGCGTCGCGCGGCGGGCGTCGACCGACCAGACCCGAGCGCAGCGCGTGAGCACGAGGTAGATCGCCATGAGGTGGATGACGTTGTCGCCGCCGTCGCCCATGAAGATGCTGCGGTTCTGGAGGGAGAGCACCCCCACCATGAACAGGACGGACGCGAGCCGCGTTCGCCAGCCGATCAAGAGCAACGCGGCGGACACCAGTGTGAGCGCGTAGACGAACTCGAACCAGATCGCGCTGTCCGACCACATCAACACCGTGAAGGCGCCGTTGCTGGAGAGGAGACCGCGCGCCATGTCCCAGCTCCACGGTCCGTCAGGGCCGTAGAGCTCGCGACGGTGGGGCAGTTCCCGCAGCAGGAACAGCAGGCAGGTCGCGGAGATCCCGATCCGGACGACGGCGCTCTGGTAGGCGCCGAGGGGCCCCTCGGTGACGCGCTGGACGGCCCGGGACACCGAGCTGCCCGCGTTCCCGGGGATGCGGGTGGCGGTGGAGGTGCTCACTTCTGCGCCCTCCCGTCGCGCAGTGCCTGTTCCGTCGTGTCCGTACCAGGCAGATCGGCCGGCTTGACCGTCCACCACGGGAGCACCCGGTACTGGGGATCGGTGTTGATCTTCTCGTCGCTCCACGACGGGGCTCCCAGGGAACGCACGGATGATCGCACCTGTATCCGCTCGACCCTGCCGGCGAGGTCGTGGTCGGCCAGGCGCAGCATGACGATGCGGCGGATGTAGCGCTCGGACAGGTCCCCGCGGAGGCCGTTGGAGCGGTTCTCGCTGTCGTGGGAACCGGTGAAGAAGTCCCAGGCGCGACGGAGTTCGTTCTGGTCGACGTGGCTGGGCAGGACGTTGCCGTGTATCGCCTCCCCGTCCTCGCGCGAGAGGTCGATCCAGCGGGTGGTGCTGTACCCGTCGTCACCGTCCACCTCGGCCCGCACCTGGACCGCGATGTTCTGCTGGAGCGGATTGGGTGCGAACAGTTTCCAGTTCTGCTCGAACTCGGGGTAGACCCAGTCGTCGACGACCGCGCCGTGCTGTTTCGTGAGCGTGTTGGACGGCGCGACGTGCAGGAAGATCATGGCGATGTGTCCGCAGGCCAGGACGCCCATGACGGCCAGCGCGATCGCGGCCGCGACCTGGTACGGAAGGGAGAGGCCCGCCATGCCGATTCCGCCCGGACGCCGTACCGGCTCCTCGGGCGGAGAGCTTTCGTCGGCGGACGTCTCCGCGGTGGGCGACGCCTGACGCTCGTCGCGGGCGGCACCGCTTGCTCCGGACAGCGGTCGCGGGGGTTCGTCCATGCCCGGACCGTGCTCCTGACGGGTTGCAGCCGCGGAGACGGGCTCGGACAACCGGTCCGACAACCCGTCTGTCGACGCCCGGGCCTCGGGCCTGCCGCCGGGGGCCGGTATCCCCGCGTGCGGGTCGTGAGCCTCCGGTCCGGGGACGTCGTGGTCCAGGGCAGGGGCACCTCCCGGATCCCCGGCGCCGTCCGCGTTCGGGCCGGTACCGGACCCCGCGTCCGGCTCACGGTCGCGAGCGGGGTCAGGGTGCCTCGTCACGCCGGACCTGGAACGCTCGTCGTCGCTTCCCGCGCGCCCACCGAGCTCCGCATCCATGCCGCCCCGTTCGCCGTCGATCACCACTCAGTTATCCACAGGGTTGACACCCTACGGGCCCCCGACTCACCATTGAAGCCAAGGAACCGAACGATCGGTCGGTAGGGAGCCCGGGATGGCGGCAGTGACTGCGGACCAGACGACGCAGAGGACAGCGGGCACGGCGGACCCGGTGGACGAGGTGCGCACCGCGGCCTTCGACGCCGCGGTTGCGGCCGACGACCGGATCGAGCCCCGGGACTGGATGCCCGACGCGTACCGGGCCACGCTGGTCCGCCAGATGGCCCAGCACGCGCACTCCGAGATCATCGGGATGCAGCCCGAGGCGAACTGGATCTCCCGGGCCCCCTCGTTGCGCCGCAAGGCGATCCTGATGGCGAAGGTCCAGGACGAGGCGGGGCACGGCCTGTACCTGTACAGCGCCGCCGAGACGCTGGGGACCAGCCGCGAGGAGCTGCTCGACAAGCTGCACGCCGGCCGGCAGCGGTATTCATCGATCTTCAACTACCCGACGCTGACCTGGGCCGACGTCGGCGCGATCGGCTGGCTGGTGGACGGCGCGGCGATCACGAACCAGGTCCCGCTCTGCCGCTGCTCCTACGGGCCGTACGCGAGGGCGATGATCCGCATCTGCAAGGAGGAGTCCTTCCACCAGCGCCAGGGTTACGAACTGCTGCTCGCCCTCAGCCGGGGCACCCCGGCGCAGCACGAGATGGCGCAGGACGCGGTGAACCGCTGGTGGTGGCCGTCCCTGATGATGTTCGGCCCGCCCGACGACTCCTCGTCGCACTCCGCCCAGTCGATGGCCTGGAAGATCAAGCGCCACTCCAACGACGAGCTGCGCCGGCGCTTCGTCGACATCTGCGTCCCGCAGGCAGAGGCCCTGGGGCTCAGCCTTCCGGATCCCGACATCAGGTGGAACGAAGAGCTCGGACAGCACGACTACGGGGCGATCGACTGGACGGAGTTCCAGGAGGTCCTCAAGGGCAACGGGCCCTGCAACGAACAACGGCTCGCCCAGCGGCGCACCGCCCACGAGGAAGGCGCGTGGGTCCGCGACGCAGCGGCGGCATACGCAGAGAAGCACGCGGTACGGACCGGAAACGCCGGTGCCACCGCCCAGCCCGTGGAGGCGACCGCATGAGCAGCTCGACCGACTGGCCGCTGTGGGAGGTGTTCGTGCGATCCCGACGCGGGCTGTCCCACACCCACGCGGGCAGCCTGCACGCACCGGACGCCGAGATGGCCCTGCGCAACGCCCGCGATCTGTACACCCGCCGCTCGGAGGGCGTCTCCATCTGGGTGGTGCCCTCCACCGAGGTCACCGCCTCGTCGCCCGACGAGAAGGACTCCTTCTTCGAGCCCGCCGGGGACAAGCCGTACCGCCACCCCACCTTCTACGAGATCCCGGAAGGGGTGAAGCACCTGTGACCGCGGCTCTCGCCCTCGGCGACGACGCGCTGGTGCTCTCGCACCGGCTGGGGGAGTGGGCGGGACACGCCCCCGTGCTGGAGGAGGAAGTGGCGCTGGCCAACATCGCCCTCGACCTGCTCGGGCAGGCGCGGCTGCTGCTCTCGTTCGTGGGTGACGAGGACGAGCTCGCCTTCCTCCGCGAGGAGCGGGCCTTCCGCAACGTCCAGCTGGTGGAGCAGCCCAACGGCGACTTCGCCCACACGATCGCACGACAGCTCTACTTCTCCGTCTACCAGCACCTCCTGTACGAGCGGCTGGCCACCGGAGGCGGACAGTTCGCGGACCTCGCAGCCAAGGCGGTCAAGGAGGTCGCCTACCACCGGGACCACGCCGAACAGTGGGTTCTCCGGCTGGGCGACGGAACGGCCGAGAGCCACGACCGCATGCAGCTAGGTCTGGACGCCCTGTGGAAGTTCACCGGCGAACTGTTCGAGCCCGTCGAGGGCGTGGACATCGAGTGGCAGACCCTGCGTGACGCCTGGCTGGCCGCTGTCACCGCGGTGGTGGAGCGGGCGACCCTTTCTCTGCCCTCGGGCCCGCAGAGCGGCGCCTGGGCCGCGGGAGCGGGCAGGCAGGGTCTGCACACCGAGCCCTTCGGCCGGATGCTCGCCGAGATGCAGCATCTCCACCGCAGTCACCCGGGGGCGTCATGGTGATCGCCGAAACCCCGCTGGAGGCGGAGCTGCACCGCCTGGCGGGCTCCGTGCCGGATCCGGAGCTCCCGGTCCTCACCCTCGACGAACTCGGCGTGCTCCGCGGGGTGCGGGCCGAGAGCCCGGACCGGGCCGTCGTGCACCTGACGCCGACCTACACCGGTTGCCCGGCCATCGAGACGATGTCCGCCGACATCGAACGGGTCCTGCACGACCACGGCGTGGCCGAGGTGTCCGTCGTCACCGTCCTCGCCCCGGCCTGGTCGACGGACGACATCAGCGACGAAGGGCGCCGCAAACTCAGCGAGTTCGGGATAGCCCCGCCCCGCCCCGGCGGCACTGCGGGTGGCCCGGTACCGCTGACGCTCTCGGTGCGCTGCCCGCACTGCGGCTCCACGGACACGGAGTTGCTGAGCAGGTTCTCGTCCACAGCGTGCAAAGCGCTGCGCCGGTGCGTGGCGTGCCTCGAACCGTTCGACCACTTCAAGGAGTTGTAGATGTTCCATCCGCTCCGGGTCAGCGCGATCGAACGGATCACGGACGACGCGGTGGCCGTCACCCTCGCCGTACCGCCCGAGTTGCGCGAGACCTTCCGCCACAGGCCCGGCCAGCACCTGAACGTGCGCTACGGCGTCGGCGGCGAGGAGATCCGCCGGTCGTACTCGATCTGCGCTCCGGCCACCGAGGCGCCGGCGGAACCGTCTCTGCGGGTGGGGATCCGCATGGTCGACGGGGGCGCGTTCTCCACGTACGCCCTGAAGGAACTGGCCGTCGGTGACCTCGTCGAGGCGATGGCGCCGATGGGCCGCTTCGTCCTGGAGCCTCGCCCCGGGTACTTCGCGGCGATCGTCGGCGGCAGCGGCATCACCCCCGTGCTGTCGATCGCCGCCACATTGCTGGCACGCGAATCCACGGCTCGCTTCTGCCTGATCCGGAGCGACCGGACGGCCGCCTCGACGATGTTCCTGGACGAGGTGGCCGACCTCAAGGACCGCTACCCGGGCCGCTTCCAGCTCGTGACCGCCCTGTCTCGCGAGGAGCAGGCCGCGGGCCTCCCTTCGGGCCGGCTGGACCGCGAGCGGCTCACCGGTCTGCTGCCCTCCCTGCTGTCGGTGCCCGATGTGGACGGCTGGTTCCTGTGCGGACCCTTCGGCCTGATCCGGGAAGCGGAGGGCGCGCTTCTCACGCTCGGGGCGGACCGGTCCCGCATCCACCAGGAGATCTTCCACGTCGCGGATGAGGGGGCCGGAAGTCCACCGGCGACCCGTACGACCGCTCCGGCGGAGAGCAGGCTCACAGCGACGCTCGACGGGCGTTCGGGAAGCTGGCCTGTCCAGGACGGGGAGTCACTGCTGGACACGGTGCTGCGGAGCCGCGCGGACGCGCCGTACGCCTGCAAGGGGGGTGTCTGCGGCACCTGCCGGGCATTCCTGGTGTCGGGCGAGGTACGCATGGACCGCAACTACGCGCTCGAACCGGAGGAGACGGGAGCCGGGTTCGTTCTGGCCTGCCAGTCGCACCCGGTCACCGCGGAGGTGGAGATCGACTTCGACCGCTGAGGTCCCGTCCGGCACCTGACCCCGCACCGCCCTGCAGGCGAGGGGCAGCCGCCGGGGCGACGCGCGAGGGCCGCGGCCCCAGGGTGCCTGTGGCCGGGCGGCCCGGCCCCAGGCGGCTGTGGCCGGGCCGCCGTACAGCCCGGGCCCCGGCCGACAGAAGCAACTCGGCACATACGACCCGTAAAACGCGCACCCGACAGACGCAGAACGTCAGACACGAACCCGACAGACGCGAGCCCGACAGACGCGGGCCGTTGGGAGCCGGCCGCCACGGACGGACTTGAACAGGCCGGCCGCCGAGGGGCGGCGGGCAGCCACAGACGGGCCCCGCATGGACCGGCTGCCGAGCACGGGCTGCCGAAGCACGGGGACCGCCATCCCGCGCTCGCGGCGGCAGGCCAGCCGCGGAGGGAACGGCCTTCAGAGGACGAAGGCCGAGCTCCCGCCATCCGTGACCATCGGACGGCCCGCGCCGTCCCAGGCGAGCATGCCGCCCTCAATGTTCACGGCGTCGATGCCCTGCTGCACGAGGTACTGGGTGACCTGCGCGGATCGCCCTCCCACCCGGCACATCACGTGCACACGACGCCCCCCGTCGGCTGCCTCGGTCAGCTCACCGAAGCGGCCGACGAAGTCACTCATCGGGATGTGCAGCGCCCCCTCGACGTGTCCCGCTGCCCATTCGTCGTCCTCCCGGACGTCCAGCACCAGGCCGTCCGACGGGACCGCGACAGCATCCACCGAGGGCAGCGGAGCGAAATTCATGGGTCTTGCCTTCTCTCGTACGTACGCGCCAAGTCAGTCGAAACGCTACTGCACCAGGCCCGCGAGCTCTGCCTCACGCTGGGCCACCTCGCCCAGGAGCTTTTCGCCGATGTCGTCCAGGAGACGGTCGGGATCGTCCGGCGCCATCCTCAGCATCGAGCCGATCGCGCTCTCCTCGAGCTCCTTGGCCAGAACCGTCAGCAGCTCCTTGCGGCGGCTGAGCCAATCCAGCCGGGCGTATAGCTCCTCGCTCTCGCTGAGCCGCAGTTCCGGTGCCACCGGCCCGGCAGCCCACTCGGCAGCCAGTTCCTTGAGCAGCTCCACGTCACCGCGTCCGTAAGCCCCGTTGACCCGGGCGATGAACTCGTCGCGCCGCGCGCGCTCCTTCTCGTCCGGTGCCAGATCCGGATGGGCCTGACGCGCGAGCTCGCGGTAGAGCTTGCGTGCCTCCTCGCTCGGCCTGACGCGCTTGGGCGGCCGGACGGGCTGCCCCGTGAGCATGGCCGAGGCCTCGGGCGAAAGGCCGTCCGAGTCCATCCAGTCGTGGAAGAGCTCGTCGACCCCGGGCATCGGCATCACGATCGCCCGTGCCTCCTGCGCCCTGAGCACGTCCTCAGGGTCGCCGGTGATCGCTGCCCTCGCCTCCGCGATCTGGGCATCGAGCTCGTCCAGCCGCGCGTACATCGGGCCCAGCTTCTGGTGGTGCAGCCGGGAGAAGTTCTCCACCTCGACCCGGAAGGTCTCCACCGCGATCTCGAACTCGATCAGGGCCTGCTCGGCCACGCGTACGGCCTTCGCGAGCCGCTCCTCCGGCCTGGGCGCGGCGGACCCGCCTTCAGGAACCTCGCCACCCGCACCGGCGCGCGCGTCTCCGGTCGGATCGGCACCCGCCCCGTCGGCCGTGGTGCTGTCCCCCTGCCCGTGGTCGCTGTCCGCCCGGAGGCCGTCCTGCGACGCTTCCTGCGCCTGCTGCGGCTCGTCCTGCCGGTGCTGCTCCTGCCGGTGCTGGTCCTGCCGGTCTTCGTCGTTCCGGGTGGTCGGCACCCCGGCGGCTTCGTGGGTCACCCGTCCAGCGTATGGCCACGGCCGGCGCCCCGGGCACACGAGGTCACGGCACCGGCCGGTCAGACACCGAGCTCGGCGGCTATGCGACCGGTTCCGACGGCCCTGACGAGCTCGGCATGATCCGCCTCGGTCCGGTCCGCGTAGGTCACGGCGAAATCGGCGACCGCCTCGTCCAGCTCGGAGTTCTTCCCGCAGTAGCCGGCGAGCAGCCTGGGGTCGGCGGTGTGCGCGTGGGCCCGGGCGAGCAGCGCCCCGGTCATCCGTCCGTAGTCGTCCACCTGGTCCGCCGCGAGCGCGGCCGGGTCCACGCTGCCCTTGCGGTTGCGGAACTGGCGCACCTGATACGGCCTGCCGTCGACCTCGGCCCAGCCGAGCAATATGTCGCTGACGACCTGCATGCGCTTCTGTCCGAGCACCACCCGGCGCCCTTCGTGCTCCACGCCCGGCACGTCGAAGCCCACCTGCGGAAGGTAGGGGGAGAGGGCCGAGGGGCGGGCCTCCTTCACCTGCAGCACCAGGGGCTCACCCCGGTGATCGAGCAGCAGCACCACGTAGGACCTGGTCCCCACGCTGCCCGTGCCGACGACCCGGAACGCCACGTCGTGTATCGCGTAGCGCGCCAGCAGCGGCACCCTGTCCTCGGAGACGGTCCCGAGGTATCCCTCGAGCCCCGCCGCGACCGCAGCGGCCTCCGCGTCCGGCACACGTCGCAGTACGGGCGGCGCATCGACGAAGCGCCGGCCGCCGTCCTCGCAGTCCTCCGTCGACCTGGCGGCGAAGCGGGCACTCGTGTTGTTGCGAGCTTTGGCCGACACCCGGTCCAGCGTGCCCAGCAGGTCCCGGGCATCCGTGTGGGAGACGAGTTCCTCGTCCGCGATGGCGTTCCACGCGTCGAGGGCGGGCAGCCCGGCCAGCAGTCGCATCGTGCGGCGGTACGCCCCCACCGTGTCGACCGCGCCTTGCCGGCAGGTGTCCTCGTCGGCCCCGGCTTCCCGCCCGGCCAGCACCAGCGAAGTGGCCAGGCGCTTGAGGTCCCATTCCCACGGGCCGAAGACGGTCTCGTCGAAGTCGTTGAGGTCGATGACCAGGTTGCCCCGCGCGTCGCCGTACAGGCCGAAGTTCGCCGCGTGCGCGTCCCCGCAGAGCTGTGCTCCGACACCCGTGACCGGTGTGCCCGTCAGGTCGTGGGCCATCAGCCCGGCCGAACCGCGCAGGAACGCGAAGGGCGTCGCCGCCATCCGCCCCACACGTATCGGCGTCAGCCCCGGCACCCGGCCCAGGTTCGACTCCTCCACAGCCTGCACCGCGCCCGGCCGTCCAGGTGGCAGGGCCAGGGAACTGTGAGCGGAGCGGGGCACTCGGAGCCTCAGCGCCTTGCCTGCCGCCTTGCGGGACGCCGCACCCGGGCCGGACGACCGCCCGCCCGTCGCGGCACGTCGCGCGAAACCGGGCACGAACGGGATACGCGGGTCTTGCCCTGTCCGCTGTTCCGGCACCGTCGCCTCGACCTCACCCATGGAGCGCCGCCTCCCCCGTCTCGTGCACCCGTCACGCCCAACATCAACTGCGGATGACGGTACAGCTGTTGCGCAACGGCCGTCCGTCCCTGTGGACAACGCGCAGCGGCCTGTGGAGAACCACCGCTGACCGGCCCGCCCGGACGCCACAGCCAGAGCCGCTCCGGAGAGACGCGCTGCACCGGCGGACGCCCAGGACCTATGGCACCCTCGGCCCGGAAGGCCGCGGTCTCAGACGCCCATCGCCTCGGGCGCGGCGACCTCAGACGGCCACCGCCTCCTCCATCTCCTCCTCGACCATCTCCTCCTCGACCGCCCCGGTAGCCACCGAGGGGACCACTGAGGCATGACGTGCGGCAGCAGCCGTCCGCTGCCGCTCGGCGGCATCGCGGCGGCGCTTGGCCTCCGCGAGACCCGCGAGCCCCACCACTGCCAGCCCCGCGGCGAACCACAGCGCCAGCACGAGCACATGGCCACCCAGCGCGTGCCCGCCGAAGTACACGTGGCTGCGCACGCCCTCGACGAAGCCCGCACCGTTCCAGAAGGCGTGGAGGGACCCGAAGAAACCGGGCTGGAGCTCGGGCCGGAAGATGCCGCCGGAACTCGTGAAGTTGAGCATGACGAAGAGCAGCATCACGCCGAGCGTGGTCCATCGCTTGAGGAAGGTGTGGAGTCCCACTCCGATCAGCAGGATCCCCGCCGAGTAGAGCCACGCCATCGCCCATAGGCCGCCGAGCCCCTGATCGACGAGCCCGAACACCGGCCCGGCGAACGCGGCCCCGATCGCACTCACCGCGAGCGAGGTTCCGAGCGCGAGGCCGGCCCTGACCCGCAGAGCGAGCACCGCACCCGCACCGCCGATCACCGCCACCGACGCGTAGGACCCGATACTGACGGCCACCAGCAGGAAGAAGATCCCCTGTCCGGTCGGATCGCCGTCTGCGGTGGGCGCGACGTCCGTCACGCGGAGCGGGGAGCCCTGGCCGGCTGCAACTTCGGTGAACACCTTCTGGACGACTGTGGCGCTCGTGTCCGACGAGGCACTCGCCACGAGCAGTTCGGGGCTGCTCCCCGGCAGGTAGGCGCCGAAGCTCCGCTGGGTCCTCAGGTGGTCCACAGCGGTGGCGCGGTCAGCCACCGTGTTCACACTCAGCGCGCCGTCACCCTTGCCCTGGAGGGATTGCGCGAGCACCTGGGCACTCGTTCCCGAGCCGACGACGTCCACCCTGAGGGCGTGCGGCTCCGGGGCGTGGAAGGCGCCCAGGTAGGCGAGCCCCATGCCGATGCACATCAGTAGCGGTGTGACGAGATGGCTGAGGACGTGGCGCAGGGCGGCGCGGTCGGAGCCGGCGCCCGTTCCCGCGGAGCCGGTGCTCTCACGTGCGGTCATGGCGGTCTCCCCTCGAAAGGTTGGCTTTTACAACTCCAATCTAGTTGTAACATACAATTAATCCATGAAAGGTGTCACCGTGGCGAACGCCCCCTGGGGACGCGAGGAATCCCTGGACCTCATCCAGCGGGAGCTGACCGCTTTCGCTCGCCGCGCACGGGCGGCTGCCGCACGCCTCCACCCGGACCTGCCGCTGGTCTCCTACACACTGCTCGCCCACATCGATCACCGGAACGGCTGCCGTGCGACGGATCTCGCGGCGCATTACATGCTGGACAAGTCGACGGTCAGCCGACAGGTCGCCGCCCTGGAGAAGATGGGTTTGGTCGAGCGTCATCCGGACCCGGACGACCAGCGCATCCAGGTACTGCGCCCCACAGCGGCAGGAAGTGCGGCGCTCGCCTCGACCCGCGCCAGCCGCCGGGACGCCTACCGGGAGCGACTCGGCTCATGGACGTCGGACGATCTCGCCCGGTTCGCCGACTACCTCCTGCGCTACAACTCCGCGGGCGAGGACCAGGCCCCGTAACAGGGACGCGGCGACACGGGCCGACCCGTCAGCAGCGCCCCGACCCCGGCAGATAGACGTCCGCCCACTGCCCCAACTCCTTGAGCGCGGGCTCCATCGCGGCCCCTGCCTCCGTCAGGCGGTACGCGACCCGCAGCGGGGGACCCTCGTCGACCTCACGCACCACCAGCCCGGCCGCTCCCAACTCCGCGAGCCGGTCCGAGAGCATGCGTTCACTGATGCCCGGGATGGCGCGGCGCAGATCCGCGAAGTGCACCGTCTGGCGCATCAGCACCGAGACGATCGGCCCGGTCCAGCGCTTCCCGAACAGTTCGAAGACGCGCGAGATCCCCACATCGACCCGCCGACAGGCCTGTTCACCGTGATCCGCCATGCCTCCAGAGTACTGCGCCGCCGTGATGGACTTACGAAAAGTAAGTAGCTGTGTTATCAATAGCTACATACAGAAAAACAGGCACGCTCGGCGGTGATCGTCCGCCTTCTTCGATCACGCCACGGGCACCGCACCCATCCCCGCTCCCTATGGAGAACCCCATGGCCACCTTGCTGCACCTCGACTCCGCCGTCTTCCCCCAGGGCTCCGCATCCCGCGACGTGACCGCCGCCTTCGTCGCCGCCTGGCGCGAACAGCACCCTGACGGCCAGGTCGTGTACCGCGATCTCGCCGCCGACCCCTTGCCGCACCTGGACGCCGCGGCGACCGTCGCCGGCGCGGACGACGCGCTGCGCGGAGAGCTGGCCGCGGAGCTGGCGAACGCGGATGCCGTGCTCATCGGCGCACCGATGTACAACTTCTCCATCCCGTCGACCCTGAAGGCCTGGCTGGACCAGGTCATCATCGTGGGCCACAACTCCGGCCCCGGGGGGCCCGTCACGGGCACCCCGTTCACCGTCGTGGCCAGCCGCGGAGGTTCGTACGCCCCGGGCACCCCGCGTGCGGACTTCGAGTTCGTCCAGAACTACCTGGAGAAGGTCCTCACAGGCATGCTGGGCGCCGAAGTGGACTTCATCGTCCCGGAGTTGACCCTGGCCCACTCCAAGCCCGAGATGGCCGAGCTGATCCCTCTCGCGGAAGCGTCCCGCGCACAGGCCTTCACGGACGCCTCGGAGAAGGCGAAGGCTCTCGCAGCACGCCTCGCCGCCTGACGCGGCTGACCCGAGTGCCGCCCCGTCCGCCATCCCGCACAGCGCGTACGCCCCCGCCGGGATGGTGGACGGCGCCATTTCCCGGGTGCGGCCCCGGCCGGCCTTCAGGCCACCCCCTGCGCGCCCGCGATCGACCCACAGAGCCCGCCGCGAGAAGACTCACAGACCAGGCCGCACGAAACGGCTCCTTCCCTACGGAAGCGACGTTTCACGTGAAACACACCTCGCCTCAACCGTCGCCCCCTGACCGCGCGCTCGCTTGATCCCGGACACGCACGGACACAGCGGCAAGATGCTCGAACCTCCCGCGACTCCGCCGACGCCGCGACCCCTACGTCTCCGCGACACCCGTGACTTTCAGACGCTCGTGAAGCCGTGCCCCTCGAACACCCGTGAAGCCGTGCCCCTCAGGCACCCATGAAGCCCCGGACACCCGCCGGGGCCCGGACTCCCGCAGAAGCAGCCCTCGCCCCCGCGGAGACAGCTCTCGCGCCGCCCCCGGCCGGCACCAGCGACTCCCCTGCTCTCCCGCCGGAAACCTGAAGCAGGCCGGCCACCGGGCGGCCCCCGCCCCGGAGCCCGCCGTGCGCCCCGACGGCAGGTTGAGCCGGATCGCCTGCATCCGCGCCCGGCCCCGCGCGCACAACGCCCTGCCCGCATAACGAAGAACCCCCGCACCGGATCTCTCCGGTGCGGGGGTTCTGTCGAACCAACCTGGCAGTCGCAAGCGCCTACCCGTTGTGCGCGAGGGGGGATTTGAACCCCCACGTCCCTAAGGACACTGGCACCTGAAGCCAGCGCGTCTGCCGTTCCGCCACTCGCGCATGAGTGGTGTTTCCAGACTCTCTCACTGTTCGGTGCGAGCGCCTGGCGACAAACGGAAGATTAGCACGCTGGACTGGGTGGATTCACATCCGTTGTTTCGGCCGACCCACGGAGGGAACCGGGAACGCGGGAAGCCCGCCCCCACTCCTCCTGAGTGCACCCGGAGTGCGGGACACTGTCAGGAGGCCACCTCTACGATCCGTGTGAGGGGTGACACTCATCCACTGTGCAGACAAGGGGAACCAGCCGATTTCCCGACGCGTGGATACGATCAGTAAGCAGTACAGCGATGACGA
Organism: Streptomyces sp. NBC_00178; assembly: GCF_036206005.1. NCBI lineage: Bacteria > Bacillati > Actinomycetota > Actinomycetes > Kitasatosporales > Streptomycetaceae > Streptomyces > Streptomyces sp. NBC_00178. The sequence continues at coordinate 3,704,626 of NZ_CP108143.1, forward strand.
CACCGGAGGAGGTGCCCCATGGGAGTCATGAAGCGTTTCGAGCAGCGTCTCGAAGGTCTGGTCAACGGCACCTTCGCCAAGGTCTTCAAGTCCGAGGTGCAGCCGGTCGAGATCGCGGGAGCTCTCCAGCGCGAGTGCGACAACAACGCAACGATCTGGAACCGCGAGCGGACCGTCGTACCCAACGACTTCATCGTCGAGCTCAGCACCCCTGACTACGAGCGCCTCAGCCCGTATTCGGGACAGCTCGGCGACGAGCTGGCGGGCCTCGTGCGCGACTACGCCAAGCAGCAGCGGTACACCTTCATGGGGCCGATCAAGGTCCACCTGGAGAAGGCGGACGACCTCGACACCGGTCTCTACCGCGTCCGCAGCAGGACCCTGGCGTCGAGTTCGTCACAGCAGGGCCAGCAGTCCGGCCCCGCCCCCGACCTCCCGCCCAACCGGCCCGGCGCCCCTCAGGGCCGCGGCGGTTACGGATACCCGCCGTCCGCAGCCCCTCCCATGCCCGCGGCCCCGCCGCCGGGCACGGGCCGGCCGGGCGGGCCCTCCAGCGACTGGCGCTCGCCGGCCGCCTCCGGCCCCGCGCCGGACGCCCAGGTCAGACGCTGGATCGAGATCAACGGCACCCGCCATCAGATCTCCCGCCCGACGTTGGTGATGGGACGAAGCACCGACGCCGATGTGCGGATCGACGACCCCGGCGTATCGCGCCGGCACTGTGAGATCCGGACCGGAACGCCCTCGACGATCCAGGATCTCGGGTCCACCAACGGCATCGTGGTGGACGGGCAGCACACCACCCGCGCTACGCTCCGCGACGGCTCGCGGATCGTCGTGGGCAGTACCACCATCGTTTACCGGCAAGCCGAAGGGTGAAGCGGGGGCAATGTCAGAGCTGACCCTTACGGTCATGCGGCTAGGTTTCCTGGCTGTTCTGTGGCTATTCGTAATCGTGGCCGTCCAGGTCATTCGCAGCGACCTGTTCGGTACGCGTGTCACGCAGCGCGGCTCACGCCGCACCGCCAGTGACACCCGCCCGCAGCAGGCCCGCCAACAGCAGGCGGCGCCGCCCCAGCAGCGCCAGCAGCCCGGGCGCCAGCGCCGGGGGGCTCCCACGAAGCTGGTGGTCTCCGAGGGCACCCTCACGGGCACAACGGTCGCGCTCCAGGGGCAGACCATCACCCTGGGCCGGGCTCACGATTCGACGATCGTGCTGGACGACGACTACGCGTCCAGCAGGCATGCCAGGATCTACCCGGACCGTGACGGCCAGTGGATCGTCGAGGATCTCGGGTCCACCAACGGCACCTATCTCGACCGGACCCGGCTCACCACCCCGACACCTGTTCCGCTGGGCGCGCCGATCCGCATCGGCAAGACCGTCATCGAGCTGCGGAAGTAGTACGACAATGAGCGAGCGGAGCGAGCGAGCCGCTGCGGTCCTGACGATGGACCCGGCGCGGCTCCCGACCGGAGGGTGGGCAGTGTGGCTCGAGACCGGCTGTACCCCGAACCGACGGGCGAGGTGCGCATGAGCTTGTCCCTGCGCTTCGCCGCCGGATCGCACAAGGGCATGATCCGGGAAGGCAACGAGGACTCCGGTTACGCGGGCCCCCGTCTTCTCGCGATCGCCGACGGCATGGGCGGCCAGGCGGCCGGTGAGGTCGCCAGCTCCGAGGTGATCTCCACGCTCGTCCAGCTCGACGACGACGTGCCCGGCTCCGACATCCTCACGTCACTCGGTACGGCGGTGCAGCGGGCCAACGACCAGCTGCGCGTCATGGTCGAGGAGGACCCCCAGCTGGAGGGCATGGGCACGACGCTCACCGCCCTGCTCTGGACCGGTCAGCGCCTGGGCCTCGTGCACGTCGGCGACTCCCGCGCATACCTCCTGCGCGACGGTGTCCTGACGCAGATCACCCAGGACCACACCTGGGTGCAGCGCCTCGTCGACGAGGGCAGGATCACCGAGGAAGAGGCCACCACCCACCCGCAGCGCTCCCTGCTGATGCGGGCCCTGGGCAGCGGCGACCACGTCGAGCCCGACCTCTCCGTCCGTGAGGTCCGCGCCGGCGACCGCTACCTGATCTGCTCGGACGGACTCTCCGGCGTCGTCTCGCACCAGACGATGGAAGAGACCCTGGCCAGCTACCAGGGCCCGCAGGAGACCATCCAGGACCTCATCCAGCTCGCCCTGCGCGGCGGCGGACCCGACAACATCACCTGCATCGTCGCGGACGTCTTCGACGTCGACGGCAACGACACCCTGGCCGGGCAGCTCAACGACACCCCGGTCGTCGTCGGCGCCGTGGCGGAGAACCAGGCCGCGCACGCGCACGACGGCAGGGCCATGGAGACGCCGGCGGGACGCGCGGCCGGTCTCGGCCGCACCGTGCCGCCCCCCGCCGGGGGCTTCGGTCCTCCCGGCAGCGGCGACGACATGGGCTACGGCGCGGGTCCGGACGACGCCTTCGACGCGTACACCGACGACGACTTCGTGAAGCCCCGCGGTGGCCGCAGGTGGCTGAAGCGGTCGTTCTACATCGTGCTGGCGCTGGCCGTCATCGGCGGCGGCGTGTACGGCGGTTACCGCTGGACCCAGACACAGTTCTACGTGGGCGCGCAGGACGACAACGTCGCCCTGTACCGCGGCATCAGCCAGGATCTCGCCTGGGTGTCTCTTTCGAAGGTCGAGGAGAACACCCAGATCGAACTGAAGTACCTCCCGCCCTACCAGCGCAAGCAGGTCGAGGCGACGATCGCCGAGGGCAGCCTGTCCGATGCGCGCAAGAAGGTCGGCGAACTCGAAGCCCAGGCCTCCGCCTGCAAGAAGGACGCGCAGCGCCGTGCGGCCGAAGCGGACACCAATGCCGCCAAGGACCAGGACGCGGACAAGACGACCGACAGCACTTCCGCCAAGTCCCCCGCCAAGGGGACCAAGCCGACCGCTACTCCCACTCCCGGCCCCAGCCTCTCGGAGGAAGAGAAGAAGCTGGTCCCGCAGTGCGGTAAGCAGTAAAGCCGTAGGGGGCCTTCAGCACCATGAGCGTTGTCACCAACACCACCACCATCGGCGCGATCGACGCGCCGAGCCGCCGTAACACCGAGCTGGTCCTTGTCGCGTTCGCCGTCCTGATCTCGGTGTTCGCGTACGCCAACGTGGGCCTCGCCATCAACGGCGAGCTGCCCGCCGGCATGCTCGGGTACGGGCTCGGCCTCGCCCTGCTGGGTGGCGTCGCGCACCTCGCCGTACGCAGATTCGCGCCGTACGCGGACCCGCTGCTGCTCCCGTTGGCGACCCTGCTGAACGGTCTCGGCCTGGCCATCATCTGGCGGCTGGACCAGTCGGAGCGCTTCCAGCAGACGCCGAACTTCGTGGCGGCCGCCTCCAAGCAGCTCCTGTTCTCGGCCGCCGGTGTGGCCCTGCTGGTCATCGTCCTGCTGGTGCTGAAGGACCACCGCATCCTGCAGCGGTACACCTACATCTCGATGCTGGCCGCGCTGTTCCTGCTGATCCTTCCGATGTTCTTCCCCGCGGTGAACGGCGCCAAGATCTGGATCAAGATCCCCGGCGTCGGCACGATCCAGCCGGGAGAGTTCGCGAAGATCATCATCGCGGTCTTCTTCGCCGGCTACCTCATGGTCAAGCGCGACGCCCTGGCCCTGGCGAGCAGGCGCTTCATGGGCCTCTACCTGCCCCGCGGCCGCGACCTGGGACCGATCCTGATGGTCTGGGCCTTCTCGATCCTGATTCTCGTCTTCGAGACCGACCTCGGTTCCTCGCTCCTGTTCTTCGGCATGTTCATCGTCATGCTCTACGTCGCCACCGAGCGCACCAGCTGGATCGTGTTCGGCCTGCTGATGTCGGGGGCGGGTGCCGTGGGTGTGGCGACGTTCGAGCCGCACGTGCAGCAGCGTGTGACCGCCTGGCTCGACCCGTTCGCGGGCTGGGGCAAGCTGGCGGCGAGCGAGCAGATGGCGAAGTCGCTGATGGCCTTCGGCTCCGGCGGCACCCTCGGCACCGGCCTCGGCCAGGGCAACTCCGACCTGATCGGCTTCGCGGCCAACTCCGACTTCATCCTCGCCACCGTCGGCGAGGAGCTGGGCCTCGCCGGGATGATGGCCGTCCTGCTCGTCTACGGCCTCGTCGTCGAGCGCGGGGTCCGCACGGCGCTCGCCGCCCGCGACCCCTTCGGAAAGCTCCTGGCCATCGGGCTGTCGGGCTCCTTCGCCATCCAGGTCTTCGTCGTCGCCGGCGGTGTCATGGGGCTCATCCCTCTGACCGGTATGACGATGCCGTTCCTCGCCGCGGGCGGTTCGTCCGTCATCGCCAACTGGGCGCTCATCGGCATCCTGATCAGAATCAGCGACACCGCCCGTCGCCCCGCACCTGCACCCGCACCGTCCCCGGACGCCGAAATGACCCAGGTGGTCCGACCGTGAACAAGCCGCTCCGCAGGATCGCGATCTTCTGCGGCGTACTCGTGCTCGCCCTGCTCGTCCGCACGAACTACATCCAGTACGTCCGCGCCGACGAGTTGAACGGGAACGAGCACAACCGCCGCGTCCAGATCGAGCGCTACGCCCACGAGCGCGGCAACATCATCGTCGACGGCGAACCCGTCACGGGCTCGGTCGAGACCAAGGACAGCGACTTCAAGTACAAGCGGGTCTGGAAGGACGGCCCCATGTGGGCGCCCGTCACCGGCTACTCGTCGCAGGCCTTCGACTCGACGCAGCTGGAGAACCTCGAGGACGGCATCCTCACCGGCAACAGCGACCAGCTGTTCTTCGACCGCACGCTGTCGATGTTCACCGGCGAGAAGAAGACCGGCGGCAACATCGTCACCACCCTGGACGCCGCCGCCCAGAAGGCCGCCTTCAAGGGCCTCGGGGACAAGAAGGGGGCCGTCGCGGCCCTCGACCCGCAGACCGGGGCCATCCTGGCCCTCGCCAGCACACCCTCGTACGACCCCTCGGTCTTCGCGGGCAACTCGCTGAAGGACTCGGACGCCCGGCAGAAGCTCCTGAACGACAAGGACAAGCCGATGCTGAACCGGGCCCTGCGGGAGACCTACCCGCCCGGCTCGACGTTCAAGGTCGTCACCGCCTCCGCCGCGCTCGAGAACGGTCTCTACACCGACATCGACGCGAAGACGGACTCCCCGCTGCCCTGGCGCCTCCCGCAGTCGACCAACCTCCTGCAGAACGAGGGCAGCATCCCCTGCAAGGACGCGTCCCTCAGGGAGGCGCTGCGCTGGTCGTGCAACACCGTGTTCGGCAAGATGAGCCACGACCTCGGCAACGAGAAGATGATGGAGCAGGCCGGCAAGTTCGGCTTCAACAAAGAGGTCTTCACACCGGTCCGCGCCGACGCCAGCATCTACCCCAAGGACAACCAGCCGCAGAACGCCATGGCGGGCATCGGCCAGGCGTCGAACCGCGCCACACCGCTGCAGATGGCCATGGTCGCGTCCGCGATCGCCAACGACGGCAAGCTCATGCAGCCGTACATGGTCGCCCAGCGGCAGGCCCCCAACCTGGACGTCATCTACACGCACGAGAAGGAGCAGCTCAGCCAGCCCCTCTCCGCGGAGAACGCCCAGAAGGTCCAGCAGATGATGGAGACCGTGGTCAAGACCGGCACGGGAACCAACGCCCAGATCGACGGCGTCACCGTGGGTGGCAAGACCGGTACGGCCCAGCACGGCCTCAACAACAGCGAGAAGCCGTACGCGTGGTTCATCTCGTACGCCAAGACCGACAGCGGCTCCCCGGTCGCCGTGGCCGTGGTGGTCGAGGACGGCAACGCCAACCGGGACGACATCTCCGGTGGCGGTCTGGCCGCGCCCATCGCCAAGAGCGTGATGCAGGCGGTACTCGACGGAAAGAAGTGACACTCGTCACAACTTCTGTCCACACCCGCGCATTGGCATACCGGTCGGATATCAGCTGAAGGGTGCGGGCCGATCGCACCGGCCGTGCCCGGTAGCGTATGCGCGAACAGCGCACCGCCGGACCACACACGGGTGCGGTCGGGACTGACGGAGAGGGCTGGATCAGTTATGGAAGAGCCGCGTCGCCTCGGCGGCCGGTACGAGCTGGGCTCGGTGCTCGGCCGTGGTGGCATGGCCGAGGTGTACCTCGCCCACGACACCCGGCTCGGCCGCACCGTCGCTGTGAAGACGCTGCGGGCCGATCTCGCCCGCGACCCGTCCTTCCAGGCACGGTTCCGCCGTGAAGCCCAGTCGGCCGCATCGCTCAACCACCCCGCGATCGTCGCCGTCTACGACACGGGCGAGGACTACGTCGACGGGGTCTCCATCCCCTACATCGTGATGGAGTACGTCGACGGGTCGACGCTCAGGGAACTCCTGCACTCCGGCCGCAAGCTGCTGCCCGAGCGGACCCTCGAGATGACGGTCGGCATCCTCCAGGCCCTGGAGTACTCGCACCGCGCCCAGATCGTGCACCGTGACATCAAGCCGGCGAACGTCATGCTGACGCGCACCGGCCAGGTCAAGGTCATGGACTTCGGCATCGCCCGCGCCATGGGTGACTCCGGCATGACCATGACCCAGACCGCCGCGGTCATCGGCACCGCCCAGTACCTATCCCCGGAGCAGGCCAAGGGCGAGCAGGTGGATGCCCGATCCGACCTGTACTCCACCGGGTGCCTGCTCTACGAGCTGCTCGCGGTCCGGCCTCCGTTCGTCGGTGACTCGCCTGTCGCGGTCGCCTACCAGCACGTGCGTGAGGAGCCGCAGCCCCCCAGCAACTTCGATCCCGAGATCACGCCCGAGATGGACGCGATCGTCCTGAAGGCGCTGACCAAGGACCCCGACTACCGGTACCAGTCGGCCGACGAGATGCGCGCCGACATCGAGGCCTGCCTCGACGGCCAGCCGGTCGCGGCCACCGCCGCCATGGGGGCCGCGGGCTACGGCGGCTACAACTCCTACAACAGCGACCAGCCCACCACCGCGCTCCGTTCGGCGGACGCGAGCGGCGCCCAGACGTCCATGCTGCCCCCGGTCAACCCGGACGACGGCGGTTACGGCTACGACGACCGCCCGGACCGGCGCCGGCAGAAGAAGAGCAACACCTCGACGATCCTCCTGGTGGTCGCCGGCGTCCTGGTGCTCATCGGCGCCATCCTGATCGGCCGTGCGGTCTTCACCGACAACAACAGCGGTGACGGCGGCAAGATCGACGTCCCGAACATGGTCGGGTCGACGGTCGAGGCCGCGCAGGGACTCGCGGACAACTCCGGGGTCGTGCTCAGCATCGGCGCGAAGGAACCCTGCGCGGCCCAGGAGAAGGGCCAGATCTGCAGCCAGACGCCAGCGGCGAGCGGGGAGATGAACAAGGGCGAGACGGTCACGGTGGTCGTCTCCACCGGCGCGCCCAAGGTCGAGGTCCCGGACGTCGTGGACGACAACGAGGAGGACGCCCGCAAGGCTCTGGAGGACAAGGGCTTCACGGTGAACGTCAAGACGGCCGAGTCCGACAAGACCCCGGACACGGTCATCTCGCAGAACCCCGAGGGCGGCTCGAAGGCCGAGAAGGACTCCGAGGTCACGATCACGGTGGCCAAGAAGTCGACGCAGAACGTGCCCGGAGTGGTCGGCAGGTCGTTCGAGGAAGCCGAAGCCCAGCTGAAGGGTGTCGGGTTCCCGAACGTGTCGCGGACCGATGTCGACTCGGATCAGCCCGCCGGAACCGTCATCGAGCAGAACCCGCCCGCGAACAGCAAGCAGGCCAAGGACGTGCAGATCGTCCTCAAGGTCTCCAAGGGCCCCGCTCAGCCGGAACAGGTGACCATCCCGGGTGACCTCCAGGGCAAGCGGTACCAGGACGCGAAGGCCGCGCTCGAAGGCCTCGGCCTGGTGGTCGCGCTGGCCCCCAACTCGTCCGACAAGCCCAACGCCATCGTGATGCAGTCCGATCCCGCCCCCAACACCCCGTTGGCGAAGGGAAGCACCGTCACCCTCACCACCATCGGGGGCGGCGGCGACGGAAACATCTTCGGTGGCCCCTCCGGACGCTAGGGACACCGCCTCACGCCGCACGGCAGGGCCCCGGTCACCTCGAAGGTGACCGGGGCCCTGCCGTCGTTCTCGGCACCGTCCAGGCGGGCTAGCGCAGCTCCGCCGGCTTCGTACGGTCCCTGTCGACCTTCTCGGTGCGCACCAGCTCGCCCCACACGATGTAGCGGTAGTTCGACGTGTAGACGGGCGTGCACGTCGTCAGCGTGATGTAGCGGCCGGGCTTCTTCACGCCCGACTCCTCGGGGACGGCGGCGATCGCGTCGACGTTGAACTTCGAGGTCTGGGGCAGCGTCGCGTAGACCTTGTAGACGTACCAGGTGTCCCTGGTCTCGAAGACGACGGCGTCGCCCTTCTTCACCTTGTCGATGTTGTGGAACTTGGCGCCGTGTCCGTCGCGGTGCGCCGCGAGGGCGAAGTTGCCCGTCGGGTCGGAGGGGAGGGCCGACTTCACGGGATCGGTGTAGTAGCCGGCCACTCCGCTGTTCAGCCTCGTCGTGCCGGTGCCCTTCCCGACCAGCACCTCGCCGTTCTTCATGGCGGGTACGTGGAGGAATCCGATGCCGTCCCTCGTGTCCAGGGCGCCCGGTCCGCCCGCCCAGCGGTCCCGCACGGTGTTGCCCTGCTTGTCGGCCTCACGGTCGGCGAGGACGTTGGTCCACCAGAGCGAGTAGACGACGAACAGCCCGAGCACCAGGCCGGCGGTGATCAGCAGTTCGCCGAAGAGGCTCACCGCCGCGGCGACGGGATGGCGGCCGCCGCGTGGCGCGGGCGGGGGTGGCACGTCGACACGCTCGTCCTGCTCGGTCCCAGCTGCCACCGCACCCGCCCCTGTCGTGATGTCGTCCAGCCCGCTTCAGCCGACGAGCGCGTCGGGCTTCCCCTTGCTCCGCGGGCGTTCGTCGACCATCTTGCCCCACACGATCATTCGGTACGTACTCGTGAATTCCGGCGTACAGGTCGTCAGTGTGATGTACCTGCCGGGGCCGGTGAACCCGGAACCCGGGGGGACTTCGTCGATCACCGCCACGTTCGAGGGCGACGTCTGCGGAAGGATGCTGGTCATCTCGTACGTGTAGTAGGCCTCCTGGGTCTCGACCACGATCGGGTCACCGGGCTTCAGCTTGTTGATGTAGCGGAACGGTTCGCCATGGGTGTTGCGGTGACCCGCCACCGCGAAGTTGCCCTGCTTCGCCGACGGCATCGCGGTCTTCAGCTTGCCCTCGCCGTAGTGACCGACCATGCCCCGGTCGAGGACCTTCTCCTTGCTGATGCCCTCGGCGATCGGCGCGACGACGTCCAGCTTGGGGATGTGCATGATGGCGAACCCCTGGCCCGGTTCGAAGGCCCCCGGACTGCGCTCGCCACTCGCCCAGTCGTCCTGGATCTTGTGCGTCTCCCGGCCGGCGATCTGGTCGGCCCGGACGTTGGTCCACCACAGCTGGTAGGTGACGAACAGGAGCATCAGCACGCCGAAGGTGATGAAGACTTCTCCGACGACGCGGCTCGCCACCACGGCGGGGCTCTCCTTGGCCGCACGGGCCGCGCGACGAGCCTCCACGCGTGACATCGGGGCCCCGGACGCCGCCGTCCCGGATGCCGCGGGCGGCCCGGGTTCCGGCCGGCGTCTTCCGCGCCCCTTGGCGGCCCGCCGGCGCTCGGCCCGGCCACCGGTGGCCGTCGTCCCGTCCGAGACGGCCGTTGCCGCGGCCGTCGCCGAGTCGGTGGCCGCCGCGGAGTCCGTCGCTTCCGGGCCCTGTGCCCGCCGGATGTCGGCGGTCCGCAGGGCTATGGTCTCGTCGCCGCCGGCCGGCCGCGCCTGGGGCGGGACCCCGGCCCGGCCGGGCGCGGGGCGCCGTGGCGACGACGGCGCGGCCGGCTTCTCCGCGGTGTCCCGCGAGGGTTCCGCCACCGCGGTCGCGAGACCGGGCAGTACGGCGGTCCCTTCGGCGGGGCCCGCCGTGGGTCCCGTGCCCGGCCGCTGCTGCCCGTACCAGTCCCGCTGGTAGCCCTCGGGGTCGTACCACTCTCCGGGGGTCTCCACGGGCGTCCGGGGCGCCGTCCTGGGCGTCTCGGACGCCCCGGGCGGCTCCTCGTCGGCCCCCGCGGTCTCCGGGCGGGGCCAGTTCGAGGCGTGCTGCTCCGGCAGGGGGTCGTTCAGCGGATCAGCGAGCTGTTCCACCGCCGCCTCGAACGTGCCGTCGGGCTCGTACGCTCCCCGCGCGTACGAGCCTTCCTGCCCGGAATCGGGGCGGAACGAGGTCACGCCGCTACCTTGCCCACCACTGGGGCGAGCCCCACCGATCTCGCGACGGCCCCCACGTCGCCGCACCGCTCCAGCCAGTTGGCGAGCATCAGGTGCCCGTGCTCCGTGAGCACCGACTCGGGGTGGAACTGCACGCCCTCCACAGCCTGTTCACGGTGGCGCAGCCCCATGATGATGCCGTCGACGGTGCGTGCGGTGACCTCGAGTTCGGGCGGGATCGTCGCGGGTTCGGCGGCGAGCGAGTGGTACCGCGTCGCGGTGAAGGGGGACGGCAGTCCGGCGAACACCCCCTGGCCGTCGTGCAGTACGGGGGATGTCTTGCCGTGCAGCAGCTCCGGAGCCCGGTCCACGACACCGCCGTAGGCGACGGCCATCGACTGCATGCCCAGGCAGACACCGAAGACCGGGACGCCGCTCCGCGCACAGTGGTGCACCATCTCGATGCAGACACCGGCTTCTTCGGGTGTTCCCGGGCCGGGGGAGAGCAGGACTCCGTCGAACCCGTCGTCGGCGTGTGCCGTGGTCACCTGGTCGTTGCGGACGACTTCGCACTCCGCGCCGAGCTGGTAGAGGTACTGGACGAGGTTGAAGACGAAGCTGTCGTAGTTGTCGACGACGAGAATGCGTGCGCTCACTGACCGGTCCCCGCTCCGCCCGTGCCTTGGCCGTCCACCGTCACGTCACCGAACGGCAGCAGAGGCTCCGCCCACGGGAAGACGTACTGGAAGAGCGCGTAGACAACCGCCAGGGCCAGCACGAGCGAGATGAAGCCCCGTACCCATGTGTTGCCCGGCAGATGCCGCCAGATCCAGCCGTACATGCTGTTGCCTCCGTTCGGTACGGCACCAGACTAAACGGCGCGGGCTCAGGCGTGGGTCAGCTGTGGAAAGCCACCGGGACGGGTCCGTCACACGCACGTCGTACGGGTCCGCCCCGGCGCGTCGCACGGGGCGCCGGCGCCGCTGGGGCCCGGCCGGGCGGCCTACCGCACCGGCTGCGCGTAGTGGAGGTCGACGGTGCCCGCGTAGCCGGGGAGCGTCAGCCTGTCGCTCTCCTCGACCTTCCATCCCAGCCCGTACGCCTTCACGTACAACTGGTAGTTCTGGATCGCCGTGGAGTCGTCCAGCGCCTGCCTGAGCCTCCCCCGGTCCCCGACGGCCGTGACCTTGTACGGAGGCGAGTAGACCCGGCCCTGCAGGATCAGGGTGTTGCCGACGCAGCGCACCGCGCTCGTGGAGATCAGGCGCTGGTCCATCACCCGGATCCCCTTCGCGCCGCCCTGCCAGAGGGCGTTGACCACGGCCTGGAGGTCCTGCTGGTGGATGACCAGGTCGTTCGGCTGCGGGTCGGGATATCCCGGGTTGGCCGTGGCGTTGGGCGGCGCGTCGTTCAGCGTCACCGAAAGCGCCTCCCCGGTGACCGCCGTGGTGCCCGCGGCCTTCTCCAGGGCGTCCAGTTCGGCGTCCTGGGCGCGGGTGCGTCCGTCGTCCCGACGGGCGAGGGTGTCGATGTCCGCGCGGACGGATGCGGTCGATTCGTCCAGTTCCGCGTTCTTCTCACTGCGCTGCTGGATGAGATCGGAGAGTTTCAGCAGCGAGGAGTCGGTGCGGATGTCGGTCCCCTTGGCCGCGTTGGCACTGGTGACGAAGATCAGTCCGGCCAGCGCGAAGACGGCAGCCGTGAGGCCCTGGACCGGCCGGCGCGAGATGCGCCGGGCCGGGCCTCGAGGAGAGTCGTCAGAATTGCTCAACGTACCCTTATCTCCTTAGGCGCCACGGAAGCACTACGCTAACGGACGCCCCGGGGAGGCAGCATTCCCCCTCGCGCCCCGGCGCCAGCCACAGATCCCTGCGCGGTCACGCAGCGCATCGACAGGAGAGTCCCTCGTGCCGAAGTCACGTATCCGCAAGAAGGCAGACTTCACGCCGCCGCCGGCGAAGCAGTCGACGAGCATAAAGCTGGGCAACCGCAGTTGGGTGGCGCCGGTGATGCTGGCGCTCTTCCTGGTCGGTCTGGCCTGGATCGTGCTCTTCTACGTCACCGAGGGCGACATGCCGCTCAGCGCGCTGGGCAACTGGAACATCGTGGTGGGCTTCGGCTTCATCGCCGGTGGCTTCGGCGTCTCCACGCAGTGGAAGTAGCTCTGCCCTGAAGTTACCCACAGAGTTATCCACAGGCGGGGGAAAAGGTCAGACGATCTGTGGATAACTTCCCTCGCTGTTGACGCCGGTGTGACTACACACTTACGCACTGCGAGAGGGCGCGCCCCTTGTCCTGGCTGGTAAAACCCGGTCCAGCGACAAGGGGCACACCTGTTCGCCACGTCGTGCACAAGATCAGGCACGTTCTGTGGACAACCGCACCCCCGAAGCGCCGATTCCGCTCAGGTCAGCGCTGCGGTCCTCGCCAGGACGACGATCACGACCACGAGCAGGACCAGCGCGCAGGCGCCGTACTGCACGAGATTCCGGCGCTCGCGCGGTGCGTGGATCATGGCGATCGCGATCAGGGCTCCGGCGACGAGTCCCCCGACGTGCGCCTGCCAGGCGATCCGGCCCCACGGGTTGAAGGTGAAGATCAGGTTCACCACGAGCAGCGCGACGACCGGACGCAGGTCGTAGTTCATCCGCCGCATGAGCACCGCCGTGGCGCCCAGGAGACCGAATACGGCGCCGGAGGCCCCGAGCGAGCCCTGTGCGGGGCCTGCGATCAGGTAGGTGAGCGCGCCGCCCGCGAGCCCGGAGAGCAGGTACAGCGCGAGGTAGCGGACCCGGCCGAGTGCCGCTTCCAGAGGGCCTCCGAGCCACCACAGCCCCAGCATGTTGAAGGCGATGTGCCACACCTCCACGTGCAGGAACATCGACGTCACCAGGCGGTACCACTGCCCCTCGGCCACGCCCTCGTACCCGGCGGACGGGTCGTCCGTGGTGGCGCGGCCGAACAGCAGGAGATCGTCGAGGAACTCCGGCCTCGCCCAGACCACGACGAAGACGATGAGGTTGAGGGCGATCAGAATCTTGGTGATCAGCCTCGGGTCGGCCGCGACACCGCCGCCGGCCAGGGTCCGCGGCCGCGCGGCCGCGGTGTGATGGCCGGTCCCGGAGCCCTGGCGGACACATTCCGGGCACTGGAATCCGACCGATGCCCCGATCATGCAGTCCGGGCAGATCGGGCGCTCGCACCTGGTGCAGCGGATCCCGGTCTCCCGATCCGGGTGCCGGTAGCAGGTGGGAGGGCCGCCCGCAGCCGCGGACCCGTCCTGGCCTTCCGGCGGCTGCTGCTTCTCCATCGGTCACGGCCCCTTCGGTCCTCGTCCGGGGAGGCGGCGCACATGTGACCACCTGCTCGCCCGTTATGTAGCAGTACGGACGAGCAGCGCGGTTGGTTCCCGCACGGGTGGCCCGCCTGCCGGACGGTGCCTCCGTGCGGCCTGCCCGCCCGCTTGCCCGGGCGGTGACTCCGGCGGGACGCGATCGTCGGTCAGCGGGTCTCGACGACGACCGACTCGATCACGACGTCCTGGAGCGGCCGGTCGGTACGCGGGTTGGTCGGAGCGGCCGCGATGGCGTCCACGACCTTCCTGCCCGCCTCGTCGGCGACCTCGCCGAAGATGGTGTGCTTGCCGGTCAGCCAGGCGGTGGGCGACACCGTGACGAAGAACTGCGATCCGTTGGTGCCCGGCCCCGCGTTCGCCATCGCCAGCAGGTAGGGCTGGGTGAAGGCGAGATCGGGGTGGAACTCGTCGGCGAACTCGTACCCCGGGCCCCCCGTTCCGTTGCCGAGCGGGTCGCCGCCCTGGATCATGAAGCCGCTGATGACGCGGTGGAAGACGGTCCCGTCGTACAGCTTGTCCGTGGACTTCCGGCCGGTCCCCGGGTCGGTCCACTCACGCTCGCCCGTGGCGAGCTCGACGAAGTTCCTGACCGTCTTGGGCGCGTGGTTCGGCAGAAGCCGGATCGCGATGTCGCCGTGGTTGGTCTTCAAGGTGGCGTAAAGCTCCTCGGCCACGATCTGCCTTCCGTAAGTCCTCGCTGGTGACCCCCGATCCTCGCACGGCACACCCCCTCACCACCCCGGTCACCGCGCTGCGCCGGGGCCGCGCTCACCGTGTCGCCCGTTTTCCCCCACGCCTCTCCGGTCGGCCGCGCACGCGGGTGCGGCCATGTGCCCGACAGCGTGGAGCGCGCCGACACGAACCGTGGCAACGTCGCCGACACGCTCCCCCTGCACCGAACTGACCGAGAATGCCGACATGACCCGGATGCCCGTCCCGCATGGCGCTCTGTGCCTCAGCGGGCATGATTTCGAATTGGGTGGATAGGCGGAGTACCTACCCGCCACCAAGGAGGAGGATCCCGTGACCCGCATCGACAGCGTGCGCGCCGCAACCTACTCGGCGAAGGACAGCGCGCAGCACGCCGCGGAAGTGGTGGCGCCGTACGCCGACACAGCCAAGGAACAGGCCGCGCACTACGCCCAGGAGGCCCGCGCCCGCCTCGCGCCCAAGATGTCGAAGGCAGCCGCGCAGGCCCGCGTCCAGTACGACGCGTACCTCGCGCCTCGCATCGAGCAGGCACTGACCCACGTGCCCCCCAAGGTCGACGAGGCCGCGCACAAGGCGGCTGTACGGACGCGCAGTGCGGCCCGGACGGCGGCGGACTACACCGTGCCCCGTGTCGAGTACGCCGTGGCGGCGAGCCGCCCCATGGCGGAGGAGGCCACCGCACGCAGTACGGCCGCCCTGGCGGCGCTGCGCGGGCAGGTCACGGCCAAGGAGATCCACAAGCTCGTCAGGAAGCACGAGCGGCGGGCCAAGGCCGGCCGGGCGGCCAAGGGCCTCCTCGTGCTCGGTGTGCTGGCCGGCGGAGCCCTCGCCGCCTGGAAGTGGTGGGACAAGCAGGCCAACCCGGACTGGCTCGTCGAGCCGCCCGCCCCCACCGAGGTGGCTGACGATCGCGCTCCGCTGACCTCGGTGGACGGCAGCAGCACTTCCGTCCTCGACCCCGAGGTCCGCGTCAAGCAGGACGAGGCCGAGTCCGGCTCGGACCGTGCGGACGGCCGGGACGACAACCGCTGACCGACGACGCCGGCCCGGATCCCCGGGAAACGGACGTCTGCGAGGGGCGCCGGAGACCTCAGTGTCTCCGGCGCCCCTCGCCGTTTCACGTGAAACGGAGACGCGTACCGGTGGGATCCGGTGTCAGGCCGTGACAGCCCGGCACACCGGCCGCTTCCGCGGACCGATGAGCCTGAGGGGCACGTCTCGACGGGCGTGGGGGCACGTCTCGATGAGCCCGGGGGCAACGTCCGCCCACGACCGTGCCGATCCACGAGAAGAGCCCGGGCCACCTGCTTTCCGCAGGTGGCCCGGGCTCTTCGGATGTGGAGCCTAGGAGATTCGAACTCCTGACATCTGCCTTGCAAAGGCAGCGCTCTACCAACTGAGCTAAGGCCCCGAAACGAGGGCATCGCAGCGCACATCCCTGCCACGAGGTCCGTCGCAGAACAGAGTACCGGGTGACCCCCTGAAACCTGCAAAAGGATTGGGACTCCCGGTCTGGAACCGCTCTCCGTAAGATGCACGACGAGGTTCGCAGCAGCGAAGCCGCAGCGATGGGGAGACGCAATGGACGCAGCGCAGCAAGAGGCCACGGCTAGAGCCAGAGAGCTCCAGCGCAGCTGGTACGGGGAGCCGCTGGGAGCGCTCTTCCGCAGGCTGATAGACGACCTGGGCCTGAATCAGGCCCGGCTCGCCGCGGTGCTCGGGCTGTCGGCCCCGATGCTCTCCCAGTTGATGAGCGGCCAGCGCGCCAAGATCGGCAACCCCGCCGTGGTCCAGCGGGTCCAGGCGCTCCAGGAGCTGGCGGGCCTGGTGGCGGACGGCAGCGTCAGCGCGGGAGAGGCGACGGACCGGATGGAAGAGATCAAGAAGTCCCAGGGCGGCTCCGTCCTCACCAGCACCGGCCAGACCGCCACCACCGGCGGAGCTCCCACCGTGCGCCGCGTGGTCCGTGAGATCCAGTCGCTGCTGCGGTCGGTCGCCGCGGCAGGAGACATCATCGACGCGGCCGACTCCCTCGCCCCCGCACACCCCGAACTGGCAGAGTTCCTCAGGGTGTACGGGGCCGGACGCACCGCCGACGCGGTAGCGCACTACGAAGCCCACCAGAGCTAGGGCCCTTCACCAGGAGCAGGCCCCAGGGCCCGGAACTGCCACGGGGAAGCACAGCCCGTGGCAGTATCCCGACAGCCGGGGCACGAACCGATACGGAACGGGAGCGGGCACAGCGCTATGGGTGAGGTCTTCGCCGGGCGGTACGAGCTTGTCGATCCGATCGGACGTGGCGGGGTCGGCGCCGTCTGGCGCGCGTGGGACCACCGGCGCCGCCGGTACGTGGCGGCGAAGGTCCTGCAGCAGAGCGACGCGCACACGCTGCTGCGTTTCGTCCGCGAGCAGGCACTGCGGATCGAACATCCGCATGTGCTCGCGCCCGCCAGCTGGGCCGCCGACGACGACAAGGTCCTCTTCACGATGGATCTGGTCAGCGGTGGATCGCTGGCCCATGTCATCGGCGACTACGGCCCGTTGCCTCCCCGCTTCGTCTGCCTGCTCCTCGACCAGTTGCTGTCCGGACTGTCCACCGTGCACGCCGAGGGGGTCGTCCACCGGGACATCAAACCGGCCAACATCCTCATGGAGGCGACCGGCACGGGGCGTCCGCATCTACGGCTGTCGGACTTCGGCATCTCGATGCGCAAGGGAGAGCCACGGCTGACCGAGACCAACTACGTGGTCGGTACGCCGGGTTACTTCGCACCGGAACAGATGATGGGGGCGGAGCCGGACTTCCCGGCCGACCTCTTCGCCGTCGGCCTGGTCGCGCTCTACCTGCTGCAGGGACAGAAGCCCGACGCCCAGGCGCTGATCGAGTACTTCGCCGCCCACGGCACCCCCGGTGCCCCGCAGGGCGTGCCCGAGCCCCTGTGGCAGGTTCTCGCCGGTCTGCTCCAGCCGGACCCGCAGGCCCGCTTCAGGACGGCCACAGGGGCGCGCAAGGCGCTGACGGCAGCGGTGGAGATGCTGGCGGAGTCCGGGGCGGACGCCGAACCGGTCGAGGTCTTCGACCAGATCGGTCCCCTGCCGGCGGGGTTCGGCCCCGACGGACCGGAAGCCCCCGCCGACGAACCGCAGGCACCGCCCACACAGCCGCGCGCGGGCCGGGCGACGCCGCCGCAGCACCCTGCGCAGGCGTACGTGCCCGCACAGGACAGCGGGCAGCAGGCACCGTCCTCCCTGCCGTCCTCGATGTCGGAGACGGGCAGTTTCCACCTCGCGCCCCCGCCGCAGCAGGTGACCGCCCCGCAGCAGCCCCCCGCCTCCCCGTACGGGCCCTACGCGCCCGGCTCGGACCTCTCGCAGGCGGCGACGGCCGCCGTGCCCTACGGCGCCGCCCCGACCCGCTCCTACACGGCGCAGCACCCCCAGGCTCCCCAGGACTTCACACCGAGCACGGCCGCTCCGCACGCGGCTCCCGCGAGGCGGCCCGGCCCGTCCCCGAGAGTCGCTGTCCCCGTACTGCTGGTGGCCCTTATCTGCTTCGGGGTGGGCATCTGGGCGCTGACCCAGATCTGACCGGACACCAGCCGGGGACGCACCAGGCTGGAACCTTCCGGACCCGGCACAGGCCACCGGGCGTGTGCCGCCCTTTCACGGCCGGCTACCAGGCGGGGGGCTGTCCGCCCGTCCGGTGCCCGCCGGCGGCCGCGGTGGCGCCTGCCTCCCGCCGCCTGGCGAGGAGCGTCCACAGCCCGAGTCCGAGCACGAGCACGGTGCCCGTACCGATGCCTCCCGCGGCCACCATCTTCATGGTGTCGCTCCTGTCGGCGTCGGAAGCGCTCTGGCCGCTCCTGGCCATGTCCCTGTCGTCGTCGCCGACCCCGAAGATCCCGGCCTCCCCTCGATAGGGCGACGGCTTGCCGTCGTTGACGACCTTGACCTTGAGCGTCAGTCCGATCGGGTCGTCGCCGTAGTGCTCCGCGACCTTCGGGGAGAGCGTCACCGAGAGGTAGTACCAGCCTGCGAAGCGCATGGCGCTGACCCTGGCCGCCGAGGCGTGGCGGTTCTCGTAGGCCACCGGCGGCAGAGGCTGCAGGGAAACGGAGTTGGGGGCTCCGGAGTACGACAGGGTCGCGCCGTCCACATGGCCGTGGGCCGGGTTGTCCAGGGACACCGCCAGGGCGTTACCGAGGAACTCGGTCGACCGGCTGCTGTTGCTCAGCGCCGCCGTGGCGAAGATCTGCTGCCCCCAGTCCACGGGCACCCGGTAGAAACGGGTCTGCCCGGGAGCGATGTCGTCCACCCATTCCCCCGACTCCAGCCCGGTGGCGTCGGCGAACCCCGTTCCCCCGGAGCGCTTCTGCGTGCCCGAGGGCGGCACCGGGGACGCGGAGGGCCAGTTCTCCGGCGCCTCGGTGGGCTGCGATCCGGCGTCCTTCACCGTCGGCTCGTTCTCGAAACGCAGCTCGAGGTCCCAGCCGGAGGGCGCGGAGGTCGCCTTGCTCTCGCGCTCGATCAGGACGTTGTACGTGCCGCTCGCCGCGCAGGTGGTGACGCCCTTCTTCAGGGTCCTGTGGGCATAGGCGGCGATCGGCCGGGGGAACTCCGCCGGCCCGAAGTCCGCGTCCTGCGAATCGCACCGGTTGTCGTCGAGATCCCTGATGCTGATCGTGATGCCGTCGCCGTAGGCCACCTGCCCGGCCGTCTTCGGCACGACGACCGCGGACACGTAGGCGTCGGTCGCGTCGTCGAGTTCCACGCGGTAGTAGAGCTTCTGGTCCTTCTCGATGGAACTCCGGTACACCGCACCGGGTTTGAGTTCCACCGCGTCGGCGTTCGTCTCCGCACCCCGGACCGGCGTCGCCGCGGGATCGAAGCTGTACGCGGCGGGGGCGTCCGCCGCGCGCGCCTGTCCCGGCAGCGCGACCACCGCGCACATCACCCCGATCGACGCCAGCGTCACCCGGCCCCTGTTGCGCTGCCTCTTCACGCGCTTCCCCTCGTCGTGTGCGTGCCGGCCCCGCGCCGGCGGCGTACGAAGGCGGGAGCGGCGAACGGACCGGCCGCGGCGCCCGCGCCGGGCTCGGTCGCGATGCCCGTCCATCCTGCCCCGCCGGCACCACCGCTGTCAGCGGTCACCGTCCTGTTGCCGCCGTCGCGGTACCGGCCCCCGGTCTCCCAGGCGGCCGGCGGCGGCGCGACCCATCCCCCGTAATTGCAGATGCAACCACATGATTCGCTCAAGCGAACCGTGAACCCC
Source organism: Streptomyces sp. NBC_00178 (assembly GCF_036206005.1). Classification (NCBI taxonomy): domain Bacteria; kingdom Bacillati; phylum Actinomycetota; class Actinomycetes; order Kitasatosporales; family Streptomycetaceae; genus Streptomyces; species Streptomyces sp. NBC_00178. The sequence goes on from NZ_CP108143.1 coordinate 3,724,260, forward strand.
TGGGCGCGGCCGCCATCACGTCCACCACGGCAGCGCCGCCCGGACAGCACAAAGCCCCGGCCGCTCGGCGGCCGGGGCTCCTAGCAGACTGTTCCGTCTCACACACCCGGACCTGCGGGCACGGAGTCGGTCGCCTCCGTCCACAGATCCTGCTCGGCGCGATCCGCCTGGATCTGGCGGTACACGAGGAGCCCGCCGATGGCGGCCAGTGCGACCAGGAGAAGCTTCTTCACCGCGCGACCTCGTCTTTCCTTGGCGTATAGGGGACTTCTGCCGCCCGACTATACACACCGGCCGATACCGATCGGTGACCTGCCCGCGCCCCCGCAGGAGGCCGTCACGGGCCCTCCCCGCACCCCGGAGACAGGTTGTCGAGGCCGGTTGAACCATAAGAGTGGTGTTCATCAGAAGATCGGCGCAGCGGGGGCGTCGCTGCCGGAATCCGCGGTCCACATCCACATCATCGGAAAGGTAAGCAAACCGGACCACCTGAAAGCGAGGGGCCATGAGCACCTTCAGGGTCAAGAGCATCTGGACCGCCTTCATCACCGCCTTCTTCGCGCTTCTCGCCTCACTGGGCCTCGCCACCGCCCAGGCCGCGGCCGCGGAGCCGACGACCACGAGCCACGAGCACACGGGGGCGGCCGCGGCAACAGCGACCACCCCGTCGGTCCGATGGACCCTTCCGCGTGACAGGGCGCTGCCACCCACGATGAAGCAGCGCATCCGCGCAGAGGCCCACGGCTCCTCACCCGCCACCCGGCAGCTGGCGGCGGACACCTCGGAGGCCGCACACGCGACCGGCAGCACCCGCTCGGCCCGCGACGCGGCTCCTGCCGGGGACTCCACCCCGCTGCCGCCCTGAGGGCGGCACCGACGCCACCCAGGCCCCTGTTCCGGTCCACACCGGCAGGGGCCTTCCCGTGTGCCCGGGTGGGCCCTCCCGCGCCCCGTCGGCCGCCACCCAGGGGAGAGGGCGATGCCCGGGCGGGGTGGCGAGGGCCCCGCGAGGGTTACCTTCCGGAGCCGGCCACCGGACCGTGACCGCCTCCGGACTCGGGCCGGACGCCCGCCCGCCCGACCCACCGTCACCGCTCCTACGCGCCTCGGAGCACCGGGACCGCGACCCCGGCCCGTCATCCGGAAGCCGTCGGTCGTACCGCGAGAGAAGCGCCCTCAGGCCGGAAGAGGCCACATACGCCGAAGGCCCCCACCGTTACCGGTGGGGGCCTTCGTGCTGGTGGGGCTAACAGGATTTGAACCTGTGGCCTCATCCTTATCAGGGATGCGCTCTAACCAACTGAGCTATAGCCCCGCCGCGCTGCTGCGCTGACTTCTGAAGATTAGCGCACGTCGGGGCCAGTCCCAAAATCGATACCCGGCGCCCTACTCGTCCTCGGCGAGAGTGAGCTCAACGCCACCCACGAAGCCGGCCGACAAGTTGTAGATGAAGGCGCCCAGCGTCGCCAGCGCGGTGGCCAGCACCACATCGATCACGGCGATGACCGACGTGAAGATGAGGACCCGCGGAAGCGACAGGAACGACTGGAGGTCGAAGCCGTTGCTCTCGTTCGAGCCGGTCGCCTCACTGATCGTGCCGCCCACGGTGGAGAAGACGCCCATCGCGTCCATCACCATCCACAGGACCGCGGCAGCGACCACCGTGCAGATGCCGAGCGCGATGGAGAGCAGGAAGCTCACCTTCATCACCGACCACGGATCGGCCTTCGCCACCCGCAGACGGGCCTTGCGGATGCGCGGAGTCGTCCGCGCCCCCGTCCGAGGCTTACGCATCGCCTGTACGCCGCCCACGCCCTGCGCTCCGCCCTCTGTGCCGCCACCCTGCGTCCCGCCCGCGGGGGACGGGTACGCCTGCGGCGGGTGATAGGGCCCCGCCTGGCCCGCTGCGGGCTCCCGCTCACCGGGCAACGGCCCGGTCGCGTACCCCTCGTACTGCGGCTGAGGTCCCCGAGTGTCCGTCACAGTGCCCCCTTGGGAGTGCGTGGCAGGGCCACGGGCGCTGCTCGCCCCTGCTCCGGAAGCGGCCGAACCAGCGCCCGTGGCTCCACTCACGCTCTACTCCTCGTGCTCCCCGGCCGAAGGCGCCGTGCCTTCGACAGTGCCCTCGACCACGGTCTCGGCATCGGCCTCGACCGTGGCGCCGTCGGCCACATCGGTCCCGTCGACCTCTTCGGCCTCGCGACCGGCCTCGGCGTTGCGCGCGATGCCGACGACGGCATCACGCTTGCCCAGATTGATCAGTTGGACGCCCATGGTGTCACGGCCCGTCTCCCTGACTTCATTGACCCGCGTACGAATTACACCACCGCCGAGCGTGATGGCGAGGATCTCGTCCGCCTCCTCCACCACCAGCGCGCCGACGAGGGAACCACGGTCCTCCACGATCTTGGCGGCCTTGATGCCCAGACCGCCGCGACCCTGGACGCGGTACTCGTCCACCGCGGTCCGCTTCGCGTAACCGCCGTCGGTGGCAGTGAACACGAACGTACCCGGCCGGACAACATTCATCGAGAGCAGTTCGTCTCCCTCACGGAAACTCATGCCCTTGACGCCCGAGGTGGCGCGGCCCATGGGACGCAGCGCGTCGTCCGTGGCGGTGAACCTGATCGACTGGGCCTTCCTGCTGACGAGCAGCAGGTCGTCCGCGGCCGACACGAGCTCGGCACCGATCAGTTCGTCGTCCGCGCCGCTCTCCGTCTCCCGGAGGTTGATCGCGATGACGCCACCGGACCGCGGCGAGTCGTAGTCCTTGAGCGAAGTCTTCTTCACCAGGCCGCCCTTGGTGGCGAGGATCAGATAGGGCGCCGCCTCGTAGTCACGGATCGCCAGGATCTGCGCGATCTGCTCGTCGGGCTGGAAGGCCAGCAGGTTCGCCACGTGCTGACCGCGCGCGTCGCGGCCGGCGTCCGGCAGCTCGTACGCCTTGGCCCGGTACACCCGGCCCTTGTTCGTGAAGAACAGCAGCCAGTGGTGCGTCGTCGACACGAAGAAGTGGTCGACGATGTCGTCTTCCTTGAGCTTCGTACCGCGGACACCCTTGCCGCCGCGCTTCTGCGAACGGTAGTCGTCCGTCTTCGTGCGCTTCACGTAGCCGCCGCGGGAGATCGTGACGACGATGTCCTCCTCGGCGATCAGGTCCTCGATGGACATGTCGCCGTCGAAGGGCACGAGCTTGGAACGCCGGTCGTCGCCGAACTTGTCGACGATCGCCGCCAGCTCCTCGCTGACGATCTGCCGCTGCAGCTCGGGGGAGGCGAGGATCGCGTTGTACTCGTTGATCTTCGCCTGGAGTTCGTCGTGCTCCGCGGTGATCTTCTGGTGCTCCAGCGCGGCCAGCCGGCGCAGCTGCATCTCCAGGATGGCGTTCGCCTGGATCTCGTCGATCTCCAGGAGGCCCATCAGGCCCTCGCGCGCGATCTCGACGGTGTTGCTGCGCCGGATGAGCGCGATGACCTCTTCGATCGCGTCCAGCGCCTTGAGCAGGCCGCGCAGGATGTGCGCCCGCTCCTCGGCCTTGCGCAGCCGGAACCTGGTGCGCCGGACGATGACCTCGATCTGGTGGGTCACCCAGTGCCGGATGAACGCGTCGATCGACAGCGTGCGCGGCACCCCGTCGACCAGCGCCAGCATGTTCGCGCCGAAGTTCGTCTGGAGATCGGTGTGCTTGTACAGGTTGTTCAGCACGACCTTGGCGACCGCGTCACGCTTCAGCACGACAACCAGACGCTGGCCCGTACGCGAGGACGTCTCGTCGCGGACGTCGGCGATCCCGCCGACCTTGCCGTCCTTCACCAGGTCGGCGATCTTCTGCGCCAGGTTGTCGGGGTTGGTCTGGTACGGGAGCTCCGTGACCACCAGGCACTGACGGCCCTGGATCTCCTCGACCGCCACGACGGCGCGCATCGTGATGGAGCCGCGCCCGGTGCGGTACGCCTCCTCGATGCCCTTGCGGCCGACGACCAGCGCGCCCGTCGGGAAGTCCGGGCCCTTGATGCGCTCGAGCAGCGCGTCCAGGAGTTCCTCGTGCGAGGCCTCAGGGTGCTCCAGGTACCACTGCGCACCGGCCGCGACCTCGCGGAGGTTGTGCGGCGGGATGTTGGTCGCCATGCCGACCGCGATGCCCGCGGAGCCGTTGATCAGCAGGTTCGGGAAGCGGGCCGGCAGAACGACCGGCTCCTGGTTGCGCCCGTCGTAGTTGTCCTTGAAGTCGACGGTCTCCTCGTCGATGTCCCGGACCATCTCCATGGACAGCGGCATCATCTTGCACTCGGTGTACCGCATCGCGGCGGCCGGGTCGTTGCCCGGGGAACCGAAGTTGCCGTTGGAGTCCACGAGCGGCATGCGCATCGACCAGTGCTGCGCCAGTCGCACGAGCGCGTCGTAGATCGAGGAGTCGCCGTGCGGGTGGTACGTACCCATGACGTCACCGACGACGCGGGCGCACTTGTAGAAGCCCTTCTCGGGCCGGTAGCCGCCGTCGTACATCGCGTAGAGCACCCGGCGGTGAACGGGCTTCAGGCCGTCCCGCACGTCGGGCAGCGCGCGCGACACGATGACGGACATCGCGTAGTCGAGGTAGGAGCGCTGCATCTCCGTCTCAAGCCCCACGGGCTCGACACGCATGCCCACGCCCGCGAGTGCGGGCTCCTCTTCAGGGGTCACAGGGGTGTTCTCGTCGGCCATTGCTGGTCAAAGTCCTTTCGAGCTGCGGCGTGCTTGTACGGCCGACTCAGATGTCGAGGAAACGGACGTCCTTGGCGTTGCGCTGGATGAACGAGCGCCGCGCCTCTACGTCCTCGCCCATCAGGACCGAGAACAGGTCGTCGGCCTGCGCCGCGTCGTCCAGCGTGACCTGTCCGAGCACCCGGTGGTCGACGTCCATGGTCGTGATGCGCAGCTCCTCGGCGTTCATCTCGCCGAGGCCCTTGAAGCGCTGGATCGAGTCTTCCTTGATCCGCTTGCCGTTCTGCTTGCCGAGCGCCACCAGGGCGTCCCGCTCACGGTCCGAGTACGCGTACTCGAAGTCGTCGCGGCCCCACTTGATCTTGTAGAGCGGCGGACGTGAGAGGTACACGTGTCCGGACTCCACCAGTGGCCGCATGAAGCGGAACAGGAAGGTCAGCAGCAGGGTGTTGATGTGCTGGCCGTCGACGTCGGCGTCAGCCATCAGAATGATCTTGTGATAGCGGAGCTTCTCGATGTCGAAGTCCTCGTGGACCCCGGTGCCGAAGGCCGAGATCAGCGCCTGGACCTCGGTGTTCTGCAGGATCTTGTCGATACGGGCCTTCTCGACGTTCAGGATCTTGCCGCGGATCGGCAGGATGGCCTGGTACATCGGGTTGCGGCCGGACTTCGCCGAACCACCGGCGGAGTCACCCTCGACGATGAAGATCTCGCACTTCGTCGGGTCGTTCGACTGGCAGTCACTCAGCTTGCCGGGCAGCGAGGCGCTCTCCAGGAGCCCCTTGCGCCGGGTCAGGTCCCGCGCCTTACGGGCCGCGACGCGCGCCGTGGAGGCCGCGATGCCCTTGCGGATGATGTCGGCGGCCTCGTTGGGGTTCCGGTCGAACCAGTCCGTCAGCTGCTCGTGGACGACCTTCTGGACGAAGGTCTTCGCCTCGGTGTTGCCCAGCTTGGTCTTCGTCTGGCCCTCGAACTGCGGCTCGCCCAGCTTCACCGAGATGATCGCCGTCAGACCCTCGCGGACGTCCTCACCGGTGAGGTTGTCGTCCTTCTCGCGGAGCAGCTTCTTGTCGCGCGCGTAGCGGTTGACCAGCGAGGTCAGCGCCGCACGGAAGCCCTCCTCGTGCGTGCCGCCCTCGTGCGTGTGGATCGCGTTGGCGAAGGAGTAGACACCCTCGGTGTACTGCGTGTTCCACTGCATGGCGATCTCGACGGAGAGCAGCCGGTCCTTGTCCTCGGCCTCGATGTCGATCACCGACTGGTGAATGAGGTCGCCCTTGCGGGAGTTGAGGTACTTGACGAAGTCGACGATGCCGTTCTCGTAGTGGTACGTGACCGTGCGGGCCGGCTCCTCATCGGGCACGTCGACGGCCTCGGCGCTGTCCGCGCCCGCCGTCGCCTTCGCCGACTCGCGCTCGTCCGTGAGCTTGAGAGTGAGGCCCTTGTTCAGGAACGCCATCTCCTGGAAGCGGCGCGAGAGGGTCTCGAAGCTGTACTCGGTGGTCTCGAAGATGTCCCCGTCGGCCCAGAAGGTGACCGACGTGCCGGTCTCCTCGGTGGCCTCGTGCTTGGCCAGCGGGGCGGTCGGAACACCGAGCTTGTAGTCCTGGGTCCAGCGGTGGCCGTCCGTCCTGACCTCGACGGATACCCGGGTGGACAGGGCGTTGACGACGGACACACCGACGCCGTGCAGACCACCGGAGACGGCGTAGCCGCCGCCGCCGAACTTTCCGCCCGCGTGCAGGACGGTGAGCACGACCTCGACGGCCGGCTTGCCCTCGGACGGCACGATTCCGACCGGGATGCCACGGCCGTTGTCGACCACGCGCACCCCGCCGTCGGCGAGGATCGTGACGTCGATGGTGTCCGCGTGCCCGGCCATCGCCTCGTCGACCGAGTTGTCGACAACCTCTTGCACGAGGTGGTGGAGACCGCGCTCACCGGTGGACCCGATGTACATACCGGGTCGCTTGCGGACCGCGTCCAGGCCCTCCAGCACGGTGATCGCGCTGGCGTCGTACGAGGCGGTGACCTCGCCGTGCTCACCGGCTGTGGACGGGATGTTCTCGTTGGGGTTGCCGGAATCGGCCACGAAGCGCCCTTTCTGGCACAGCACAGGCCGTTCTCCGGCTGGCGGGAGCGGCTGCGTCGTTCGGCGTGTATCGACGACTCCCGCGAGGAAGCGGGATTGTCCATCAGTCTACCGGTAGCGCTGACATGAATGGGGGTTTGCCGGTGCCTGAGTACGCATGTGCCGCCCTGAACCAGTCGCTGACGACTCCCCATATTCAGGAAGGGGGCCCGAGAGGCTCACGGCGGCATTGCGCGCTTCGGGCTGTCAACCTCCCGCTACGGTGAGGGACGCCTCACGCTCCCCCCGAAAAGCAAAAATGGACATAGACGGTCAAAGCGGAAGCGTCGTGTCCATGGCAAAGCGGGACAGAAGGCTGATCACCGGCCATCGGACGTCCGCCGTCGGAACAGGTGCCTGCGGCGAGGGACGGGAAAGGCCTGCTCAGCCGTAGGTGTCGCCCGGACCCCTGCTCCCCGGGGCGCGGAGGGGACCGAACCTGCGCTGCGGGCCCCCCGGCCCCTGGACCTTGATCATCCGGACCGTGCCCTGCCCGAGATCCGCGTTCAGCCGGGCGACCAGCTGCGGCGCCAGCAGCCGGAGCTGCGTCGCCCACGCCGTCGAATCGCACTGCACGGTCAGAACCCGCTCGCCGGGATCCTCGTCGTAGCGCAGCGGAACACAGTGATTGGCCAGATCGTCACCGACGATCTGCGGCCAGCGCCCCATCACCCCGCCGACCGCCGCGGGGGTCTCCCAGCCGCGCTCGGTGATCAGCCGGTTGATCGCCGAGCCGAGGGCCAGCGGATCACGGCCGTCGGACCGCGCTCCCGACCGCAGCCCGCCGCCACGCCTGGCCTGATTCCTCTGCTGCACGGCGGCACCCCGCGCCCGGGCCTGCTCCTTCGCCGCGCGCAGGGCCACCCGTGCCAGGTCGACGCCCGACACCTCGGGCTGCTTCGCGGGGCCCGGGACGGGGGCACCGGTCTCGTCCGGTCCGCTCACAGCCGCTCCACCGCTCCCGCCGAGACCGCGTACCGTGCTCCCGCCAGCACACCGGGGACGTCGTCGTCCACCGCCGCCGTCACCAGCACCTGCTCGCCCTGCGCTACCAGCTCGGCCAGCCGTTCGCGGCGGCGCGCGTCCAGCTCGGCGAAGACGTCGTCGAGCACGAGGACCGGCTCGTTCCCCTCGGTGCGCAGCAGGTCGTACGAGGCCAGCCGCAGCGCAAGGGCGTACGACCACGACTCCCCGTGACTCGCGTACCCCTTCGCCGGCATTCCGCGCAGGCCCAGCACCAGGTCGTCCCGGTGCGGCCCGACCAGCGTCACGCCACGCTCGATCTCCTGCTTCCGCGCCTGCGCCAGCGCGGCCGTCACCTGCTCGTACAGCTCCTCGCGGGTGCGCGCCGGCTCCACGTCCGCACCGATCGAACTCCGGTACTCCAGCGACACGGGACCCCCGCCCGGGGCCACGTCCGCGTACGCCTTGTCCGCCAGCGGCTGGAGGGTGGCGATCAGATCGAGCCGCTGCGCGAGGAGTTCGGCCCCCACCTGGGCCAGATGCTGGTCCCACACGTCCAGGGTGGACATGTCCATGGACCGGCCGCCGTGCCTGCGGGCCATGGCGGCGGACTTCAGCAGGGTGTTCCGCTGCTTCAGCACCCGTTCGTAGTCGGAACGGACACCGGCCATGCGCGGGGAACGCGCGGTGATCAGCTCGTCGAGGAAGCGGCGCCGCTCACCTGGATCGCCCTTCACGAGAGCGAGATCCTCCGGGGCGAACAGCACCGTCCTCACGATCCCCAGGACGTCACGCGGCCTGACCTGCGACGACCTGTTGATGCGTGCGCGGTTGGCGCGGCCCGGATTGAGCTCCAGTTCGACCAGTTGCGAGCGCTCGCCCTGGGTGACCGCCGCCCGCACGACGGCGCGCTCGGCCCCCATCCGGACCAGAGGCGCGTCCGATGACACCCGGTGGCTGCCCAGTGTGGCGAGATATCCGACCGCCTCGACCAGGTTGGTCTTGCCCTGGCCGTTGGCCCCCACGAACACGGTGACGCCCGGATCGAGAGGCACCTCGACCCGGGCGTACGAGCGGAAATCGGCCAGCGAGAGATGCGTGACGTGCATGGTCGCCGACCCTTCCGACTGCTCTTCCGTGTGCTGCTGTACCGCTCGCCGCCTGCTTCCGGCGGCTACTTCTTGTTCTCGACCGCGTGTCCGCCGAACTGGTTGCGCAGCGCGGCGATCATCTTCATCTGCGGGGAGTCGTCCTGCCGCGAGGCGAAGCGCGCGAACAGCGACGCGGTGATCGCCGGCAGCGGCACGGCGTTGTCGATGGCGGCCTCGACCGTCCACCGGCCCTCGCCGGAGTCGGCGGCGAAGCCGCGCAGCTGGTCCAGGTGCTCGTCGTCGTCCAGCGCGTTGACCGCGAGGTCGAGCAGCCAGGAACGGATGACCGTGCCCTCCTGCCAGGAGCGGAAGACCTCGCGCACGTCCGTGACGGAGTCGACCTTCTCCAGGAGCTCCCAGCCCTCGGCGTACGCCTGCATCATGGCGTACTCGATGCCGTTGTGGACCATCTTCGCGAAGTGGCCGGCGCCGACCTTGCCCGCGTGGACGGAACCGAACCGGCCCTCCGGCTTGAGCGCGTCGAAGATCGGCTGGACCTTCTCCACGTGGGCCGCGTCGCCGCCGTACATCAGGGCGTAGCCGTTCTCCAGGCCCCACACACCGCCGGAGACACCGCAGTCGACGAAGCCGATGCCCTTGATGCCGAGCTCGACGGCGTGCTTCTCGTCGTCGGTCCAGCGGGAGTTCCCGCCGTCCACGACGATGTCACCCGGGGAGAGCAGCTCGGCCAGCTCGTCGACGGTGGACTGGGTCGCGGCACCCGCCGGGACCATGACCCACACGACGCGCGGACCCTTGAGCTTGCCCACAAGCTCTTCGAGGCTGTGGACATCGGCGATGTCCGCGTTGCGGTCGTAACCGATGACGGTGTGGCCTGCGCGGCGGATGCGCTCGCGCATGTTGCCGCCCATCTTGCCGAGGCCGACGAGACCGAGCTCCATCAGAGATTCCTTAAGCGTTGTGCCGATTCGTACCCGGGTCCGAGCCTACGCCCGCCCCGGACGGCACGGCGGGGGGCGGCGGGGTGGGCACGCTCGGCGCTGAGCCTGCCCACCGGAAGCCGCGGTCAGGGGAACGGTGCCCGGATCAGCCGGAGAGGCGGACGGGCATGATCAGGTACTTGTAGGCCTCGTCGGCCTCGGCGTCCACGGCGGGGCGGCCGCTCAGGAGCGCGGGCTTCGTCGACGTCGTGAAGGAGAGCTGGGCCACCGGGGAGTCGATGGCGCTCAGTCCGTCCAGCAGGAAGGTCGGGTTGAAGGCGATCGAGATGTCGTCCCCCTCGAGCACCGCGTCGACCCTCTCCACAGCCTGTGCGTCGTCGCTGGAGCCCGCTTCGAGGATCAGGACGCCCTGCTCGAAGCTGAGACGCACCGGGGTGTTCCGCTCTGCGACGAGGGCCACACGCTTGACGGCCTCGACGAACGGCGCGGTCTCGATGACCGCGACCGAGTTGAACTCGGTGGGGAAGAGCGTCCGGTACTTCGGCAGGTCGCCTTCGAGCAGACGGGTGGTCGTACGCCGGCCCGCGCCCTCGAAACCGATCAGGCCCTCGCCGGCGCCCGAGCCCGACAGCGCCAGGGTGACCGTGTCCCCGCTGGTCAGTGCCTTGGCGGTGTCCAGGAGCGTCTTGGCGGGCACCAGAGCCACGGCCGAGGCGTCCGGGTTCTCGGGCTTCCAGAGGAACTCGCGGACCGCGAAGCGGTAGCGGTCGGTCGACGCGAGGGTGACGGTGTCGCCCTCGATCTCGATCCGTACGCCGGTCAGCACGGGCAGGGTGTCGTCGCGGCCCGCCGCGATCGCGACCTGGGCGGCGGCGGAGGCGAAGACCTCACCCGGGACGGTCCCCGTGGCGGTCGGCATCTGCGGAAGGGCGGGGTACTCCTCCACAGGCAGTGTGTGGAGTGTGAATCGCGAGGAGCCGCAGACGACCGTCGCCCGCACTCCGTCGGTGGAGATCTCGACGGGGCGGTTCGGCAGGGCGCGGCAGATGTCGGCGAGCAGCCGGCCGGAGACGAGGACCGTGCCGTCGTCCTCGATCTCCGCGTCCACGGAGACCTTCGCCGAGACCTCGTAGTCGAAGCTGGAGAAGCTGAGGGCACCGTCCTCGGCCTTCAGGAGAAGGCCCGCGAGAACGGGAGCCGGAGGCCGGGCCGGGAGGCTGCGGGCCACCCAGGCCACTGCCTCCGCGAGTACATCGCGCTCCACCCGGATCTTCACCGGAACCGCCTCCTGCTGTTGCTCGCTCGCCCTGCTGGCCTTCGTCGTCTGACCGGGGCTCCCCGCCGATGGGCTGGGGAGGCCGCCGGGGTCCAGTCTGACGTACGGCGCCGACAGCCGTTGCTGCTCGGGGTCAAGTCGCACCAAGAGGTTCGCCGCGCTCGTCGCTCGAGTTGTGCACAGGTCCCACTTCGAAGCTGATTCCTGGCTAACTCTGAGTGGTAGTAGTAGTAGGTCCTGTGGAAACCGTGGATAACGTCATTTGCGCAGGTCAGCCTCGGTTTTTTGTCCACCGACCCTGTGGGTGGCACCGGTGGACAACCGGGCACTTCTGTGGACACACGAAAGTTCTGCACACCCGATGCACAGGGCGGGGTGACTTCTCCCCAGGGCCGTCCCCAGGTTTACCCCCGTTCCCCACAGCCGAACCTCGGGCCCTGGTGTGACGCCTTTCACTCTTGGCAGTGAAGGCGGGTGTCGGGTTGCCGAACAGTGGACAGGCGTGTGGAGAAGCTGGGGACAAGAGCGACTGGCCTGTGGGGTGTCGGTGGACAACTGAAGCGAGGCCCTGTGGACGAAAAATCTGTCCACAGGCTGTGGATCATCGTTGACCACAATTCCCCAGGCACTTGACCTGGCCTGATGGAGTATCGACAGCCGGGCCTGTGGACGCAATATGGACAACTTCGCAGTCCCCAGGCTGTGGACGCCAGAAACCCAGATCATCTGTGGAGAAGCGCCCTGCGCAGGCCCGTATTCGAACACTCCGCGCCGTTGTCGTCGGCTGGGGCGCGGACAGGAGGGGGTCCGGTGAGCCCTCCAGACGGTCACGGCGGCCTCTCGCGCCGCCCCGGAGGACCGGTTCCGTGCGCGTCTCGACGGCTCCTGACGAAGAAGAGGGCGCCTCCCGAGACCTGGAGGTCTCGGGAGGCGCCCTCGGGCGCGCTGCTGTGGGGCCCTGCCGCCGGCCCCTGCCCTAGCCGTTCTTGATGCGGTTGGTGAGCTCGGTGACCTGGTTGTAGATGGAACGCCGCTCCGCCATGAGCGCGCGGATCTTCCGGTCGGCGTGCATGACCGTGGTGTGGTCCCGCCCGCCGAACTGGGCTCCGATCTTCGGCAGGGAGAGATCCGTCAGCTCACGGCAGAGGTACATCGCGATCTGCCGTGCCGTCACCAGCACGCGGCTGCGCGAGGATCCGCAGAGGTCCTCCACCGTCAGCCCGAAGTAGTCCGCGGTCGCCGCCATGATGGCCGGGGCGGTGATCTCGGGAGCCGTGTCCTCGCCGCCCGGGATCAGGTCCTTGAGCACGATCTCGGTCAGGCCGAGGTCCACCGGCTGCCTGTTGAGGCTCGCGAACGCGGTCACGCGGATGAGCGCGCCCTCGAGCTCGCGGATGTTCCGCGAGATGCGGGACGCGATGAACTCCAGTACCTCCGGCGGTGCGTTGAGCTGCTCCTGCACCGCCTTCTTGCGGAGGATCGCGATGCGCGTCTCGAGCTCGGGCGGCTGGACGTCCGTCGTCAGCCCCCACTCGAACCTGTTGCGCAGACGGTCCTCCAGGGTCACGAGCTGCTTGGGCGGCCGGTCCGAGGACAGCACGATCTGCTTGTTGGCGTTGTGGAGCGTGTTGAAGGTGTGGAAGAACTCCTCCTGCGTCGACTCCTTGCTCGCGAGGAACTGGATGTCGTCGACCAGGAGGATGTCCACGTCCCGGTAGCGCTTGCGGAAGGTGTCGCCCTTGCCGTCGCGGATCGAGTTGATGAACTCGTTGGTGAACTCCTCGGAGCTCACGTACCGCACCCGGGTACCCGGGTAGAGGCTGCGCGCGTAGTGCCCGATGGCATGCAGCAGGTGCGTCTTGCCGAGTCCCGACTCCCCGTAGATGAAGAGGGGGTTGTACGCCTTCGCGGGTGCCTCCGCCACGGCGACGGCCGCGGCGTGCGCGAACCGGTTGGACGCGCCGATGACGAAGGTGTCGAAGAGGTACTTCGGGTTCAGCCTCGCGTGCGGCTCGTTCGTGCCGGGCGGCGGGGTGGACGGTGCGCCCATCGGACCGCCCCCGGCCCGGCCCGTGCCCGGCCCGCCCTGGCGGTGCTGCGGCTGCTGGTCCTGCAGATCGCGGCGGTCGCGGTCGTCCCGCTGCTGGTCGTATCCCTGGTGTTCGGGAGGCTGCGGACGGTAGTCGTGCTGGGGCTGCTGGGGGCGCGGGCTCGCGTAGGGGTCGCGCTCCTGGTAGCCACCGTGCCGGGGCTGCCAGGCGAGGTCCTCCTGGGCGCGGGGCCAGGCACCGGGCTCGGGACGGTGCTGCTGGTAGTCCGGGTACGCGGGGCGGGCCGTCGGCATCCCGTCGTCCGAGGACCTGGAGCCGTAGCCGTCGTAGCCGTCGTAGCCCTCGTTGCGCGACGGCTCGTCGCGCGGGGGCCCCTGGTAGCGGTGGGGCTGGTGCGACGGGTGTATGGGGGGTGCGGGCGGCGCCGGCGGCTCGCCGGCGGAGTCGTCGACGGTGATCGCGATCCTGATCGGCCGCCCGCACTCACGCGTCAGCGTCTCGCTGATCAGTGGGGCGAGCCTGGTTTCGAGGACGCGTTTGCCCCACTCGTTGGGCACGGCGAGCAGCGCGGTGTCGGCGACGAGCGCCAGGGGCTGGCAGCGCTCGATCCACTGCTTGTCCTTCGGTTCGATGGCCTGCTGGCCCTCCCCGAGGAGTTGTTCCAGCACTCGTGGCCACACTGCGGCAAGATCGGCAGGTACGTCAGCCACAAGGCACGCTCTCTCGCATGTCCCACGAATGTGTGCTTCTCGGGACGGGATGGGTCGGGTCGGGTGAGGCCCGGCAGGGAGGAAGGAAAAGAACCGGAGTTCAGCCACGGTAGTCAGGGCGACCCGCGCGGTTCAAGTTGTTGTCCACAGGCTGTGTACAGCATGGGGTGTGACGGAGCCGGTTTGACCGGATGGCGCAGCCGCGCGTACCGTGACCAGGTCGAGTTGTCGATGGCTGCTGCCGCCTGCCTCCGATGGGCAAAGATCACGATCTGTGATTGTGAAGCGGTGCACTAAGGCGTTTACGCGAGTTCCTCGTGGGCGCACGGTGACAGCCAGGCGATGTCCCGCCAATACACGATCATTTCTGGAGCCCCCGAGTGAGCAAGCGCACCTTCCAGCCGAACAACCGTCGTCGCGCCAAGACCCACGGCTTCCGGCTGCGTATGCGTACCCGTGCCGGCCGCGCGATTCTCGCGAACCGCCGTGGCAAGGGCCGCAGCAGCCTGTCGGCCTGATCGCTTACAGGTCCATGACGTGCTGCCTTCCGAGAATCGGCTGAGGCGGCGCGAGGACTTCGCGACCGCGGTACGACGAGGGCGTAGGGCAGGACGCCCGCTCCTCGTCGTCCATCTAAGCAGCGGTGTAACGGACCCGCACGTGACTGGGGAGAGTGCTCCTCCGCCGCGTGCGGGTTTCGTTGTCAGCAAGGCGGTGGGCGGAGCCGTCGTCCGCACCGCGGTGAAGCGCAGACTTCGCCACCTGGTGCGCGATCGGCTGGCTCAGCTGCCCCCCGGTAGCCTTGTTGTCGTACGAGCGTTGCCCGGATCGGGTGACGCCGATCATGCACAGCTGGCCCGAGACCTGGATGCCGCCCTCCGGCGGTTGCTGGGAGGGGGCGCGCGATGAAGTACCCGCTGCTGGCTCTCATCAAGCTGTACCAGTGGACGATCAGCCCGCTCCTCGGGCCCGTCTGCCGGTACTACCCGTCGTGTTCCCACTATGGATATACGGCGATCGACCGGCACGGAGCGATCAAGGGAACAGCGCTGACCGCATGGCGCATCCTGCGTTGCAACCCGTGGTCACCCGGTGGCGTGGATTACGTACCGCCACGCAGACGTCCGCGGTGGCACGAACTGCTGCGCAGCTCTTTGCGCGGCAAGGGCGGGGACTCAGCCGCCGAAGTGCCTTCCGGGGGGTCGGTCTCCGAACCCCCGAGCCCGGCCAAAGAGACCTCGTCCAAAGCTCAAGGAGCCTGATTAGTGGACACGATTGCCAGTCTGTTCAGCTTTATCACCACGCCTGTCTCGTGGGTCATCGTCCAGTTCCACAAGCTGTACGGAGCGATCTTCGGGGACGACACGGGATGGGCCTGGGGCCTGTCCATCGTGTCCCTCGTGATCCTGATCCGGATCTGCCTGATCCCGCTTTTCGTGAAGCAGATCAAGTCGACCCGGAACATGCAGGTGCTCCAGCCGAAGATGAAGGCGATCCAGGAGCGCTACAAGAACGACAAGCAGCGTCAGTCCGAAGAGATGATGAAGCTGTACAAGGAGACGGGTACCAACCCGCTCTCCTCGTGTCTTCCCATCCTGGCGCAGTCCCCGTTCTTCTTCGCCCTGTACCACGTGCTCTCGGCCATCGCCTCGGGCAAGACGATCGGTGTCATCGACCAGCCGCTCCTGGACAGTGCGCGTAAGGCGCACATCTTCGGTGCTCCGCTGGCGGCCAAGTTCCTGGACAGCGAGGAGAAGGTGCAGGCGCTCGGCGCCTCCCTGCTGGACGTGCGCGTCGTCACCGCGATCATGATCGTGATGATGTCCGCGTCGCAGTTCTTCACGCAGCGCCAGCTGATGACGAAGAACGTCGACCTCACCGTGAAGACGCCGTACATGCAGCAGCAGAAGATGCTGATGTACATCTTCCCCGTGATCTTCGCCGTCACCGGCATCAACTTCCCCGTCGGTGTCCTCGTGTACTGGCTGACCACGAACGTCTGGACCATGGGGCAGCAGATGTACGTGATCAACCGGAACCCCACTCCGGGCAGCAAGGCGCAGGACGCGTACCTGGGCAGGGTGCTGAAGAGCGTGACGGCGCACGGCGACGTGCGGGGCAGGACGCGGCGCAACACCGTCAAGGCCATCGTCGCCAAGGGCCCCGACCGCAACGACATCGAGCGCAAGTTCATCACCGGCCTCGGGAAGCTGGGTCTCGCGGCCCAGGAGGACGGCACGGTCGCGAAGAGCGAGGCTGCGGTACTCGAGGCCGAGGGCGGTACTCCGGCCAAGCGGCAGCAGCCCAAGCGTCAGACGAAGGCCAAGCGCCACACTGCCGCCTCGCACCCCGGCGCGGCGAAGGACTCCGACTCCGGCGGCTCGGAACCCAAGACCTCGCTGGAGAAGCAGGACGCACCGCAGGAAGACAAGCCGAAGTCGACGGGCAAGCCCGCCGCGTCCGGCTCCTCACGCCAAGCCAAGTCCGGACAGCGCAAGGGCCCGCAGCGGCCCAAGCACCCGTCCAAGAAGTAAGAAGGAGTCCATCCGTGACGGAAGGCACCACCACCACGGCCGCTGAGGGCAGCGACGCTCTGACCCGCCTCGAGCAGGAGGGCGAGATCGCGGCCGACTACCTCGAAGGCCTGCTCGACATCGCCGACCTGGACGGCGACATCGACATGGATGTGGAGGCGGACCGGGCCGCGGTCTCGATCATCAGCGACTCGGCGCGTGACCTGCAGAAGCTCGTGGGCCGCGACGGTGAGGTGCTTGAGGCGCTCCAGGAGCTGACGCGTCTGGCCGTTCACCGCGAGACCGGTGACCGCAGCCGCCTGATGCTGGACATCGCCGGCTTCCGGGCACAGAAGCGTGAGGTTCTCGCCGCGCTCGGAGCCAAGGCCGCGGACGAGGTCAAGAGCTCCGGCGAGCCGGTGAAGCTCGATCCCATGACGCCCTTCGAGCGCAAGGTCGTGCATGACGCGATCGCCGCGGCGGGTCTGCGGAGCGAATCCGAGGGCGAGGAGCCGCAGCGCTTCGTCGTCGTCCTTCCGGCCTGACCGGATCCTTGTTGTGTCGGCCCCGTCTGTTCGCAGGCGGGGCCGATCTTTGTCAGCCTGATAGTCAGCCACCCAGGGTGGGGCGGGGACGTCGTTCGGATCCGGTCGCACAGGTGCGCGGCCGGGTGGGCACATTGCTTGGCATGATCTGAGTGAGAACCCGATGAGTGCGGTACGGAAGGACGGTCCCCGTGACAGAGGAAGCAGAGCTCCCTCAGGCGCCCGAAGAGGCGCAAGCGGTATTCGGAGAGTTCTTCCCAGAGGCTGTCCGGTACGCGGAGCTTCTCGCTGACGCGGGCGTCAAGCGAGGCCTGATCGGCCCTCGTGAGGTTCCCCGCCTGTGGGAGCGGCACCTTCTGAACTGTGCGGTGCTGTCCGAGGTGGTGCCCGAGGGCGTCACGGTCTGCGACGTGGGGTCGGGGGCCGGGCTTCCCGGCATTCCGCTGGCTCTCGTGCGCCCGGATCTGAAGATCACGCTGCTGGAGCCGCTGCTGCGCCGCACGAACTTCCTCCAGGAGGCCGTCGAACTGCTCGGCCTGGACCACGTGACGGTCGTGCGTGGCCGCGCGGAGGAGGTACTGGGGACCCTCCAGCCGGTGCACGTCGTGACAGCCCGCGCGGTCGCCCCCCTCGATCGGCTCGCGGGGTGGGGTGTTCCTCTGCTCCGCCCGTACGGAGAGATGCTGGCGCTCAAGGGCGGTGCCGCCGAGGAGGAGATCCAGGGCGCACGCGCCGCTCTGAGCAAGCTCGGCGTGGTGGAGACCGAGGTGCTGCACGTCGGTGAGGGCCTGGTCGATCCGACGTCCACGGTGGTGCGCGTGGTGGTCGGGGAGAGTCCGGGGGGTGTGAGGTTCGCCGCAAAGCGAGCCAAGGCGGCGCGGGTCAGCCGTACGCGCCGGCGTCGCTGAGAAACGTCTTGAGGGGGTGCGGGACAGCGACCCCTGACCCTTTTTGCTGTTTTATGTTCTGCTTCGTGTCGATGCTCCATGCAAGCAGCGATCTGTGAGGGCTGCGGAGTGTCGGGGGCGTGCCGTTGGGCTGCGCAGGCATCGTGTTTCACGTGAAACGTCGCTCTCTGCTGCAGGGGATCATCGGCCGCGGTCGTGCGGCTGCCACGCCACGCGGCCGCGTCCCCGTACGGGTCGCCAAGTTGTCCACAGAACCGGATTCATCCACAGAACAGTCGGCCTCGCTGGTTCACGACCCCGAAAGCATGGCAGGCTCTGTTCATTGCGAGCCTGAAGTCGAGGAGAGTGAATCCTTGCGGTCCGACGCCAACATCGCGGGACCGATGACCGATCCGGTCCCCGGTCCCCGTACCGAGTCCCTGGGGGACGGTGTTTCACGTGAAACACCGCCTCCGATGGACGACACCCCCATTGGTCGCGCTGCCCAGCTGGCGGTCGAGGCGCTCGGTCGCGCCGGCGAGGGGCTTCCCAGGCCAGACCGGACACGCGTCATCGTGGTGGCCAACCAGAAGGGGGGAGTGGGCAAGACGACCTCGACGGTCAACCTGGCCGCTTCGCTGGCGCTCCACGGCGCCCGTGTTCTGGTGGTGGACCTCGACCCGCAAGGGAACGCCTCGACGGCTCTGGGGATCGATCACCATGCCGAGGTCCCCTCCATCTACGACGTCCTGGTGGAGAGCATGCCGCTCTCCGAGGTGGTGCAGCCGGTCCCGGACGTCGAAGGTCTCTTCTGCGCCCCAGCGACCATCGATCTCGCCGGTGCGGAGATCGAGCTCGTGTCGCTGGTGGCGCGGGAGAGTCGGCTGCAGCGGGCCATCCAGGCCTACGAGCAGCCGCTCGACTACATCCTCATCGACTGCCCGCCCTCACTCGGTCTCCTCACGGTCAACGCGCTCGTCGCCGGTGCCGAGGTGCTCATCCCGATCCAGTGCGAGTACTACGCGCTGGAGGGGCTCGGACAGCTGCTGCGCAACGTCGACCTGGTCCGTGGGCACCTGAACCCCGATCTCCATGTGTCCACAATCCTGCTGACCATGTACGACGGACGAACCAGGCTCGCTTCCCAGGTCGCGGAAGAGGTGCGCACGCACTTCGGCAAGGAAGTGCTGCGGACGAGCATTCCGCGTTCCGTGCGTATCTCCGAGGCCCCGAGCTATGGGCAGACGGTGCTGACGTACGATCCGGGCTCCAGTGGGTCCCTGTCGTATCTCGAGGCGGCCCGTGAGATCGCGCTGAGGGGCGTGGGAGTCCACTACGAGGCCCAGCACGCCTCTTCGGTCGAGCATGCCCGCACGGGCATGTCGAACAACCAGCAGAGCAACTCGGAGGGCATGCAGTGAGTGAGCGTCGTAGAGGGCTGGGGCGTGGGCTCGGTGCGCTGATTCCCGCGGCTCCGCAGGAGAAGCAGGTTTTCGGAACCGATGGCGCGGCCTCTTCGTCCGTGCTGACGGCCGAGCGCGGAGTGGCGGCCGCGAAAGTGGCGGCTCTGCCCACGGGAGCCAAGGTTCCCGAGCCGAGCGCGCCGATTGCCGACAGGGAGTCCGTCGCGGAGCCGGTGAACGTCGCGGGCGCGTACTTCGCCGAGATTCCCCTCGCCTCGATCGTTCCGAACCCCAAGCAGCCTCGCGAGGTGTTCGACGAGGACGCTCTGGCGGAGCTGGTCACCTCCATCAAGGAGGTCGGCCTTCTCCAGCCCGTCGTCGTACGCAAGGTCGCCGATGACCGCTACGAGCTCATCATGGGTGAGCGCCGCTGGAGGGCGTGTGGCGAGGCGGGGCTGGAAGGCATCCCGGCCATCGTTCGTGCGACCGACGACGAGAAGCTGCTCCTGGACGCGCTTCTGGAGAACCTGCACCGGGCGCAGCTCAACCCCTTGGAGGAGGCGGCGGCGTACGACCAGCTGCTCAAGGACTTCAAGTGCACCCACGACCAGCTGGCCGATCGCATCGGCCGGTCCCGGCCGCAGGTGTCCAACACGCTGCGGCTGCTCAGGCTCTCCCCGTCGGTGCAGCGGCGGGTCGCGGCGGGTGTTCTCTCCGCGGGTCATGCGCGGGCCCTGCTGTCGGTGGATGACTCGGAGGAACAGGACCGGCTGGCCCATCGCATCGTTGCCGAGGGACTGTCGGTGCGCGCGGTCGAGGAGATCGTGAACCTTCTGGGATCCGAGCCCACGAGTTCGGCCAAGCCGAGGGGCCCTCGCGCCGGCGGGCGGGTCTCTCCGGCTCTCACCGATCTGGCGTCGCGCCTCTCGGACCGTTTCGAGACGCGGGTGAAGGTCGACCTGGGGCAGAAGAAGGGCAAGATCGTCGTCGAGTTCGCTTCGATGGAGGATCTGGACCGGATTCTCGGCAGCCTGGCTCCCGGTGAGGGACGCGTGCTGGAGCGGAGCATCGAGTCGGAGCAGGACGAGGCCGACGAGGGCTGAGGTGACGTCAGGCAAAGGGCGGGCCGGGTTCCGGAACTTTCCGGAACCCGGCCCGCCCTTTGCCGTTCCTCGGTATCCCCATCACGTCTGGGTGGATACGATGCGTTCTGGTATGGCGTATCCACCACCGTGATCCACCTCAGAGGAGGCGGGGGCCGTGCGATCAGTGAATCGCAGCCACCTGGTATCAGTCGGTTTGGGGCTTGGTGCTGTCGGGGGGTTCGTGGGCAGCTTGGTCCGAGAACGCAGTGCGCTCGCGGCCGCACGTGATGCGGCGGGCGAAGGAAGCGAGGAACCGCCTACATGGGGCGTCGGTTTGTACCGCTCACACTGGACAACCTTCCGGATCTCCCCAAGCGCTGCCGCTCGTGCGTCTTCTGGGAACTTGATCCGGTCAGCGGGCAAGCCGCGATAGAGGCCGGCAGGGCCGAACCGGAGAAGGAAGCCTGGATCTCCGCTGTCCTGCTCGAGTGGGGTTCATGCGGCAGAGTCGTCTACGTGGACGATGTGGCGGTGGGGTACGTCCTCTACGCCCCGCCCGCGTACGTCCCACGATCGACCGCCTTTCCGACCAGCCCTGTCTCCCCCGATGCCGTGCAGCTGATGACGTCCCTGATCGTGCCGGGATTCCAGGGCCAGGGTCTGGGCCGCGTGATGGTGCAGACGGTGGCCAAGGATCTTCTGCGACGCGGGTTCAAGGCGATCGAAGCCTTCGGGGACGCGCGATGGAAGGAACCCGCCTGCATGCTCCCGGCGGACCATCTGCTGGCTGTGGGATTCAAGACGGTGAGACCCCACGCCACGCACCCGCGGCTGAGACTTGAGCTCCGTACGACGCTCTCCTGGAAGGAGGACGTCGAACTGGCACTGGACCGATTGCTGGGCGCCGTACAGAAGGAGCCCGCGCTTCGACCGCTGTGAGTTCCGAGCGTGCCGGCGGGTGTCAGTTCCGAGCGTGCCGGGTGGTGTGAGTTCCAAGAGTGCCGGGTGGTGTGAGTTCCAAGAGTGCCTAGATGCCGATGGGCTGGTGCGGAGGAATGCAGAACGGGCCCACCCCGGAGGGTGGGCCCGTTTCACGTGAAACAGCGCGGCGCCGCTACTCGCTGATGAAGGGCTCGAGGTCGCGGAGGATCGCGGCCTTGGGCTTGGCACCGACGATGGTCTTGGCCACCTCGCCGCCCTGGTAGACGTTCAGCGTGGGGATCGACATCACGCCGTACTTGGCCGCGGTGGCCGGGTTCTCGTCGATGTTGAGCTTGACGATCTCGATCTGGTCGCCGTGCTCCGCTGCGATGGCCTCGAGCGACGGGGCGATCTGGCGGCACGGTCCGCACCAGGCGGCCCAGAAGTCGACCAGCACGGGCTTGTCGCTCTTCAGGACATCCTCGTCAAAGGAGTCGTCGGTTACGTTCTTCAGGGCGCCGGCCACGGCTGCCTCCTTGAATTCGCGGGGTGTGGGGTTGGGGGAAAAGTCAGACTGCCGGGGTCTTCTCCGGCTCGGCGGGCTGCTCGTCGGAGAGCGCAGCGAGGAAGCGCTCTGCGTCGAGGGCTGCCGAGCAACCGGTTCCGGCGGCGGTGATGGCCTGGCGGTAGGTGTGGTCCACGACGTCACCTGCTCCGAAGACGCCCTTGAGGTTGGTACGTGTCGAGGGGGCCTGAACCTTGAGGTAGCCCTCGTCGTCGAGGTCGAGCTGACCCTTGAAGAGCTCCGTGCGGGGATCGTGGCCGACGGCGATGAAAAGGCCCGTCACCGGAAGCTCGGTCGTCTCACCCGTCGTGGTGTTGCGCAGGGTGAGGCCGGAGAGCTTCTGGTCGCCGTGGACCGCTGCCACCTCGCTGTCCCACGCGAACTTGATTTTCGGGTCTGCGAAGGCGCGCTCCTGCATGGCCTTCGAGGCGCGCAGGGAATCGCGGCGGTGGACGATCGTGACGGACTTGGCGAAGCGGGAGAGGAAGGTCGCCTCCTCCATCGCGGTGTCGCCGCCGCCGACCACGGCGATGTCCTGGTCCTTGAAGAAGAAGCCGTCGCACGTGGCACACCAGGAGACACCCCGGCCGGACAGCGCGTCCTCGTTGGGAAGGCCGAGCTTGCGGTGCTGGGAGCCCGTGGTGACGATGACCGCCTTGGCGCGGTGGACCGTGCCGGCGGTGTCCGTGACCGTCTTGATGTCGCCGGAGAGGTCGACGGAGACCACATCGTCGGGGATGAGCTCGGCACCGAAGCGCTCCGCCTGGGCGCGCATGTTGTCCATGAGGTCCGGGCCCATGATGCCGTCCTGGAAGCCCGGGAAGTTCTCCACGTCGGTGGTGTTCATCAGGGCACCACCGGCGGTGACGGCACCTTCGAACACCAGCGGCTGCAGAGAGGCGCGAGCGGTGTACAGGGCGGCGGTGTAACCAGCCGGCCCGGAGCCGATGATGATCACATTACGGACGTCGCTCACGGGTTCTTCCTCGTCTCTGCGGACTGCCTGCTGCCTGCTGGGGTCGGTTCCTCGACTCTCACCCCACCCAACGGATCCTACGGGGCATGCATTCCCGAAGTTTTCGCCCGGATCCCGGCGGAGACCTCAGGGGCGAGCGTAGGAATGCGTGAGCAGCAGTTGTCCCTTTGTGGCCGGGGCGGAACCCACGCACGTGGCATCGACGACATAAGCGGTGACGCGGCCGGGATCAGTCGCGTGAGGCAGGACGACGAGGAATGCGGCGGTGCCCTCGAAGCTGCCCTCTTCCGCGGCCAGAGCGGACGCGTCGCGGCCGGTCCCCTCCTGGACACAGGACGGGACGACCACGGTCGCTGCGCGCAGAGGAGTACGGGGGGGAGTGCCCTCGGGGGCCACACCCTCCGGCGACGACTTGGTGTCCAGGGACGGTGTAGCCGCATCGGCGTCGGGAGATCCTGTCGCTGCCGCCTCGCTCAGCAGCGTACGGACCTGTCCCCCCAGTGTGCCCTCGGAGAAGTCTCCTCCACTCGACTTTGCGGCGCTGACACCCGAGTCGGCCGCTTTGCTGGCCGACCCCTCGCTGTACTGGGCGGCCTGCAACAGGAAAATGCTTACGCCTACGGCCGCAGCGCCGAAAGCAGTTCCCAGGATCACGGTGCGACGGCGTCGCCGTGCCGGGCTCCTGCCGGGACCGGTGGCGCCACGAGGGCGCCCTGCAGGACGGGGAGCCGCCGCGCCTTCTGTCGGGTGGTCGTATGTTTCACGTGAAACAGTCGCCGGGGCCGTTGCGGTCCGGGCCGGAGCGGCCGCTTCCTTCGCCAGGGCGGCGTCGATACGCGTGGCGACGCTTTCAGGCATCGGCTCATCGAGCGGAGGGTTGCCGAGCAGGGCCCGGATCTCCTCCAGTGAGGCGTGGACCTCGGCGCACTCGCCGCAGTCGGAGAGGTGCCGGCGGAGAGCTGTCGCTCGGGACGGCGGGAGCAGCCCCTCTGTGAGGTCGGAGATCTCCGAGACGTCCGGGTGCTGAGCCGTGTCGGCCGTGGATGTCATGCGAGCCCGCCTCCCTTCACAGCCGCGGGACTGCTGTCACCGGCATCTTTTGGTCCTGATGGCGATGGGACGGATGTCCCCGGCGTCCGGTTCCTTCCCGCGACGCTGCCCTCGTTGTGCGCTCTGTCACCGCTGCTCGCTCCGTCGCCGCGCAGGTGCGTGAGCAGAGGAAGGAGCCGGGCCCGGCCTCGGGCGCAGCGACTTTTCACGGTGCCCGTCGGAACGTCCAGGATGCGAGCGGCCTCAGCGACGGGGTACGCCTGCATGTCCACCAGGACGAGAGCCGAGCGCTGTTCCGCCGGCAGGGTGGCCAGGGCCGCCAGAAGCTCGCGGTGGAGGTCCTGTCGCTCCGCAGGGGCCTCAGCGGACTCGTGCGGCTCCATCAGCTGGTCCAGCCGCTCTGTGTCGTCAACCGGTGCCGTCTTGCGGGAGGCCGCCTTGCGCGCACGGTCGAGGCAGGCGTTGACCGTGATCCTGTGCAGCCACGTGGTGACGGCGGACTGCCCACGGAAGGTGTGCGCGGCCCGGAAGGCGGACACGAGTGCGTCCTGCACCGCGTCGGCTGCCTCCTCGCGGTCCCCCAGCGTGCGCAGCGCCACGGCCCAGAGCCGGTCGCGGTGCCGGCGTACGAGCTCACCGAAGGCGTCAGGGTCGCCTGCGACATGCTGGGCCAGTAGATCCTGGTCGCTGGTGTCGGCGAAGCCGGCGGCGTCCAACGGTGAGCCCCCTCCCCTGGTGCTGCTGTCAGCTGGTGACCTTGATGTCCGCGACCTTGCCCCGGAAGTTCCCACCGTCGCTCGGAGGCAGTTTGGTCAGCCAGACCAGAAGGTACCGCGCCTGCACCGGCTTGTCGGGCTTGAGGGACACCTTTGTTCCGGTTCCCTCGGCTGCCTTGGTGAAGCCGTCCGGCATGGAGGGCACGGACGCGCCGTCGGTCGTTCTCAGCTCGACCGACGTCTCTCCGCCCAGGAAGGACACGTCGACGTTGCCGACCTGCTGGACCCCGCCCAGGTCGAGCACGACGCCGACGCCGTCCTTGAGCTTGCCGAAGTCGGCGCTGTAGTAGCCGTCCGTGTTCCAGTAGGAGGTGGCGTCCCCGTCATAGACGTTCTTTATCGACGCCGGTTTCTCGGACCCGTCCGAACCGAGCGGGTCGTAGTCCTGAGCTCCCACGATCTTCACGGGCTTGCTGGGCTCGACGGCGTTGTTGTCGTCGCCGGAGTCCGTCGTGTCGGTCTGTGTGGGGTTCGGCTCCGTCTGGTGCTTGTCCCTGTCGAGCAGGGTCTCCGCGAGCTGCCAGCTGCCGAGCCCCAGGGCGGCGATGAGCAGCGCGGACACGGCCCACTTGAGCACCTTGCCGGTGCGGCTCTGCAACGGCGGCGGAGGTACGGCGATGACCGGCTGGGTGGCGGAGGTGGGCCGGGCCGACGGGCGCCCGTACGTGCCCTGCTGGTAGGTCGTGCGCTGGTACTCCGGCGGTGCGGTGAAAGCCGACTCCGGGGGGAGGATGCGCGGCATGGCGGCGACGGCCTTCGCCAGCTCGTCCGGGGTCGTGCAGGGCTGCTCCTGGCGGGACGCGGTGGCACCGTCGTTGGCCAGGGCCCGCATCGCGATCTCGGACAGTCCGCGGTGGACACCCGCCCGGACCTGGTCCGGGGGGATGAGGCCCAGGTCCTTGGGGAGACCGGTGAGACCGTAGGCGTCGCTCTCGTAGGGCCAGCGACGGGTCAGAGCGGCGTAGAGGAGTGCGCCGATGGCCTCGGTGTCCGCACGCAGGGGCTTGTCGGCGGTGATGCCGCGAAGGGCGGCGTTCACGGCCAGCCCACGGATGCGGTACTGCCCCGTGGAACTGCGCAGTACGGCTCCGGGCGTGAGGCGCAGGTGCGACAGGCCCTCGCGGTGGGCCGCTGCCATGGCCTGGGAGATCTGGCTCACGAGCTGGTAGGCGTCGTGTGCCTCCAGCGGTCCGGCGGCCAGCAGGGCGGTGAGTTCGGTGGCGTCGGGGAGCCACTCGTGGACGACGTAGACGAGGTCGTCCTCCTCCACGGCGTCCAGCACCTGGACGAAGCGGGGATCACCGAGCAGGGCCGAGGACCGGGCTGCGGCGAGCACGGAGCGGGCGCGGGGATGATCGGCCGGCAGCAGGTGCACGCCGACCGCACGACGCAGCTTCTCGTCGACGGCGCGCCAGCTGCTGAATCCGTCCAGCCGGGTGACGCATTCCTCGAGCCGGTAGCGTCCGGCCAGCTTGTGACCGCTGTGCAGGTCGGGCGTCGCGGGGACGCTGGCCGGTTCCTCGCGGCCGTCGTCCTTTGTGCCCGCGCCCTCTGAGTCCTGGGTTCGTGCCGTCCCGTCGGTCGTGGCCGCGTCCGCCTTGGCGGTCAGCGGCTCGTCGCCGCTGTTGTCGGCCACGTCGACAGCGGCCGTGCTACGTTCCGCCACCGTCGTTCCTGCCTCCCCATCCGTTGCGTGATGCCCGCCCGCTCGGCATCACGCCAATTGTGCCCACACTCCGGCGCTATGCACGACACGCGGTGTCCCGCGATGGTTGTGCGGTCCGGCGCGCAATCAGCGTCCGAGGCGTCCCCGGACCATGCCGACCATGCCGTTGAGCTCCTCGATGCGCATCTTCTTGGCTGCGGCGAAGAAGATGCCCAGGAGGACCACACTGCCGCACACCAGCGCCACCACGGAACCGCCGGCTCCGTCCCCGAGGGCCGCGAGAAGCGCGAAGCCCACGGCGCCGCCGACGACGGCCGCGGGAAGCGCCGCCAGGCACAGACGGGCGTAGGTGCGCACCACCCGGGCGCCGTCGAGCCCGCCACCGAGCCTGCTGCTCAGCCGGCGCCAGGCGATGCCGACGCCCACCGCGTAGGCCAGCCCGTACGAGGCCGCCATACCCACGACTGCCCACTGCGCCGGAAGAACCACGTAGCAGAGTGCGGACGCAGCGGCGTTGACCGCGGCGACGATGACCGTGTTGTAGAAGGGCGTGCGGGTGTCCTCGTACGCGTAGAAGCCGCGCAGTACGACGTACTGGACGGAGTATGGGATCAGGCCCAGACCGAAGGCCATGAGGATGAAGCCCATGGACCGTGCGGCCTCGGTGCCGCTGGAGGCGTACAGCAGGGTGCACATCGGCAGGCCGAGCGCGAGGAACGTGAAGGCGACCGGGACGATGGCGACGGCCGAGTTGCGCAGGCCCTGCGAGATGTCGTCGCGGACCGCCCCGGGGTCGTTGTCGTGGGCGGCCCGGGAGATGCGGGGCAGCAGGGCGGCCATGACCGACACCGTGATGATGGCCTGCGGCATGCCCCAGATCAGCTGGGCGTTGGAGTACGCCAGGAAGCCCGCTCCGTCCTTGCCCGAGAGCTTGCCCGCCGAGGTGGCCAGCTGTGTGACCACGATGACGCCCGCCTGGTTGGCGAGCACGAAGAGCACGGTCCACTTGGCGAGCTTGACCGTCTTGCCGAGCCCGTGTCCCTTCCAGTCGAAACGGGGACGGAACCGGAAACCTGCCTCGCGGAGGTACGGGATCATGGCGAGCGCCTGGACGACCAGTCCCAGGAGCGTGCCGATGCCGAGCAGCCGGACGCCGTCCGGAGGAATCGTCTCGACGCCCATCCGGGATTCGGCCGAGCTGCCGTAGACCCAGATGAACAGGCCGAACGTGCAGATCATGACGATGTTGTTGAGGACCGGGGTCCACATCATCGCGCCGAACTTCCCACGGGCGTTGAGGATCTGGCCCATGACGACGTGGATGCCCATGAAGAAGATGGTCGGCAGGCAGTAGCGGGCGAACGTCACGGCCACGCTGTCGGCCGCGGGGTTGTTCGCGATGCTGCTCGACATGAGGTGGATCAGCCAGGGAGCCGCGAAGACGGCGGCCGCGACGATCGCACCCAGGGCCACCATCACGAGCGTCAGCAGCCGGTTCGCGTAGGCCTCGCCACCGTCGGCGTCGTCCTTCATGGACCGGACGAGCTGGGGGACGAAGACGGAGTTGAGCCCGCCGCCCACGGTCAGGATGTAGATCATCGTGGGCAGGGTGTACGCGATGGTGAAGCTGTCACCGAGCAGAGCGGCACCCAGCGCGGCGGTGATGACGAGGCTGCGTACGAAGCCTGTGAGCCTGGACACCATGGTGCCGGCGGCCATGAGGGCGCTCGACTTCAGTATCCCGGCTGCCTTGCCCCCGGATTTCGGCGGCACGGCTGCCGGAGCGGCTTCCGGTTCGGCGGGAGTGCCCGGAGGGCGGCCCGATCCCTCCTGGTCGCGGAAGAGGTGGGCGAAGGCGTCCTGCTCCTCACGGTCGTCCGACGCCTGCGTGACCAGGTCGTCCACCCCCACGTACTGGGTGGTCGCGGGGTTGTCACCGTAAGGAAGGTGCCGGGAGGGGCCTGCGGGCTCCGGTGGCGGTGTCTGCGCCCAGATCCGGGGGTCGGGTGCGTACTGGGCCGCGGGAGGCTGCTGGTAGAGCGCCTGCGGCTCCTGGTAGGTCCCGGGAGGCGGTGGCGGGTGGGAGGCACGGTCGTAGAGCGCCTCGGCCACCGGATCCTGCGCGGCGAGGTCCTGGGCGCGGTACGGATCGTGGTCGTAGGCCTGCTGCAGGTACGGGTCGGGGCTCTCCCCGTCCTGGCCGGGGCCGGGTGGCACCGGCGGACCGCCGGAGGACCCAGCTCCGCCCGCGCCCTGGCCGCGGTCACCGTCGTACGGCGCGTTCATCGAAACCCCACCTCATTGTCCGCGGCCGACCGGCCCCGACAGACGTCGCTCAACGGTCCACTTTCTCACCCGGGCCCGACGGGGCACCGCTTTCCGGACCGGTGTCCGGCCGCGGGTCACTCGGCTGCTCGGGTTCACCGCCGCCGCCCTCCGCCGTGTCATCGGCGGCTGCGCGCTTGCGGTGGGTGTACATCCGGATGCCCGCCAGGACCAGCAGAAGCAGCCCGCCGGCGATGACGAGCAACACGGTGGGCGTGACTTCCGAGACCTTCACGGTGAACGTCATCGCGTCGCCGTACGGCACATTGTCCGTCGTGAAGAGCCGGGCCGTGACCTGTGCCTGGCCGTTGGCATTGGCGGACGCGTCGAACTTCACGGACTGGCTGTGCCCGCCGCCGATCTCGATCGGCTTCTCGGCGACCGCTCCGCCCTCGTTGAGCTTGAGCCGGGTGGCATTGCCCGAGGTCAGACGGAGCACCAGGTGGTCGACACCCTGGACCAGCTTGTTCTGCACGGTCACGGGGATCGTCGCGCTGCGCCCGGACAGGGTCACGTCCGACTTCGTGATCAGCTGCACCTCGTCGGTGAGGCCCTGCAGGTAGGTACGGACGGAATCGCGGTACCGCTGCGCCTCCAGGGGCTTCCCCCGCCAGGAGGTCGAGACGGCTCGGTTGATCGCGTTCCCGAAAGGAGTCACCACCCGGTCGGGCTGGGTGAGGATCACCTGGAAGCTGTCCAGCGAGTTCTGCGTCGTCCTGATGTCCTGGAACGCCTGCGTGGGCAGTTCCTGGCTGCGCAGCTTCTTCGGGTACTGGGACGCCCTGGGCACCCGGGTGGTGGCCTGGGCGTCCGGCTTCTCTTCCGCGGCCGCCACCAGGTCGAGCGGCCGGGTCCAGCGCTCGGGGGTGAGTGCCTGCAGCGCGCGTGCCATGGTCTGGGCCTGTGCGGCGGTGGGAGCGCGCTGGGGGGCGACGACGATGCTGCGTTCGCCGTCGGAATCCTGTTCCGTCAGTGCGAGCGTCTGGGCCAGGAACTTCTGGACGGCGAGCGTCGAGGTCCCGGCCTTGGCCAGGTCGCCCGTGAACGCCGTGGACAGCCGGTGGTCGGCGACGACGGCGGTGGTGCCCCCGCCGATCGGACGGGCCGATGTCGGCGTGTAGGGGAGCCCGCCCGTCTCGTCGAAACTGTCGCTGCGGGCGATCACCTTGTGCGCGCCGGCGGACGTGGCGACGTCCACCACGGAGGGGTCGATCGCGCCGTCCAGGGGCCAGGCGAAATCGGTCGACGGTTTGACGTGCAGAACCGTCTCCACGGTCTTGCCGGCCACCTCGGTCGCCGTCTGCAGATGGCTGAGGGTGCCCGAGACGTTCTTGCCGCGGTGGGCGATGGAGGCCAGGTCCGGGTCGGCGAACGGCAGAGCCACCACTTTTCCGTCCTTGACCGCCCCTTCCAGGTCGTTGAGCCACTTCTTGGCGATGGCCTGGTTGGTCCCCGCGACGGTCTTGTCACCGACTCTGACGCGGTAGTTCTTGGTCATCGCGTCGACCGAGGCCAGCAGGTCGGGGTCGATCACCCAGGTCACGGGAAGCGGACTGCCCAGCGACACCAGCTGTTCCAGCCGGCCGCCCGGAGCGAGTTCGAGGGCCAGGTCGTCGTTCGAGAAGACGGGCGTCTGCTGTTCGTCCGAGCCCGTCTCGGCCGTGACGTGCGCGGACGCGATCAGCGGCCACAGGAAGGTCAGCCTGGTCCTGTCCTTGCTGTCCTCGGGCTGCCAGGGGAGGAAGGTGCGCTGGATGCCGAGCACCTGGTCGTAGGCGTAGTCGGAGGTCTTGCCGGTGAGGGACACCCCGAGCTGGTAGACGCCTTCGTCGTCCAGGTCCAGCTTGTCCACCGGAACCGAGAGCGTGAAGTCCTGGCTGACCCCGGGGCCGAGCTCGGAGACCTTCACCGCGTACTTGCCACCGAGCTTGGCGGGGTCGCTGCCGGGCAGGTACCCGGTGCGCTTGGCCGCCTCGTCGATCGCGCCCCTGCCGGAGAGCGCCGGTCCGACCCGCAGGTCGACCTCGGCGTCGGTGACCGGC
The DNA here is from genome assembly GCF_036206005.1 of Streptomyces sp. NBC_00178. Taxonomy (NCBI): domain Bacteria; kingdom Bacillati; phylum Actinomycetota; class Actinomycetes; order Kitasatosporales; family Streptomycetaceae; genus Streptomyces; species Streptomyces sp. NBC_00178. Next base: position 3,754,902 of record NZ_CP108143.1, read on the forward strand.
TTCCTGCCCTTGTTCGTCAGCGTCCCGGAGATGCTGAGGGTGTCGCCCTCGACCGGTGCGCTGGGAGAGAGCGTGTCCAGGGACACATCGACGGTGCGTGATCCGGTGGGGGCCTTGGCGGCCTCCCCGGCCTGCGCGGAAGGCGCCGCGGGGCCGGCCAGGAGGCCGGTGATCAGCGGTGCCCCGGCGATCAAGGAGGCTGTGCGCCGGAGCCACCGGCGGGCAGGGGAGGGTTTCGTCCCCTGGAAGTCTGCCGCCTCGGCCACGCGTACCCGTCCCTCTTCGTCGGTTGGATGCCGGTCCTGCCGGTCTCTGCGTCCACGCATGGTAACGATGAGCCCGCGGGCTGAGTGCCGGGGTCCATGCCACATGATCGTGAGAGTGTCGCAGGGTCGCCGGAAACGCGGACGCCCGGGCCGGTCCGTGCACGTACCCTTTTCTGTTGTGCCGAACGCCAACGAAGACAGCCCCCGTGCCCTGAGCCAGGTGCAGCACCGCGCAGTCAGCGAACTGCTGCGGGTCTCCCCCGTCGCCGACGACCTCGCCCGTCGATTCCAGGAAGCCGGATTCGGTCTCGCCCTGGTCGGAGGATCCGTCCGCGACGCGTTGCTCGGCCGGCTCGGAAACGATCTGGACTTCACGACCGACGCCCGCCCTGAGGACGTACTCAAGATCGTCCGGCCGTGGGCCGACTCGGTCTGGGAGGTCGGAATCGCCTTCGGCACCGTCGGTCTGCAGAAGGACGGCTATCAGATCGAGGTCACCACCTACCGGTCCGAGGCGTACGACAGGACCTCGCGCAAGCCGGAGGTCTCCTACGGCGACTCGATCGAGGAGGACCTCGTACGGCGCGACTTCACGGTGAACGCCATGGCTGTCGCCTTGCCCGAGAAGGAGTTCATCGACCCGCACGGCGGGCTCGACGACCTCGATCAGCGTGTGCTGCGCACCCCGGGTACACCCGAAGCCTCGTTCTCCGACGACCCGCTGCGCATGCTGCGCGCAGCCCGGTTCGCCGCTCAGCTGGACTTCGACGTCGCTCCCGAGGTCGTCACGGCGATGACCGACATGGCGGAGCGCATCGAGATCGTCTCTGCCGAGCGGGTCCGTGAGGAACTCAACAAGCTGCTCCTGTCCGGGCACCCCCGCAAGGGACTGGGGCTCCTCGTGGAAACCGGTCTGGCCGACCGGGTGCTCCCCGAGCTCCCCGCGCTGCGCCTGGAAAGTGACGAGCATCACCGTCACAAGGACGTCTACGAGCACTCCCTGACGGTCCTGGAGCAGGCCATCGACCTCGAGGAGGACGGGCCCGACCTCGTCCTGCGACTGGCCGCCCTGCTGCACGACATCGGCAAGCCGAGGACGCGGCGTTTCGAGAAGGACGGCCGTGTCTCGTTCCACCACCATGAAGTGGTGGGAGCCAAGATGGCCAAGAAGCGGATGGCGGAGCTCAAGTACTCCAACGACCTGGTCAAGGACGTCTCGAAGCTGGTGGAGCTTCATCTGCGCTTCCACGGCTACGGTGACGGCGAGTGGACCGACTCCGCCGTACGGAGGTACGTACGGGATGCCGGGCCCCTGCTGGACCGCCTGCACAAGCTGACGCGGTCCGACTGCACGACGCGGAACAAGCGCAAGGCGAATGCCTTGTCGCGCACCTATGACGGGCTTGAGGAGCGCATCGCGCAGTTGCAGGACCAGGAGGAGCTGGACGCGATCCGGCCGGATCTGGACGGGAACGAGATCATGCAGATCCTGGGCGTGGGGCCCGGGCCGGTCATCGGCAAGGCCTACGCCTTCCTGATGGAACTGCGGTTGGAGAACGGGCCGATGGGGCGTGATGCCGCGGTTGCCGCTCTGAAGGAGTGGTGGGCCGCTCAGGACTGATGGGGTCGCGTCCACCAGGTCCACCACACCCATGCGCGTCCGGCGCTGTCACGGGTCATGTTTCACGTGAAACATGACCCGTGAAACGGTGGTCACGCGGTTGAGGGGTGCTGTTTCACGTGAAACAGCACCCCTCACTTGTTGGTGGGGGTCGGTGCCGATGTCAGCTGTGCACGACGTCGCCGCAACAGTGCTGCCGAGGTCGCGGCGTAGAGGGCGGCCACGGTGACCACCACGATGACTGATCGGCCGTCTGCTGGAAGCGCGAGGGCGGACAGGGCGGCGGCCGCCACGAAGGCGACGTTGAACAGGACGTCGTAGAGGGAGAAGATCCGGCCGCGGTATGCGTCGTCCACCGATGTCTGCACCTGTGTATCCGTTGCGATCTTCGCTCCCTGGGTGACGAGTCCGAGGATGAACGCCGCTGCCACCATCGGGGCGGGGGTGAACGACAGCCCCAGCGCAGGTTCCAGCAGGGCCGCCGCTCCGGCGCACCCGCCCATCCAGCCGAACCGGCCGAACCGGCCGACGGCCCATGGCGTGACGAGGGCGGCCACGAAGAATCCCGCAGCCGACGCGCCGAGGGCGAGACCGAGCAGGGCGAGGCCGTCGGACTCGCTGTCGGACCAGGCGTACCGGCAGAGCATCAGCAGCATGACGGTGAGCGCCCCGTAGCAGAACCGCAGCACCGTCATCGCGGTCAGCGCCCGGGCCGCGTCCTTGCGTTCCGCCAGATGGCGCAGCCCGGCCAGCAGGCCCGACGCCGTGGCGCTCAGCGCCTCGCGCAGTCGTACACGGTGTCGGCTCCGGTCAGGCCCGAGGAGGGTGCGAGGCAGCGACAGGGAGACCACGGCCGACAGGAGATAGAGGAGAGCGCCCAGCAGGACGACTGCGGCGTCGGACCCGTCGGTCAGCAGCCGGATGGCCAGCGCGAGACCTCCGCCCGCTGTGGCGGCCAGCGTTCCAGCGGTCGGGGAGAGCGAGTTGGCGATGACGAGCCGGTCGGTGTCCACCACGCGGGGCAGGGCCGCCGAGAGGCCGGCCAGGACGAAGCGGTTCACCGCGGTGACGCAGAGGGCGGACACGTAGAACAGCCAGTCCGGGACCGGGTTCAGGAGCAGCAGGGCCGTGCAGCAGGCCAGGCCGGCCCGCAGGAGGTTGCCGTAGAGGAAGACCTGGCGGCGTGGCCAGCGGTCGAGCAGCACTCCGGCGAAGGGGCCGATCAGCGAGTACGGGAGCAGCAGTACGGCCATGGCGGAGGCGATGGCCCCCGGCGTCGTCTGGTTCTCCGGCGAGAAGACGACGTAGGTGGCGAGCGCGACCTGGTAGACGCCGTCGGCGCACTGGGAGAGAAGCCGTACGGCCAGCAGGCGACGGAAGTTCCTCAGGCGCAGGAGCACGCGAAGATCACGCACGACAGGCATGTGGGCAAGGGTCACACACATGAGGGGTCCCCGGGCGGATTGCCCGGGGACCCCTCACAGAAGCGAACAAGCGTCGCCCGGGTCGGTCAGCGCTCGACCTCGCCGCTGATGAACTTCTCGACGTTCTCGCGGGCCTCGTCGTCGAAGTACTGGACCGGCGGGGACTTCATGAAGTACGAGGAGGCCGAGAGGATCGGGCCGCCGATGCCGCGGTCCTTGGCGATCTTCGCCGCGCGGACGGCGTCGATGATGACACCGGCGGAGTTCGGGGAGTCCCAGACCTCGAGCTTGTACTCCAGGTTCAGCGGGACGTCGCCGAAGGCGCGGCCCTCGAGGCGCACGTACGCCCACTTGCGGTCGTCGAGCCAGGCCACGTAGTCCGAGGGACCGATGTGGACGTTGTCGGCGCCGAGCTCACGGTCGCGGATCTGCGAGGTGACGGCCTGCGTCTTCGAGATCTTCTTGGACTCCAGGCGCTCACGCTCGAGCATGTTCTTGAAGTCCATGTTGCCGCCGACGTTCAGCTGCATCGTGCGGTCCAGGATGACGCCCCGGTCCTCGAAGAGCTTCGCCATCACGCGGTGCGTGATGGTGGCGCCGACCTGCGACTTGATGTCGTCGCCGACGATCGGGACACCGGCCTCGGTGAACTTGTCCGCCCACTCCTTGGTGCCCGCGATGAACACCGGCAGGGCGTTGACGAATGCGACCTTGGCGTCGATGGCGCACTGCGCGTAGAACTTCGCAGCGACCTCGGAACCGACGGGCAGGTAGCAGACGAGGACGTCGACCTGCTTGTCCTTGAGGATCTGGACGATGTCGACGGGGGCCTCGGTGGACTCCTCGATGGTCTCGCGGTAGTACTTGCCGAGCCCGTCGTGGGTGTGGCCGCGCTGGACGGTCACGCCGGTGGTGGGCACGTCGGCGATCTTGATGGTGTTGTTCTCGCTGGCGCCGATGGCGTCCGCGAGGTCGAGGCCGACCTTCTTCGCGTCGACGTCGAAGGCGGCGACGAACTCGACGTCACCCACGTGGTACTCGCCGAACTGGACGTGCATCAGGCCGGGCACCTTGCCGGCCGGATCGGCGTCCTTGTAGAACTCGACGCCCTGCACCAGTGAGGCGGCGCAGTTGCCCACGCCGACGATGGCTACGCGAACCGAACCCATGCCGATTGCTCCCTGTGTGTTCTCGGTGTTCCCCGGTACCGCACGCGGTTCTGCGGGGATCTCACTTCGTGTCGTCGGACGGATCCGGCCGGGATTGGTCCCCGTGCCGGGGCAGGCCGCCCGTCTCTCCTGATGTTTCGTGCTGAGGGGAGCCCTCGGGCGAGGATCGTCGCCGATCCTTTCCCGACCGCTCGCTCTCGATGAGCTCGTTCAGCCAGCGCACCTCGCGCTCCACGGATTCCATGCCGTGTCGCTGCAGCTCAAGCGTGTAGTCGTCGAGTCGTTCCCGGGTGCGGGCCAGCGAGGCGCGCATCTTCTCGAGCCGCTCCTCCAGCCTGCTGCGACGCCCTTCGAGCACGCGCATCCGCACGTCCCGTTCCGTCTGTCCGAAGAAGGCGAAGCGAGCCGCGAAGTGCTCGTCCTCCCAGGCGTCGGGGCCGGTGTGCGAGAGCAGCTCCTCGAAGTGCTCCTTGCCCTCCGCCGTCAGCCTGTAGACGATCTTGGCGCGCCGTCCTGCCAAGGAGGACGCGGGAGCGACCCCGCGGCCTGTGGCGGGCGGCGACGCCGGGAGGCTCATCGGCTCCTCGATCAACCAGCCGCTCGCGACCAGCGTCTTGAGGCAGGGGTAGAGGGTGCCGTAGCTGAAGGCGCGGAAGATCCCCAGCGACGTGTTGAGACGCTTCCGCAGCTCGTACCCGTGCATCGGCGACTCACGGAGCAGGCCGAGCACGGCGAATTCGAGGATGCCTGAGCGTCTGCTCACCTTCGCCGTCCCTCCTTCGCCCTGCGTCCGCGGGGCCGATGGACCCACCTTATGCCGTGCTGATGTATCGAGTCGATACATCAGCACGATAGATCGGTCCGCGATGTTCGACAAGGGCATGGTTCGTGACCGGCGTCACATCGGCGATTCATAGGGATCGACTTGCGTGATTTGGGGTGAAGTTCGGTCCCCAGAGGTTTTTGACCGTGCGTAGTCTGTGCGGCATGCAGACCACCGGGAACCACGAGACGGCGCGTCGCGTCCGTTATCGCGGACTGCCGGATGTATCGCGGCTGAGCCTTCCGCAGGGCTTGTCCGTAATTCGGGGGGACCGGATCTCAACTGCCGCTTCCAGGCACTCTTGCCTGCCCGAGGAGTAGTCGTTCGATGAGCGAGCACCGTCGCAAAGCGTCCCAACCGCAAGGTGGCGGGCGCGCAGCGGCCAGACGAGCCGCCCAACAGCCTGCTGGACGCCGCACCGATGCGTCACGCAGAGCAATGTCAGAGTCACCCTCCGACGCGCATGGCGAGGAGTCGTCGTACGGCGGCCGCGCCGAGGCGCGCCGCGCCGCCCAGCGGGGCGGGAGCAGGCGCCGCGGAGGGGGTGACAGCAGCGGTCCGGAAGGCCGTGGCAGGGGGCGTGCCGATTCAGGCAAGAAGCGCCTCATCGACTACCCGCGCGCCGGCAAGTACGGTGCACGCCGCTGGGTTCCGTCGTGGAAGCTGTTCTCCGGCCTGACCTTGGGCTTCCTCGGCGCCATGATGGGCGCCGCCGGTATCGCCTACGCCCTGGTGGTCCCACCGGAGCCCAAGGACCTCGCCACCGCCCAGAACAACGTCTACTACTGGGCCGACAACACGCGGATGGTCGCCACGGGCGGTGACGTCAACCGGCAGGAGATCGAGTACGCCCAGATTCCGGAGGCGATGAGGAACGCCGTCATCTCCGCGGAGAACAAGTCGTTCGAACACGACAGGGGCATCGACCCCATGGGCATCGCCCGCGCCTTCTACAACATGGCGAAGGGGGGTGACACCCAGGGCGGTTCGACGATCACCCAGCAGTACGTCAAGAACTCGATGCTGTCCCAGGACCAGACTCTGAGCCGGAAGTTCAAGGAACTCTTCATCACGCTCAAGGTCGGCAAGACGCAGACCAAAGAGAAGGTCATGAAGGGGTACCTCAACGTCTCCTATTACGGACGTGGTGCTTACGGACTGCAGGCCGCGGCGCGTGCGTACTACAAGAAGGACGCCCAGGAGCTGGACCCGAGCCAGTGCGCCTTCCTGGCGACGCTGCTCAAGGGCGCGAGCTACTACGACCCCGCCGGCGCCCCGGAGGTGGATCCGGTGAAGGCCACGGAGAAGGAGAACACCCGGCGGGCCAAGGAGCGCTGGGAGTGGATCCTCGACGAAGAGGTCAAGGACGGCCGGATGAGCGCGGCCGACCGCGCCAAGTACACGACCTTCCCCATGCCGGAGAAGCCCCAGACGGACGCCAAGCTGGACGGCCAGACCGGATACCTCGTCGACCTCGCCAGGAAGTACTTCCTCGCGCACAACGATAGGCACATCACCGGCAAGGAACTCGCCCTGGGCGGCTACGAGATCCACACGACGTTCGACCAGAAGAAGGTCGGGCAGCTCGAGAAGGCCATCAACACGGTCTACAAGGCCAAGATCGACCTTAAGAAGCGCCCTGACAAGGACACGCACGTCCAGTTCGGCGGCGCTTCGGTGGACGCCAAGACGGGCGCCATCGTCGCCACGTACGGCGGCCAGGACGCGACGAAGCACTACACCAACAACGCCGACGCGACCGGTGCCCAGGTCGGCTCGACGTGGAAGCCGTTCGTGCTGGCAGCAGCCATGCAGTACGGGAAGCGCGACCCGAAGCTGCCTGCCGACCAGGGCAGTTCGGACCGCGAGCTCGTGTCGCAGAAGAGCATCTACAACGGCGACAACAAGTTGAGGATCACGGACTACAAGGGCGAGGTCTGGCACGGCGAGGACCAGGCCGAGCTGCTCCAGACCAACGACGGCGATCGCAGCTACGGCCCCATCACCCTGCGCTACGCCATGGAGCAGTCCGCGAACTCCCCCTACGTCCAGCTCGGCATGGACGTCGGCACCGACAAGGTCAAGCAGGCGGCCAAGGACGCGGGACTGCGTGACGACGAGTTCATGGCCGACTCGAACGTGCCCTCGTTCTCCATCGGTACGTCCTCTCCGAGTGCCATCCGCATGGCCGGTGCCTATGCCACCTTCGCCACCAGCGGCAAGCAGAGGGACCCCTTCTCGGTCACTGAGGTGAAGCACAGGGGCGACGTCATCTACCAGCACGAGACAGTGACCAAGTCGGCGTTCCCCAGCGCCATTGCGGACAACGTCACCGACGTGCTGAAGAACGTCGTCGAGCACGGGACGGGTACCCCCGCCCAACTGCCGGGACGCGACGTGGCGGGCAAGACGGGTACCACCGACGGCAACAAGTCGGCCTGGTTCGTCGGCTACACCCCGCAGCTGTCCACCGCCGTCAGCATGTTCCGGCTGGACGACGACGAGACGAAGAAGGACCGCAAGTTCCTGGAGATGTACGGCACCGGCGGCGAGAAGTCGATCCACGGTGCCTCGTTCCCGGCACAGATCTGGCACGACTACATGGCCGAGGCCATGCAGGGCAAGAAGGTCATCGCCTTCCCGAAGCCCGAACCGTACGGCGAGAAGGTCTACGGCGGCGGCGCCAGCCCCAGCCCGACGCCGAGCCCGACGCCTTCGCCCTCGGAGACCACCAAGGCCCCCGAGACGCCGTCGCCCACCCCGACGACCCCGTCCCCCACGCCGAGCGACACGTGTGCGCCGCTCGACTGGGACTGCAAGAACGACGGCGGAACGACTCAGGGCCAGGACGACGGCGGCACCACCGACGGGACCACGAACGCGGGAACCACGGACGGCAGTGCCAACGCCGGGACGAACCAAGGCACGACACAAGGCAACACGCAGGGCAGTACGCAGGGCAGCACGCAAGGCAGCACGCAGGGCACGACCAACGGCAGTTCGAGCAGCAACGGTCAGCTCTTCGGAGGCGGCGGATAGGGCGTCGGCGGGCGGTGGACACCACCATCGCCCGCCGGTGAGCCCCTCGGGGCCCGCCCGACGCGTACGAGAGGGGCCGCCCGCACCCGCCAGGTGCCGGCGGCCCCTCGTGCGTCCTGTGGGCGGTCCACGCCCGCCCACAGCGCCGTACGGCAGGATGTGGGGCATGCCAAGCGCAGAAGCCACGAGCGTGGACCAGGAGCCGTCCGTCGTACCGCCCACGCGACAGGACGAGATCGCCGCAGCGGGCAGCGAACTGATCGGCGGGCCGGCGGGTCGCTGGGCACGGTTCGGTTCCGGACCGCTCACGCCGGTGCGTGTGATCGCCCTCCTGGCGATCGGGATGTTCGCACTGGGCATGGTGCAGAAGATCCCCTGCTACGACTGGGCCTGGTTCCGCGGCACCAGCTCGCAGTACACGCACGCCTGCTACTCCGACATCCCGCACCTCTATCTCGGGCGCGGCTTCGCCGACGGGCTCGTGCCGTATTTCGACCGGCTCAGCGGTGACATGGCGTACCTCGAGTACCCCGTCCTGACCGGCCTCTTCATGCAGATCGCGTCCTGGCTGACGCTGACGCCGTCCTCGGACCCGATCCAGCAGCGCGAGCAGATCTACTGGATGGTCAACGCGGGCATGCTGATGATCTGCGCCGTGATCATCGCAGTGTGCGTCGCCCGTACGCACCGGCGCCGCCCGTGGGACGGCCTGCTCGTCGCGCTCGCCCCTGCCCTCGCCCTCACCGCGACCATCAACTGGGACCTGCTCGCCGTCGCGCTGACGGCCGCGGCGATGCTCATGTGGTCCCGGAGCAAGCCGCTCGCCTTCGGAGTCCTGATCGGCCTGGCGACAGCCGCCAAGCTGTATCCCGTGCTGCTCCTGGGGCCCCTGCTGGTGCTGTGCTGGCGGGCCGGGAAGTGGCGCGAGTGCGGTTCCGCCGTCCTCGGCGCGGCCGCGGCCTGGCTGGTGGTGAACCTGCCGGTGATGCTCTACGCCCCCGAGGGCTGGAAGAAGTTCTACACGTTCAGCCAGGAACGGCAGATCGACTACGGCTCCTTCTGGCTGGTCATCACCCAGCGCACGGGCCGGCCCATCGATGTGGACACCGTCAACACCGCCTCCGTGGCGCTGATGATCGTGCTCTGCGCGGGCATCGCCGGACTGGCACTGGCGGCCAGGCGCAGGCCCCGGTTCGCACAGCTCGCGTTCCTGGTGGTGGCCGCGTTCATCCTGACGAACAAGGTCTACTCGCCGCAGTACGTGCTCTGGCTGATCCCGCTGGCCGCGCTCGCCAGGCCCCGCTGGCGCGACTTCCTCGTCTGGCAGGCCTGCGAGGTCATGTACTTCCTGGGCATCTGGTTCTACCTCGCCTACACGACGAGCGGGGACAAGCACCAGGGGCTTCCGCAGGAGGGCTACCAGGTCGCGATCCTCCTGCACCTGCTGGGCACGCTCTACCTGTGCGCCATGGTCGTCAGGGACATCCTGAGGCCGGAGAAGGACCCCGTGCGGCGCGACGGGGCCGACGACCCGTCGGGCGGGGTGCTCGACCGCGCGCCGGACAAGGTCGCGCTCCCGGGCCCGGCCGGCCGCCGTGCGGCCGGAAACACCGCACCCGCGGTCGAAGGACCGCGGGTGGAGTGGGGCACCGCCGGCCGGACGGCGTCCGACTGAGCGAGGGCCGGGGCTACCGGTCCACGAGGCGGTCGAACTGGGTGGTCGTGTGGCGCAGGTGGGCCACCAGTTCGTCGCCGACCCTCGGCTCCTGGGCGTCCGAGGGGACGAAGAGGATCGACACCTGCATGTGCGGCGGCTCGGCGAACCAGCGCTGCTTGCCCGCCCAGACGAACGGCGACAGGTTGCGGTTCACGGTGGCCAGCCCCGCCCGTGCGACGCCCTTGGCGCGAGGCATCACCCCGTGCAGGGCCTTCGGAGCCTCCAGGCCCACGCCGTGCGAGGTCCCGCCGGCGACGACCACGAGCCACCCGTCGGACGCGGCCTTCTGCTGGCGGTAGCCGAACCGGTCGCCCTTGACGACGCGGGTGACGTCGAGCACGGCGCCGCGGTACTCGGTCGCCTCGTGATCGCCGAGCCAGAGCCGTGTGCCGATGCGCGCGCGGAAGCGGGTCTGCGGGAACTGCTGCTGGAGGCGGGCCAGCTCCTCGGCACGCAGGTGGCTGACGAACATCGTGTGCAGGGGCAGCCGGGCGGCTCGGAGGCGGTCCATCCAGGTGATGACCTCCTCGACGGCGTCCGAACCGTCCGTGCGGTCGAGGGGGAGGTGCAGGGCGAACCCTTCGAGACGCACGTCCTCTATCGCCGCGTGCAGCTGGCCGAGCTCCTCCTCCTTCACGCCGTGGCGCTTCATCGAGCTCATGCACTCGATGACCACCCGCGCACCCACCAGAGCGTGCACGCCGTCCACGGAGGAGACGGACCGGATGACGCGGTCGGGCAGCGGCACCGGCTCCTCGCCCCTGCGGAAGGGGGTGAGCACCAGCAGGTCGCCGCTGAACCAGTCCTTGATGCGGGCGGCCTCGTACGTGGTGCCGACGGCCAGGGTCTCGGACCCGAAGCGGATCGCCTCGTCGGCCAGCCGCTCGTGACCGAAGCCGTATCCGTTGCCCTTGCAGACGGGGACGAGCCCCGGGAACTGGTCGAGCACGGATTTCTGGTGCGCCCGCCAGCGCGCGGTGTCGACGTAGAGGGAGAGCGCCATGGCCGGCCCGGAACCTTTCTGGTGGCTGCGGTGTAAGTGAGATGAGGGAGAGGAGCTGGTGGTGATCGTGACCGGGGTGCGCCTAGCGGCGCGACATGTACATATCGAGCGCCTTGTGCAGCAGCTTGTTGAGGGGGAAGTCCCATTCGCCGACGTACTCGACGGCTTCCCCGCCGGTGCCCACCTTGAACTGGATCAGGCCGAAGAGGTGGTCGGTCTCGTCCAGCGAGTCACTGATGCCGCGAAGGTCGTAGACGGTCGCGCCCATGGCATACGAGTCGCGCAGCATGCGCCACTGCATGGCGTTGGAGGGGCGGACCTCGCGCCCGATGTTGTCGGAGGCGCCGTAGGAGTACCAGACGTGGCCACCGACGACGAGCATCGTGGCTGCCGAGAGGTTCACTCCGTTGTGCCGGGCGAAGTACAGCCGCATGCGGTTGGGGTCCTCGGAGTTGAGCACCGTCCACATCCGCTGGAAGTACGAGAGCGGGCGCGGCCTGAAGTGGTCGCGCACGGCGGTGATCTCGTACAGCCGCTGCCACTCGGCGAGGTCTTCGTAGCCTCCCTGGACGACCTCGACGCCGGCCTTGTCGGCCTTCTTGATGTTGCGTCGCCAGAGCTGGTTGAAGCCCTTCAGGACGTCCTCGAGGGAGCGGTTGGCCAGCGGCACCTGGAAGACATAGCGCGGCTGTACGTCACCGAAGCCGGCACCGCCGTCCTCGCCCTGCTGCCAGCCCATCTTGCGCAGCCGGTCGGAGACCTCGAAGGCGCGGGGCTCGATGTGGCTCGCCTCGACGTCGCGGAGCCGCTTCACGTCGGGATCCTGGATGCCCGACTTGATGGCGGCCGAGTCCCAGCGCCGGATGACCACGGGCGGGCCCATCTTCACGGAGAAGGCGCCCTGCTGCTTCAGGTGGGCGAGCATCGGCTGCAGCCACTCGTCCAGGTTCGGGGCGTACCAGTTGATGACCGGGCCCTCGGGGAGGTAGGCGAGATAGCGCTTGATCTTGGGCAGCTGGCGGTAGAGCACCAGGCCGGCGCCGACCATCTCGCCGCTCTTGTCGAACCATCCGAGGTTCTCGGAGCGCCACTCGGTCTTCACATCAGCCCACGCCGGGACCTGGCAGTGACTGGCCGAGGGGAGGCTCTGGATGTAGGCCAGATGCTGTTCTCGGCTGATGGTCCTCAGGGTCAGACTCATGCTGGGGCGCTCCTCGGCAGGTGTGTCCCCATCGGTCAGGGGCTCCGGCTCTCGCGCCGAAGCCTACTGTGGCCGACGGGCGCCCGGCCCGGCCCCGTCGGGACCGAACCGGGCTGCCGCCTCGCCGCATGGCCTGCTGGAGCCCCGCGAGGGGTGGCCGAGCGGAGTCGGCCGAGGTTCTGCCGGTCAGGTGATGACGCCGCCGAAGAGGCCTCCGTGCGCCATCCCCAGATAGAAGCCGACGGCGGAGGACCCCATGCCCATCACGAAGCCGAACCGCTGCCAGGTGGTCCTGGAGTGGAACTGCCCGTACGCGCCCACCAGCAGGCCGATCAGGCCCGCCCACGAGCTGAGCAGGTGCAGGCTGTAGAACTGCGCCGACACGAAGGCGAGGACGCCCAGCACCCCTGTGACCGCCATCAGCCCTTCCTGGAGCGGATGGGGCCTGCCGTCCGTGGCGAAGAGCGAACCGGTGGCGGGACGGGCGTTGGCGACGCGGCTGGGAGCGGTTCGGCCACCGGGGGACCGCATTGTCTGCGCCATGGAGCACCTCCTGGCAGAAGAGCGGTGCGATGTTGTGCCGATCACACCGCGACTGTCTCGATTGTGCGCCCTGAACACCGGATTTCAACCGGAAGCCCGTCTGCGGGTACTCTGTACGGTCTGCACCCGTGTCTGCCTTGAGCCAGCACCGCAGCTCCCCTCGATCATCGAAGACGGGCGCTGTCAGTGGCGGCTGTTTTACTCGGAGACACTGTTGCTTACGCATCACGACCCTCCTGCCACGGAACGACCGTGGCCGCTGAGTCCAAAGGAGGTGGGTTCCACATGCGTCACTACGAAGTGATGGTCATCCTCGACCCCGATCTCGAGGAGCGAGCTGTCTCCCCGCTGATCGAGAACTTCCTCTCCGTCGTCCGTGAGGGCAACGGAAAGGTCGAGAAGGTCGACACCTGGGGCCGTCGTCGTCTCTCTTACGAGATCAAGAAGAAGCCTGAGGGCATCTACTCGGTCATCGACCTGCAGGCCGAGCCTGCGGTCGTCAAGGAGCTCGACCGACAGATGAACCTGAACGAGTCGGTCCTCCGGACCAAGGTCCTCCGTCCCGAGACCCACTGAGCATCTAGCTCAGCGGTTCCCGGGTTCGAGTAGCAAGCAGCCAGAAGCAATCCCCGCCGAGAGGTTCACCCATGGCAGGCGAGACCGTCATCACGGTCGTCGGCAATCTCGTCGACGACCCCGAGCTGCGCTTCACCCCGTCCGGTGCGGCGGTCGCGAAGTTCCGTGTCGCGTCCACTCCCCGCATCTTCGACCGGCAGACCAATGAGTGGAAGGACGGCGAAGGCCTGTTCCTCACCTGCTCGGTCTGGCGTCAGGCGGCGGAGAACGTCGCGGAGTCGCTTCAGCGAGGCATGCGCGTCGTCGTGCAGGGCCGGTTGAAGCAGCGGTCCTACGAGGACCGTGAGGGCGTCAAGCGCACGGTCTACGAGCTGGACGTCGAGGAAGTCGGCCCCAGCTTGAAGAGCGCCACGGCCAAGGTCACCAAGACCAGTGGTCGCGGTGGCCAGGGCGGCGGCCAGGGTGGATACGGCGGTGGCCAGCAGGGCGGCGGCAACTGGGGCGGCGGTTCCGGTGGCGGCGGCCAGCAGGGCGGCGGCGGTGCTCCCGCCGACGACCCGTGGGCCACCAGCGCGCCGGCCGGCGGTCAGCAGGGCGGGGGCCAGCAGGGCGGCGGAGGCGGTTGGGGCGGAAGCTCCGGCGGTTCCGGCGGATCTGGTGGTTCTGGCGGCGGCTACTCGGACGAGCCTCCCTTCTAGGGCTGCTCGTACCCCCACTTCTTGATCACACAGGAGAAACACCATGGCGAAGCCGCCTGTGCGCAAGCCTAAGAAGAAGGTCTGCGCGTTCTGCAAGGACAAGACCCAGTACGTGGACTACAAGGACACGAACATGCTGCGGAAGTTCATTTCCGACCGCGGCAAGATCCGTGCCCGCCGCGTCACCGGCAACTGCACGCAGCACCAGCGTGACGTCGCCACGGCAGTCAAGAACAGCCGTGAGATGGCGCTGCTGCCCTACACGTCCACCGCGCGATAAGGGAAGGGTGACCGAATCATGAAGATCATCCTCACCCACGAGGTCACAGGCCTCGGTGCCGCAGGTGACGTCGTGGACGTCAAGGACGGGTACGCCCGTAACTACCTGGTTCCGCGTGGCTTTGCCATTCGCTGGACCAAGGGTGGCGAGAAGGACGTGGCGCAGATCCGCCGCGCCCGCAAGATTCACGAGATCGCGACGATCGAGCAGGCCAACGAGATCAAGGCCAAGCTCGAGGCCGTCAAGGTCCGGCTGGCTGTTCGCTCTGGCGACGCCGGCCGCCTGTTCGGCTCCGTCACCCCGGCCGACATCGCTTCGGCGATCAAGTCTGCCGGTGGCCCGGACGTCGACAAGCGTCGCGTCGAGCTCGGCTCGCCGATCAAGACGCTCGGCGGATACCAGGTGTCCGTCCGGCTGCACCCCGAGGTTGCCGCGAAGCTCGGCATCGAGGTCGTTGCTGCCTAAGGGCACAGCTCAGCAGAGCTAGGTGAAGGGCCGCACCCAAGGGTGCGGCCCTTCGTCGTTTCACGTGAAACGGTCAGGGTGGATCGTTTCACGTGAAACGGGCACAGGCTCAGGGCGCACCCTCGCCCTGAGCGCAGCCGCGTACGGCAACCGGGGTGCTCGGTGAGTAAAGGGCTGACGGTCGATTTCGCGTGAAATAGGGGGTGGATGCCCTGTTTCACGTGAAACGGGGCATCCAGACGCCGCGAAACCGTTAACGAGTGGCGCCGGTGACGATCCAGCGACCGGAACGCGTGCGCAGCCAGAGTGTGATCAGCCGGACCGCCATCATCAGCGTCATCGCCCACCAGAGCGCAGTGAGACCGCCTCCGAGGGTGGGGACGAGGAGCGCGAACGGAGCGAAGACCACCAGGGTAAGGATCATGGCCGAGGCGAGGTACCGGCCATCCCCCGCGCCCATGAGCACTCCGTCCAGCACGAACACCACACCGCAGATCGGCTGGGAGAGTGCCACCACGAGCAGTGCGGGCAGCAGGGTGTGCTGCACGTCGCTGTCGCTGGTGAACAGGGGGACGAACAATGGTCGGGCGAGCACGATCAACAGGCCCAGCACCACTCCCGAGGCGATGCCCCACTGGATCATCCGGCGGCAGGCATCCCGGGCCCCCTCGGTGTCGCTCGCTCCCAGGTACCGGCCGATGATGGCCTGGCCTGCGATGGCGATTGCGTCGAGCGCGAAGGCGGTGAGGCTCCAGAGCGACAGGATGATCTGGTGCGCGGCGATATCCGTATCGCCGAGTCGCGCCGCCACCGCTGTGGCGATCAGCAGGACTGCCCTCAGCGAAAGGGTGCGGATCAGCAGGGGGACGCCCGCTTGGGCGCTGGCACGTATGCCCGCCAGGTCCGGCCGGAGTGAGGCTCCGTGCCGACGGGCTCCGCGCACGACGACGATCAGGTAGGCGAGCGCCATGCCTGCCTGGGCGATGACCGTCCCCCATGCCGATCCTGCGATCCCGAGGCCGGCCCCGTAGACGAGGACGAGATTCAGGGCACCGTTCGCCGCGAAACCGCCGACCGCGACGTAGAGGGGTGTGCGGGTGTTCTGCAGTCCGCGCAGGACGCCGGTGGCCGCCAGAACGACGAGCATGGCGGGGATGCCCAGGCTGGAGATCCGTAGGTAGGTGGTGGCATACGGTGCGGCGGTGTCGGACGCGCCGAAGACATCCACCAGCCATGGAGCCAGGGGGAGAGTGAGGGCGACGACCGCCGCGCCGATGAGGAGGGCGAGCCAGATGCCGTCCATGCCCTGACGGATGGCGGAAGCGAGATCCCCCGCACCGACGCGGCGGGCGACGGCAGCGGTGGTGGCGTAGGCGAGGAAGACGAAGATGCTGACCGCGGTGGTCAGGAGAGCCGCGGCGATGGCCAGACCGGCCAGTTGAGGAGTGCCGAGATGGCCGACGATGGCGCTGTCGACCATCACGAACAAGGGCTCCGCGACGAGCGCGCCGAAGGCGGGTACGGCGAGTGCGATGATCTCGCGATCGTGTCTGCGGCGGGACGGCCGCCGGTCGGCGGGGGCCTGGGTCATGGGGGTCAATCTAATCTTCCACAGGTAAGAGATGCAAGCGTCCTGTGCTCCTTACTCAACTCAGCGCAACGACCTCCGCCGGGAGCGGGTTACGGTGATCTTGGGCCGCTGGCAAAAGTTTTTCTCTCCCACAGCCCGTGGATGGAGAAATACCAGGTCACAGGGGGTGTACAGGAACTGGTATGAGTTTGTCCACAGTGCTGTCCCCCGGTCCGTGCACAGGTTCCGCCGAGTTCTCCACAGCATCTGGTCGGTCGTCCACATGCCCTGTGGATAACCAGATTGGCTGACGGTGCGGACGGGCCTACCGTGGTGCGGCGCCCGCACTCCGTCTCGGCTCGGAAAACCGCAGAACCAGACGCGCCGGAACCGGAGTCGGGCGTCCTGTTTGTCGGTGCCGTGACGTAAGAAAGAGTGGCACGGCTAGGTCCGCGACGCGGACGGGAGGAGGTGGCCCGGTGAGCATTCCCGAGCCTTTGGACGATCCCTGGGCCGATGTCGGTCCCAGTGACCGTCTGCCCGTGTCCCGTCAGCGCCGCGGAGAGGGCAAGGGGCGCGACGAGCAGCACGAACGCGGTCGTGAGAGCGGCTGGGACGGGGGATCGGCCGGCTTCGAGCGGGTGCCTCCGCAGGACCTCGACGCGGAGCAGTCGGTGCTGGGCGGCATGCTCCTCTCCAAGGACGCCATCGCCGACGTCGTGGAGATCATCAAGGGCCACGACTTCTACCGGCCGGCCCACGAGACCGTCTTCACGGCGATCCTCGACCTCTACGCCAAGGGCGAGCCGGCCGACCCGATCACCGTCGCGGCCGAGCTGGTCAAGCGCGGGGAGATCACCAAGGTCGGCGGAGCCCCGTACCTGCACACGCTGGTCCAGTCCGTCCCCACCGCGGCCAACGCCTCGTACTACGCGGAGATCGTCCACGAGCGGGCCGTGCTCCGCCGCCTGGTCGAAGCCGGTACGAAGATCACGCAGATGGGATACGCCGCCGACGGCGACGTCGACGAGATCGTCAACTCGGCCCAGGCCGAGATCTACGCCGTCACGGAACAGCGCACCAGCGAGGACTACCTCCCGCTCGGCGACATCATGGAAGGCGCTCTCGACGAGATCGAGGCCATCGGGTCCCGAAGCGGCGAGATGACGGGCGTGCCGACGGGCTTCACCGACCTCGACGCCCTGACGAACGGCCTGCACCCCGGCCAGATGATCGTCATCGCGGCCCGTCCGGCCATGGGCAAGTCCACGCTCGCCCTGGACTTCGCCCGCGCCTGCTCGATCAAGAGCAATCTGCCGAGCGTGATCTTCTCCCTGGAAATGGGGCGCAACGAGATCGCGATGCGCCTGCTGTCCGCCGAGGCGCGCGTGGCGCTGCACCACATGCGGTCGGGCACGATGACCGACGAGGACTGGACGCGGCTGGCCCGGCGCATGCCGGACGTCTCCGCCGCTCCCCTCTACATCGACGATTCGCCGAACCTGTCCATGATGGAGATCCGGGCGAAGTGCCGTCGTCTCAAGCAGCGCAACGATCTGAAGCTGGTGGTCATCGACTACCTCCAGCTGATGCAGTCCGGTGGCGCCAAGCGCGCCGAGAGCCGTCAGCAGGAGGTCTCGGACATGTCCCGAAACCTCAAGCTCCTGGCCAAGGAGCTGGAACTGCCGGTCATCGCGCTCTCCCAGCTGAACCGTGGCCCCGAACAGCGCACCGACAAGAAACCGATGGTCTCCGACCTGCGTGAGTCCGGTTCCATCGAGCAGGACGCCGACATGGTGATCCTGCTGCACCGGGAGGACGCGTACGAGAAGGAGTCGCCGCGTGCGGGCGAGGCCGACCTGATCGTCGCCAAGCACCGTAACGGTCCGACGGCGACGATCACCGTGGCGTTCCAGGGCCACTACTCGCGGTTCGTGGACATGGCTCAGACCTGAGGCACCGATCTCCGAAACCTCCTGATCCGCGCCGTACCCGTGAACCGGCGGAGCCGGTCCCGGCGGCGGGACCCGGCATGCGGAGGGTCAACTTCCCGACGGGTCCGGGGCTTCGTCCCTGTCCTGGGACTCGTCCTGGCCTCGGCCGACCGCGGCCAGGGCGCGGTCCAGGATCTCCTGGACGCCGCCGAGGGCCGAGACCGTGGTGAGGAGGCCCTGGGCCCGGTAGTGGCCGACGACGGGTGCCGTCTCGCTGCGGTACACCTCCAGCCGCCTGCGCACGGTCGCCTCGAGATCGTCGTCCCGCTGGTACAGCTCACCCCCGCAGACGTCGCAGCGCCCTGCCACTTCGGGCGGGCTGTACGCGACGTGGAAGATGTGCCGACGGTCCTGGCTGCACAGCCGCCGCCCCGCGACACGCCTCACCACCTCGGCCTCGGGGATCTCCAGGTCGAGCACGGCATCCAGCTCCGACCCCGAGGCGGCCAGGATGCCGTCCAGCGCCTCCGCTTGGACAAGGTTGCGGGGAAAGCCGTCCAGCAGGAATCCCCGCACGGTGTCCGGGCGCGCGAGGCGCTCCTCGACCACCTCGATCGTGAGCCGGTCCGGCACCAGAAGGCCGGCCAGCATGTGGGTCCGGGCGTTCCGTCCGAGCGCGGAGCCCTGGTCGACGTGCTCGCGCAGCAGGTCACCGGCGGAGATGTGCTGGACCGACAGACACGCGGCGAGGTGCACCGCCTGCGTGCCCTTTCCGGCCCCGGGGGGCCCGGTCAGAACGATGCGCATCGATGAGGTGTCCCTTCGTCATGCGTGAACAGGTCCTGGGATCGATGTGGCCGGGTGCCACGGCCAGGCGGACGCGCCGGCTCCCCGTACGGCGCCACACGAACATCCCGAGACCGACAGGAGTCCGGCGCCGTCCGGCAGCCGACCGGTCGCACTCCTCGCTCATGGCTGGGCACCCGGGGAGCATCCCAGCCCGGCAGGCCGGCCCACAACCGGCTTACGGGCCGATCACAGCAGCCGACGCCCCCTGCCGCACGACAGCGGGCGCTCGGCGAGGGGTCCGCTGCGGCACCTCAGGAGGAGGAATGCTCTCCGGTGGTCCAGGCTGACGCGAAACGGTTCGCCGGGTGATCGCCGTACGGGCCATCCTTGGGCATGAACTCTTCCGAATCCTTGCTGCCCGGCACCCGGCGTGCGCTGCTCCACCGTGTGGCCACCGCACAGGCCGAGGGGCGCACCCCTTCGCTCGTCGCCGCAGTGCAGCGAGACGGCCGGATCGTGTGGAGCGGTGCGCGGAGCTGCGTGGATGGCCACGCTCCGGACGACGACACGCAGTTCCGGATCGGCTCCATCACCAAGACGTTCACCGCGGTACTGGTGATGCGGCTGCGTGACGAGGGCCTGCTGGACCTGGACGACCCTCTGGAGAAGCACCTGCCCGGTACGGACGCGGGCCAGGTGACCGTGTTCCAGCTGCTCGGCCACAGCGCTGGTCTGGGAGCCGAGACGCCCGCTCCGTGGTGGGAGAGGACGCCGGGCGACACCCGGCCGGGACTGGCCGACGTGCTGGGCGAGAAGCCGTTGATGCACCCCGCGGGCCACGGCCATCACTATTCCAACCCCGGTTACACGCTGCTCGGTTCACTCGTGGAGAAGCTCCGGGGGGAGCCCTGGACCGAGGTCCTGCGCCGCGAGATCCTGGAGCCTCTCGGCATGGACCGTACGAGTCCTGAGGCCCGGGCTCCGCACGCCGGGGGCTGGGCCGTCCATCCCTGGGCGGACGTCATGCTGCCGGAACCGGCCGAGGATCTCGGGCTCATGGCTCCGGCCGGACAACTCTGGTCGACCACCACCGATCTTCTCCGCTTCGCCTCCTTCCTGGTCCGGGGCGACGAGAGGGTGCTGCGGGCCTCCTCGGTCGCGGAGATGCGTGCCCCTGCCGCGCCGCCCGAGGAGGGGGAGTGGGCCGCTGCCTACGGTCTCGGTCTTCAGGCAGTCCGAAGGAACGACCGCACGCTTCTGGGCCACTCGGGGTCGTTGCCGGGCTTCGTCGCCGCTCTGTGGTTCAGCGTCGAGGACGATGTGGCCGTGGTGGTGCTGTCCAATGCGACCTCGGGTCCGCTCACGGGTTCCATCGCCGCGGATCTCCTGCAGATCGTCGCGGACGCGGAGCCGAGGATTCCTGAACCGTGGCGCCCCCTGCCCGAGTTCGACGAGGACCTGCTCGCGCTCACGGGCCCCTGGTACTGGGGCACATACGTCTACGGCCTGAAGCTGCTCGCCGACCGGGGACTGGAACTCCTGCCGTTGCGCGGGCCCGGCCGTTCCGCCCGGTTCCGGGCGCGCCCCGACGGGACGTGGACCGGCCTGAACGGCTACTACGCGGGGGAGACCCTCCAGGTCGTGCGTACGGCCGACGGCACGGTCGACCACCTGGACCTCGGGTCGTTCGTCTTCACGCGGGAGCCGTACGAGCGGGGCGCGGACGTGCCCGGTGGGGTGGACGAAGGGGGCTGGCGAGGTCTCGCGACCTGAGGGCCGTGGCCGGCGTTTCACGTGAAACGGAAACGCCGGCCACCTCGCCGTGGGCCATACCCTCTTGGGCGATCACGCCTCGGGATCCGCTGCAGCGCACGAGACTTCCCGTGTGCGGCGAGCGGGAGGATCAGCCCGTCAGCTCGCGTTCCAGCGGGGTGCGGAAGCGGGGGGTGATCCTGGCCGCGCCCACCCAGGCCGACAGACGGACCGCCTCCGCCTCGATGAGCCGGGAGGCTTCGGCCCCCACGTCGGACAGGAGGCGCCACACCAGCTCACCGTCCGGGCGCTGGGCCCATCCGCCCACGATCGTGCCGTTCCACCACACCGTCGGGCCGACGTTGCCCGCCCGGTCGAAGAGCGCGGCACGGTGTCCGGCGGGCAAGTGGAAGCCGCGGTCGGCCCAGCCCATCGCGCTGGGTCGAGGCCGGGCAGGAGGCCGGCCCAAGGCTCCGGAGGCGGTTCCGGGACGTGATCACCCGGGGCGACCAGGCCCACGGCGCCGCTGTCGAGCAGTACCTCCTTCGCACCGGCGGCGGTCAGCGCCGCACGCGTGTCACGGACGCCCCAGCCGGTCCACCACTTCAGATCTCCTTCGGTCGCCGGACCGTAGGAGTACAGCCAGCGCCTGGCGATCTCCGCCCGGGCCGCGGCGGGTTCCGACGCGGGCCACGGCTCGGCGGCGGTCCAGCGGAACTGGCTGGACGTCCATGAACCACGCGGCCGGTCGCGTCGGATCCGGCCGTCCGCGGCGAGCAGCCTGATGACGCGCGAGGCGACTCCCTGCACCGTCTCCTGCCGGGTGCCCGGGAAGACCGTGATCTTCGTACGAAGGGCCGGTACGGCAGCGGAGAGCTCGCTTCCCGTCGCCCGCCCCCGGGCGGCCAGGGCGGTGAGCGTCTCGGCCTCCGTGCGGGCGAGCCACCGCCCGTCCAGGCCGTTGCCGTCCTCCCGCAGATGCTTGAGGAGCCTGTGGCGCTCCTTGGCCGCCACCGCGCGCGCGTTCGCGGCATCGACGAGGGGTGCGAGGTCCGTGGACACGGTGAAGAGGGTGTTCCGCATCGAGAGCAGGCGGACGAGCGTGACCTCGTCGTACAGCGCCCGCTCCACGACGGCGGCCCCGGGTTCGGACAGGCGTGCGCACACGGAGAGGTGGAGCGTCGCGGCGTCGGTCGCGTGCAGGGCCACCAAGGCGTCCGCCACGGCCACGACCGAGTCGGAGCGCCCGGACGCTGCCAGCAGATGACGTCGCCCCAGTCTGCTTCTGCGCTGCTCGTCGTCGATGCGGTACATGCGCGTGCCCTCTCGGAGGCGGGGAGTTTCCGGGCCCTGAGGCGTCAGAGTGCGAGTTTGAACCCCACGTGGCTCGCCGTGAAGCCGAGCCGCTCGTAGAAGCGGTGGGCGTCGAGGCGGGTGGCGTCCGAGGTGAGCTGCACCAGCTGGCAGTCCTGGCGGCGGGATTCGTCGACCGCCCATTGGATCAGCTGGGTGCCGAGACCGCTGCCCCGCTCGTCGGCGTGGACGCGGACACCCTCGATGAGGGAGCGGGTGGCCCCGCGTCGCGACAGTCCGGGAACGACGGTGAGCTGCAGCGTCCCCACGACACGGCCCTCGCGCACGGCCACGACCAGATGCTGGTTCGGGTCGTCGGCGAGCCGCCGGAAAGCGGCGTGATACGGGGTGAGGTCGTGCGGGGACTCGCGCCGTGCCCCCAGCGGGTCGTCGGCGAGCAGGGCCACGACGGCCGGGATGTCCGTGGGCGCGGCAGGGCGTATGTCGAGATCGCTCATGATCGGCAGAGTACGCAAGTCACCGGGCCACGAGGGGTCCTTGAGCGCAGCGGGTTCCGAGGGATGCGGACCTGACGGATACGGACCCGAAGGCGGACCCGGGACCGTCGCCCCCCGGTGGGCGCTCCGCGACCGGCATGCCGGCGTATGCACCCGCGCGCGACCGACTGGTTCCGCGTCCAGAACCGGTCCCGGAGCGTGCCACCCCGCGCGCGCCGGTACTCAGGCAGGCACCCTGAGCGCGCGCCGGTACTCAGGCAGGCACCCTGAGCGCGCGCCGGTACTCAGGCAGGCACCTTGTGCGCGCGCCGGCACTCAGGCAGGCACCTTGAGCGCTTCGACCGTCCTGACGAGCGGAGCGAGCTCCGGGTTCTCCGCGGCCTCGTCCAGAGCGGCGCGCAGCGCGGTGTCGTTGGTGGGCCTCGCCTCGCCGAGAAGTTCGAGACCCGCGTCGGTGACGTCCGTGTAGATGCCCCGGCGGTCGGTGTCGCAGAGGTAGCGGGTGAGGAGGCCACGGTCCTCGAGCCGGGTGACGAGCCGGGTGGTGGCGCTCTGGCTGAGCACCACGGCGTCGGCGACCTGCTTCATCTGCAGGTGTCCTCCCGTGCCGCTGTGCTGCCGGCTCAGGACGTCGAGCAGCGAGAACTCCCGCGCGCTGAGGCCGTGGCCGGACTGCAGGGCCCGCTCGATCCGCGCCTCGATCTTTCCGTGGAGCAGGGAGAGGGCGCACCAGCTCTGGGCCAGGGCCGTCAGTGCGGGATCCGTCGCTGTCATGGGTCTTCCCTCCGTGCGGGAGCTGCGTCCCTCAAGAGTAGGGCACATCCGCAATAGCCCGCGTTTGCAATTAACCTGCGCTTGCAATTATTGTGAGCGCTCGTAAAGCGCAGACGCAATCTCTTTGGAAGGTGGCCTTCATGCCGCTCGCGCTCCTCGCCCTGGCCATAGGGGCCTTCGGCATCGGGACGACAGAGTTCGTGATCATGGGGCTCCTCCCCGATGTCGCGGCGGACTTCCACGTCTCGATCCCGACCGCCGGCTTCCTGGTCACGGGCTACGCACTGGGTGTGGTCCTGGGGGCTCCGCTGATGACGGTGCTGGGCACCCGGGTGACTCGCAAGCGCATGCTGATGGTTCTCATGGGCCTGTTCATCGCGGGCAACGTCGTCTCCGCGCTCGCTCCGACCTTCGGTGTGATGCTCACGGGGCGGGTGATCGCCTCCCTCGCCCACGGAGCCTTCTTCGGCATCGGATCCGTCGTGGCCGCCGATCTGATGGCGCCGCAGAAGAAGGCCGGCGCCATCGCGATGATGTTCACCGGACTCACCGTCGCCAATGTCGTCGGTGTACCGCTGGGGACCTACATCGGGCAGAACTTCGGCTGGCGGCTCACCTTCCTGGTCGTCGCCGGGCTGGGGGCCCTCGGGCTCGCCGGGGTCGCCAAGCTCGTTCCCGAGCAGCCGAAGCCCCAAGGCGTCAGGATCCGGCACGAACTGGCCGCCTTCCGCAACGTCCAGGTGCTGCTCGCCATGGCGATGACGGTCCTCGGCTTCGGAGGTGTGTTCGCGGCGATCACCTACATCACGCCGATGATGACCGAGACCGCCGGGTACGCGACCTCGTCCGTCACCTGGCTGCTGGTCCTCTTCGGGCTCGGCATGGTCGGCGGCAACCTGCTCGGCGGCAGGTTCGCGGACCGCCACCTGATGCCCATGCTCTACGTGTCCCTGGGCGCGCTCGCCGTGGTCCTGGCCCTGTTCACCCTGACCGCGCACAACAAGGTCGCGGCAGCGGTCACCATCGTCCTCATCGGCGGTCTGGGCTTCGCCACCGTCCCGCCGCTGCAGAAGCGCGTCCTCGATCAGGCGGCGGGTGCGCCGACCCTGGCCTCGGCCGTCAACATCGGCGCCTTCAACCTGGGGAACGCGCTCTCGGCCTGGCTCGGAGGCATCGTCATCGCCGCCGGCTTCGGTTACACCGCGCCCAACTGGGTCGGCGCCGTACTCGCCGGCTCGGCGCTCCTCCTGGCGGCGTTCTCCGGCATGCTGGAGCGCCGCACGGTCACCCGGGACCCGCTGCTCAGCCGGTCCCCCGAGACTGCCGCAGCAGGCGGCCACGGCGGGTCGGGCCCCACGGCTTCAGTACCGATATCGCGGTCATGAAGAGGTACGTGGCCGTGGCCACCGAGGGTGCGATGACGAGATCGATGTCGGCCGCACCCCGGGCCGCGGCCTCGTCGATGCCCGCGCGGAGCGAGAAGACCGACAGCCCCGCGGTGATGAGCGTCAGCCAGAACTTCACCCAGACCCACCGGTGCCTGGCCAGCCCCCATGGGGTGCCGAGCGCCAGGACCAGCCCGCTGACACGGGAGAGCACGGCGACCGGCACCACGAGCCAGTCCGCGAGCACCTTCATGGCCCGGGTGGCCGCCGCCGCCATCGTGGTGTCGTCGGTGAGGAACGCGGCGAGGCCGAGGGCCAGCAGGCACAGGGTGAGGCCCAGCCAGCCCACGGACACCGCCACGTGAGCGACGAGCATGCTTCGGCGTACGGGGCGCTTGAGTGGTTTCACGTGAAACACGGTCCCAAGCACGGGGTGCCGGGTCATCCGGCGGCGGGAGTATCCGCGTCTACTGGCCTCGGCGTACGCGGGGACCTCCAGCCGCGCCACACACGGCGGACCCCGCCCGCGACGCACACACGAACGTGGCCGGCGCGCCGGGCGCTCGGGCCGCGACCGGCCTCACCCGCACCGCATACCCTCGTCGGGTTCCGGCCGCGGTGAGGAGGGTTCAGCCCAGGTCGGAGGCGTGCAGGGCTCGTACTCCCTCGATGTTGCCGTCCAGGTAGTGCCGCAACGAGAGCGGCACCAGGTGTACCGCCGCGATGCCGACCCGGCTGAAGGGCACCCGCACGATCTCGTACTCCCCGCACGGTTCCTCGATCTCCGGACCGTGACGGAGCGAGAGGTCCATCGACGCCAGGCGGCATACGAAGAAGTGCTGCACCTTCACGCCTTTCACGCCGTCGCCGACGATGTGCTCGACGGTGTCGACGAAGCACGGCACGACGTCGACGATCTTGGCACCGAGCTCTTCGTCGATCTCGCGGTGGAGCGCCTCGACGACGGAGGAGTCCTCCGGCTCGACCCCGCCGCCCGGCGTGACCCAGTACGGGTCGACTCCGGGCTTCGTGCGCTTGATGAGGATCAGGTCATTGCCGTCCAGCAGGACGGCTCGGGCTGTGCGCTTGACCACAGGACGTTCGGTCATGGCAAGAGCGTGGCCCGGGAAGGCCCGTCTGAAACTCCTGTCGGCGGACCGGTCACCAGTCCACGGCAGCGCGCATCAGCCACTCGTGCGCCCGCGCGATGTGCGGGAGGCCGAGCGTGCCGGTCCTCGCGATGAGGAAGTACGTGCGGAGCGGCGGTACGGGGGGATCGAGCAGGGCGACGACCTCGCCCCGCTCCAGCGCGTTCTCGCAGAGATAGCGGGGCAGCACCGCGAGACCCGTGCCGGCCGCGGCGCATTCCAGCACCGCGCGCAGGTCGGGAACGATGACCGCGGCGGACGCCGCGGGGCGGCTGTCGAACACGGACGCCCAGTAGCGCGAGACCAGGGGAAGGCTCTCGTGCACTTCGACGACGGGCAGCTGCTCCAGAAGAACGGGTCCCTTGTGCTTCAGTGCTCCCGGCCCCAGGCGCCCGGCCCAGCGTGGTGCCGCGATCAGCACGTGCTCCTCGTCGCAGAGCGTCGTGGAGGTCAGCGGACCGCCTCGCGGGCGCGCCGTGGTGATGGCCAGGTCGTGGTGCCCGGCGGCCAGGCCCTCCAGCGCGTCCTCGGCGTCGGCGAGGAACGTGCCGCGCAACGCGAGCCCTTGTGCGACCAGGGGCGCCAGGGCGGGCATGGCGCGCAGCGAGGTGAACTCGGGAGGCCCTGCCAGGTGCAGCGTCCCCAGGCCCGACTCGTCGTCCAGGCCGGCTTCGACTATGTCGACCAGTGCGTCCAGGTGCGGAGCGGCCCGGTGGGCGAGTTCGTCGCCCACGGTGGTCGGGGTGACGCCGCGCGCCTTGCGCAGGAAGAGGGGGCGGCCCAGTTGCCGTTCGAGCGTGCGGATCTGCGAGGTGACGGCGGGCTGGGACAGGCCGAGCAGCGACGCGGCCCTCGTGAACGAACCGGCCCGGTGCACCGTGACGAACGTGCGCAGCAGTGCCAGGTCCATGCCCGCCCCCTCACCCGTTCCGTCCGTCCGACCGCCACCACTATAAATATGTCGATAGGTCGCTGCCGCTACTGTGATTGGACACTGACGCACAGTCAACTAGCCTTGTCGAAGCGGTTCTTCCTGAAGGAACCGGGGCGGTCCGAGTCACGAGGGGGGAGACTCGGACCGCTCGTCCTCAGCAGGACCGGTCCGGTGGACGGGGACGCCCAGTCCCGGGCCGGTCCTGTCGGGCCATCGGCGGGCGGTCAGTGAGCCGCGACGTCCAGCGCGTTCTCGACGTCGGCGAGGAGATCCGCGGGGTCCTCGGCGCCGACGGAGAACCGCACGAAGCCGGCGGCCACGGCGTCCCCGCCCCAGCGGGCCCTGCGCTCGGCCGTGGAGCGGACGCCCCCGAAGCTGGTCGCGTCGTCGACCAGCCGCAGCGCGGCCAGGAAGCGCTCCGCGGTCTGTTCGTCCGCCAGCTCGAAGGAGACGACCGATCCGAAACGCCGCATCTGCCGCACGGCGGTCGGGTAGGACGGGTCACCGGGGAGCCCGGGGTAGCGCAGTCCCGTCACGTCCGTGCGCTCTGAGAGCGCCTGGGCCAAGGTGAGAGCTGTCGCGCACTGGCGGTCGATCCGCAGCTGCAGCGTCGCCAGGGAGCGGTGGGCGAGCCAGGCCTCCATCGGACCGGGGATCGCGCCGACCACCTTGCGCCAGCGCCGCACCTCGGCGGCCAGGCCCGGGTCCCGGCAGGTCACGTGGCCGAGCAGGATGTCCCCGTGACCGGTCATGCCCTTCGTGTCGCTGGCCACCGAGAAGTCCGCCCCCAGTTCGAGGGGGCGCTGCCCCAGAGGCGTCGCGAGTGTGTTGTCGACGGCCACCAGCACTCCCGCCGCGTGGGCCGCTTCCACCAGTCTGCGCACGTCACAGACGTCGAGGCCCGGGTTGGACGGCGTCTCGATCCACAGCAGCTTCGCGCCCTGGAGGATCTCCAGCTGGGCGTCACCGCCGGTCGGCGCCGTCCGGACCTCGACGCCGTACGCCTCGAGCTGTTCCCTCACCAGGGGGAGTGCCTGGTAGCCGTCGTCGGGCAGGACCACCACGTCTCCCGTGCGCGCCTGGGACAGCAGTACCGCCGAGACGGCGGCCATGCCCGAGGCGAAGACCGTGGTCTCGACCTGCTCCCCCGGGGCCTCCAGCTCGCCGATGGCCCGCTCGAGGTGGGTCCAGGTCGGGTTCGTGTCCCGGCCGTACGTGTAGGCCCCGACGGGCTCGCCGGACAGGTGGAAGTGCGCGGCGAAGACGGGACCCGGAAGTGTGGGCTCGTACTGCTCCGGTTCGGGCAGGCCCGCTCGTACGGCGCGTGTCCCGTCGCCCATGGTGCTCATGTTCGTTCCCTCGTCTCTCCCTGGTGTCCACCGGTCCGCTCCGACTGTGCCATCAGGCGCGAACTCAGTCCTCGTCGGGGAGGACGACGTTCAGCGCCCACGACACGACCGAGATGATCAGGCCGCCCAGGACGGCGGTCCAGAAGCCTTCGACATGGAAGTTCAGGTCGACGACGCCGGCCAGCCATGAGGTCAGCATCAGCATGAGGGCGTTGACGACCAGAGTGATCAGCCCGAGCGTGAGGATGAACAGGGGCAGGGTGAGCAGCTTCACCACCGGCTTGACGACGAAGTTCACCAGGCCGAAGAGCAGGGCCACGAGTATCAGGGCGAGCACTTCGCGCCCGGTGTCGTCGCCGGTCAGCGTGATGTCGTGGACCAGCCAGATGGCCACCGCCAGCGCACCCGCGTTGGCGATCGTCTTGACTACGAAATTCTTCATGTGTCTGATCGTGGCAGACGTGATCGGTGCCGGGCACCGACAGGACAGACGAGTACGGGCACGAGGGGCGGACGCACGATGAAGGCATTCAGGCTGGACGAGCTGGAGGCGGAGCGTGCCGCCAACGACGGTGCCTACCTGCAGTTCGTCCGGGAACGCAACATGTCCGTCGGTCTGTACGCGCTCGACGCGGGGGCGCTCGACCCCCAGCAGCCGCACGAACAGGACGAGGTGTACCTCGTCGTGAGCGGCCGCGCCTCGATCACGGTCGGCGTGGAGACGACACAGGTGGGCAGGGGGAGCGTGGTGTACGTGCCGGCGGGGACGGCCCACAGGTTCCACCACATCACGGAGGACCTCCGCGTGATGGTGGTCTTCTCGCCTCCGGAGGGGTGACCCCTGTCGTTCGCGCCTCCGGAGAGGTGCCCCCCGGAAGCCAGAGCGGCGGCTCTGTTCCGCAGCGCTCCCCGCCGCCTCCCCTCAGGGAGCGGCGTCCCGCGGCCGCCTCGATTCCCTAGGGGATCGTTCAGGGGACTCCAAGGGCTCCCGGCCCCCCGCCGGTGCCCCCGGCGCCTCTAGCATCGAGGCAGGAACTCACGGAGACGAGGTAGCGGCGATGGCGGTGCGGGAGATTTTCGCGGGGATGCCCTGGTGGGTGAAGTGGGTCGCGGTGCCTCTGATCGCGATCGTCGTGTTCGGCGGCCTGATCGCCAGCGTGATCGGATTCGTCATCGGTCTGCTGTTCAAGGCGCTGGTCTTCGTCGTCCTGGTGGGCGGCCTGATCTTCGTCGTGCGGAAGTTCATGGCCTCGTCCTCGCGCAGCGACTGGTAGGAGGACCGCGGCGGCCGGCCGGTGCGGCAGCCGGACCCCGGCCCACCGGCGGTCCGGGGGGGCGGACGGGCGGCCACGGGCCGGGCATTAGCCCAGCGGAGCTAAGTCCGGGACGAAAACCTTCCCGTGGCAGATCGTGCCGATACAGTGACGTACCGCTGCCGCCAGCTGGGAAATGACGGCTCGTCACCATCCTGCCCAGTGGTTTGTGCGACCGTCCCGGTCCTCAGGACCCCAGTTTCGCGGCAGGCCCGTGGGGGCGGCCCCCATGGGAGGGCTGACAGCCCGTCACCATGCCTGGGGGCGACCTGTGACCACGGCATCGAGCACCGCTGTTCCGACGTTGATCGGTTCGGTCCAGCGGGCGTTGCGACTTATGGAGGCTGTGGGCACCCACCGGGACGGGGCGCCGGCCAAGCAGCTCGCCCGGGAGGCCGGTCTTCCCCTCCCCACGGCCTACCACCTGCTGCGCACCCTTACCCATGAGGGTTATCTCCGCCGGGAGAACGGTGTCTTCCTCTTCGGTGCGGCCGCCGAGCGGCTGGGCGGTGGGCCCGCCACCCCGCGTCCCGGGGTGATCGTCGACTCCCTCGCGCACTGGGCGGAGGTCGTCGGCGCACCGGTGTACTGCGCGTTGTACCGGGAGGGTGAGATCGAGATGATCGCGGTCGCCGACTCGCCCGCGGCGCCCGCGGTGCGGGAGTGGGTCGCGTTCCGCGAGGCGGGTCACGCCCACGCGATCGGGCAGTGCCTGCTGGGCCAGCTCGACGAGCGCGCGCGGGAGGATCATCTCGACCGGTATCCCGTCCGGCCGCTGACGCGTTACTCCGTGAGGGACCGTCAAACGCTTCTGGCCCGGCTCAGGGCGATGAAGCATTCGGAACCGGTCGTCGAACGCCAGGAGTACGCCATCGGAACGGTGTGCGCGGCCATCCCGATCACCGTCGGATCCGCCGTGGCGGCCATGGCTGTATCTCTCCCCTTGCAGCAAGAGGAACGGTTGCTCGCTGCAATCGAACAACTACGCTGCGAAGTGACCACCCTCTTGCGCTCGTTCGTGTTCTCTATCAGTATCTGAAAAATCACTCCTTGTGATCTGCTAGCGCGTGCACCACGATGGCGTCAATAGGGCCATGGGGGATCATTCCTGGCCAGATTCATCTACTGCGGGGTTGAACGATGCGCGAGTCGGTTCAAGCAGAGGTCATGATGAGCTTCCTCGTCTCCGAGGAGCTTTCCTTCCGTATTCCGGTGGAGCTCCGGTACGAGGTCAGCGATCCGTATGCGATCCGGATGACCTTCCACCTGCCCGGTGACGCCCCCGTCACCTGGGCGTTCGGCCGCGAGCTGCTGCTCGACGGTCTCAACAGCCCCAGCGGTGACGGCGACGTGCACATCGGCCCGACGGAGCCCGAAGGGCTCTCCGACGTACACATCCGGCTGCAGGTCGGCGCGGACCGCGCGCTGTTCCGGGCCGGCACGGCACCTCTTGTGGCCTTTCTGGACCGGACGGACAAGCTGGTGCCATTGGGACAGGAGCACACGCTGAGTGACTTCGACGGCAATCTGGAAGAGGCTCTGGGCCGCATCCTGGCCAAGGAACAGAACGCCGGCTGAGCCGGAGAGTCCGGCCGGCCATCGAACACCGACCACCGCGGACCACTGTCCGCGCCCCCGGATCACGCTTTGCGGCGTCGTCCTCTCCCGGTCCGCGCGGAAGCCGGAGCGCCGGCTTCCGCGAGCCCCGTGCGGTCCGCGGAGACCACCAGGGCCGCGAGCACCGTCGTCACCGGGACCGAGGCGACCAGCCCGATCGAACCGACCAGGGTGCGGACGATCTCCTCCGCGACCAGTTCGCTGTTGGCCACGGTGCCCACGCTGCTCTGGGCGATCGAGAAGAGCAGGAGGAGCGGAAGGGCCGCGCCCGCATAGGCGAGCACGAGGGTGTTGACGACCGAGGCGATGTGGTCGCGCCCGATCCTGATGCCCGCGCGGTAGAGCCGCCGGACGCCCATCGTCGGGTCGGCCTGGTGCAGTTCCCATACGGCGGACGTCTGCGTGACCGTCACGTCGTCGAGCACACCGAGCGAACCGATGATCACACCGGCCAGGAGCAGGCCGCTCATGTCGATGTCCGGGTACAGGCCGTGGATGAGGCCGGTGTTGTCGTCCGTGTTGCCGGACAGGTGCGCCCAGCCGATGAAGAGCGAGCCCAGCAGTCCGATCAGCACCAGTGAGATGAGGGTGCCGATGACGGCCACCGACGTACGGGCCGTCAGCCCGTGGCAGGTGTAGAGGGCGATCAGCATGATGGCGCTGGCCCCGATCACGGCGACGACGAGCGGATTCGAGCCCTGCAGGATCGCCGGCAGGATGAACAGCGTCAGCACGGCGAACGAGACGGCGAGCGCGATCAGCGCCATCAGCCCGCGCATTCTCCCCACCACGACCACGGCGAGAGCGAAGATCCCGGCGAGCAGGGCCATGGGGACCGTGCGGTCCACGTCCGTCACCGAGTACTGCAGATCGCGGGGCGCGTCGGGGGCGTAGGCCACGACCACGCCCTGGCCCTCCTCCAGCTGCCGGGTGGCGTCCGGCTGGATGACCTCGACGAACCTGCGGCCCTTGTCCTTGCCGGTCGTCACCTCGACCGTGGCCTTCTTGCACTGCCCCGACTGCTCGTTGACGGCCTCCCGCCCCGAGGGCGTCGAGGTGTCCCCGGTCGGCGGGACCTGCGAGGCGTTGACGTCCGCGCAGTCGACCCTGTCGACCTGGACGACCCTGCCCTCCTGGGTCTGCCGGTCGAAGCCGACTCCCGTGCGTTCGTGGGCAGGTGCGCCGCCCGGCCAGAACGCGACGAGGCCGACGAGCACGGCCGTGGCGAAGGGAATCACCACGGCGGCGATGACCTTGCGCAGGTGCTTCGAGACGGGCGCGGCGGGGCCGTGGCTGTGCGTATGGGCGTGGGCATGACTCTGCGTGCTGCCTGACGCGGGGCCGTGCGGATCGGGAGCGCTTCCGAGGGACGTCACACCCCGATCATCCCAAGAACGGAGGAGGCCCTCTGGCCAGCACGCCAGCAGGGCCGCTAGCGTGGAGCCGAATTTGCACACGCGGGAGCTCGGAGCACCGGGCTGAGAGGGCGCTGACCTCCGTACATCCGTACGGGACGGCTGCGCCGACCGCCGAACCTGTTACCGGGTAATGCCGGCGTAGGGAGTAGGTCTGATGACCACAGCGGACGCACGCACGCCTGCCTCGGAGCGGAACGCGCAGCAGGCGCGGAGCACCGAGGCCGGGAAGTCCATCGGCTGGCACAAGGGATACGTCCAGGGCTCGCGCCCGGACCTCCGGGTGCCGGTCCGTCAGGTGCACCTCACCAACGGCAAGGACGTGACGCTGTACGACACGTCCGGGCCGTACACCGACCCCACCACCGAGACCGACGTCCGCCGCGGGCTCTCCCCCCTCCGGGAGAACTGGATCATCGCGCGCGGAGACACCGAGGAGTACGCGGGCCGCCCCGCGCGCCCCGAGGACGACGGACTGAAGCACACGTCACCACGTGGTGGCCTGCGGAACCTGGACGCGGTCTTCCCCGGCCGCCCGCGCCAGCCCCGGCGGAGCCGCGACGGCAGTCCGGTCACGCAACTCGCCTATGCCCGCAGGGGCGAGATCACCCCGGAGATGGAGTACGTCGCGATCCGCGAGAACGTCGCCCCCGAGGTGGTACGGGACGAGATCGCGGCGGGCCGGGCGGTGCTGCCGGCCAACGTCAACCATCCGGAGATCGAGCCGATGATCATCGGCAAGCGCTTCCTCGTGAAGGTCAACGCCAACATCGGCAACTCCGCGGTCACCTCCTCCATCGAGGAGGAGGTGGACAAGATGACCTGGGCCACGAAGTGGGGCGCCGACACGGTCATGGACCTCTCCACCGGGCGGAACATCCACACGACCCGCGAGTGGGTGCTGCGCAACTCCCCCGTCCCGATCGGCACCGTCCCGCTGTACCAGGCCCTGGAGAAGGTGGACGGCCGGGCCGAGGAACTGACCTGGGAGATCTACAAGGACACGGTCATCGAGCAGGCCGAGCAGGGCGTCGACTACATGACCGTGCACGCCGGTGTCCGGCTGCCGTACGTCCCCCTGACGGCCCGCCGCAAGACCGGCATCGTCTCCCGCGGTGGCTCGATCATGGCCGCGTGGTGCCTGGCGCACCACAAGGAGTCGTTCCTCTACGAGCACTTCGAGGACCTCTGCGAGATCCTCGCGGCGTACGACGTGACGTACTCGCTCGGCGACGGCCTGCGCCCCGGGTCCATCGCCGACGCCAACGACGAGGCGCAGTTCGCCGAGCTCCGGACGCTGGGCGAACTGAACACCGTCGCCAAGCGGTTCGGTGTGCAGACCATGATCGAGGGCCCGGGGCACGTCCCGATGCACAAGATCAAGGAGAACATCGACCTCCAGCAGGAGATCTGCGAGGAGGCCCCGTTCTACACGCTCGGCCCGCTGACCACCGATGTCGCGCCGGCGTACGACCACATCACCTCGGGCATCGGGGCCGCGATGATCGCGTGGTGGGGGACGGCGATGCTCTGCTACGTCACGCCCAAGGAACACCTGGGGCTGCCGAACCGGGACGACGTGAAGACCGGCGTCATCACCTACAAGATCGCCGCGCACGCGGCGGACCTGGCCAAGGGGCATCCGGGGGCCCAGGAGTGGGACGACGCGCTGTCGGACGCCCGCTTCGAGTTCCGCTGGGAGGACCAGTTCAACCTGGCCCTCGACCCCGACACGGCACGGGAGTTCCACGACGAGACGCTGCCGGCCGAGCCCGCGAAGACCGCCCACTTCTGCTCGATGTGCGGTCCCAAGTTCTGCTCGATGAAGATCTCGCACGACATCCGGCGCGAACACGGGGACCAGCAGGCCGAGATCGAGGCGGGCATGGCGGAGAAGTCCAAGGAGTTCGCCGCCGCCGGCAACAGGGTCTATCTGCCCCTCGCGGACTGAGCCGGGACCCATCCCGCGGGCTTCCCGGCGGGTGGGTTCTCCGGTGATTCGGCGGCGTCGTCCTGGGTCGTTCCGGTCCCTCGACGGCGCCGCCGAGCCGCGTCTCGCCGTGTGCGTTAGGTGGCGATAGCTGTCTGTGTGGCCTATTTGTTTCGCTTGAACCCCAACTGACGCTGTTTCATCAGGTGTTCGGAGTCGATAAGGACACGGTAATGCAGCAGCTGGATGTACGTTTCGGCGGCGGTCTGCCTGTGCTTGACCGTGTCCTTATCTGTGCCTTACCTTCCGCTGTGCTTGGCCGAAAAAGTGTGCGTCCCAACGGGGGGCGCCAGGGGAGGGAATGCACCATGAGCTGGTACCTGGCTGTACTCAAGAACTACGCGGGCTTCAGCGGACGGGCGCGCCGCAAGGAGTACTGGATGTTCGCCCTGTTCCACATCATCGTGGCGCTGGTCCTCGTAGGGCTCGGCGCGGTGATCGACTCGCAGATCCCGTACCTCATCTACATCGTTGCGTTGATCATCCCGACCCTGGCCGTCACCGTGCGCCGTCTGCACGACACGGGCCGCTCCGGCTGGTGGTTCCTGATCTCGTTCGTCCCGCTGGTGGGCGGCATCGTCCTGCTCGTCTTCACCTGCCTCGAGGGTGTGCGTGACGTCAACGAGTACGGCGCCGACCCGAAGCTGGCCCCGCAGGCCGTCTGAGCTTCGCGGACAGCGGGGTAGTGCCGGTTGATCCGGGCACACCCGCGCAGCAGATGTGGAGAGGCCGGGGCGGCAGCGAGCCGCCCCGGCCTCTGCCGTGTGCGGCCCCGGTGGCTTGTCGGAGCGGCCGGGGAACCGGATCACTCCGGCTGGTGTTCGGGGCCGCCGAAGTCGGGGCTGGTGAAGTCCGGGCTCGTGAACGTGGGGCGCGGACCGGCGGAGGGGCCGTCCTCGGGTCCGGTGAAGTCCGGCCTGCTGTAGCCGATCTTCGGCATGCGGTGGGCCGAGCGGTGCGGGGTGCGGGAGGCCGGCCCGGCGGTCGGGTCGGCCAGCGCGTCCCGCAGGAAGGGGAGGATGCCGCGCTCCAGCAGGGCGTGGCGCCATGCCTCCCTGGCCCGCGCCACCTCCTCGGGCAGCTCCTCCTCCTCGTCGTCCACGGCGGGCAGTGCGGTCGCGCCGTTGCGCAGCGCGGTGACCAGCAGGCCGATCGCGGCGACGAGGATGGCCGCGGCCGCGACGGCTGCGAAGAACCAGCCCGCCGTGACCATCGGACCGGCGACGGCCGCGGAGCTGACGGCCTTCAGGAGGTAGCCGATCAGCAGGAATATCAAGGCCGCCGTGCCCGCGAGGACCGGGGCGAGCGCCGCTATCACCGCGAGGGTCCCCGCGCCCTCGGGGTCGGCCCCGTCCGTGGCGGTGGTGAGGACGGTGTCGGCGTCCGCCGGGTCGGCGGGGCCGCGCAGCTCGCCGCGGACCTTGACGTAGTGGTCGTACTCGGTGGCGGCCGCGGTCGTGATCAGGGCTGTGGCGTTGAACGCCATGGTCCGGAGCTGTTCCGTGTTGAGGCGCTCGCCCACGCCGTCCAGATCGGGGCGTTCATGAGCGTGGCGCAGCGCGTCGGCGAGGATCCGCTCGTATTCGGGGCGGTCCTCGGCCAGCAGGTGCGGAGCGCTTTTCATCTGCATCCCCCGATGCTCCGTAGGCCCGACCGCCGCGTGGACCGGGCGAGCGGGCGAAAACGGAGGAGAGCCTGCTACTGATACGCCGATGGTAGAGCGCATACGGCGTGCGGTGACAGAGGGTTTCCGGAAATAGCCCGGCCGCCGACGGTGTCGGGTGGTGACGCGCCGCCCCCGCGAAAGGTCATCCGCGCAGGGGGAGTTGCACGACCAGCAGCCTTCCGGCCATGGTCACCCCGCCGTCCATGGCGATGGCCAGGCCCTCGGCGTAGACGTGCGGCCCGTCGATCACCGGGCGGGGTGCCTCCTCGCCGTCCTCGGACCCGACCTCGCCGAGCAGGTACGGGATGGGGCTGTGACCGTGGACGACGCGCTGGCCGCCGTAGGTCGTCATGAGTTCCCGGACGGCCTGTGCGCCGCCCTCGTCGCGGAAGGCGAAGCGCTTGGTCAGCTTGCGGAAGAGGTCCCAGCACTCGTCCGCGTCGTTCCGCGTGAGGATGGCGTGGACGGTGTCGTTGACGTCCTCGATGGTGGAGCCGTAGTCGAGGTAGGCCGTGGTGTCGGAGTGCATCAGCAGGTGCCCGTCCTCCTCGACGACCGCGTCGAGCCGGGCCATCCACTGGAGATGGACGTCCTGGAGCCGCTCCATGTCCGTCTTCTGGCCGCCGTTGAGCAGCCAGGCGGCCTGGAACGTCGCGGTGCCGGCGCCGGAGTTCACGGGGGTGTCGCCGAACTTCTTCGCGCCGAGCAGGAGCAGCTCGTGGTTGCCCATGAGGGCCTTGCAGTAACCACCCGCCGCCGCGGCCTCCGCCGAGAGGCGCATGACGAGGTCGATGACACCGATTCCGTCGGGACCGCGGTCGGTGAAGTCGCCGAGGAACCACAGCCTGGCGTTGCCCGCCGCCCACCGGCCCTCGGCGTCGATCAGACCCTGCTCGCCCAGAGCGGCCACGAGCTCGTCGAGGTAGCCGTGGACGTCGCCGACGACGAACAGGGGGCCGAGCTCCGCCTCCGCGGTCCGACGGGCGTCCGGGACGGCCTGGCCCTGGAGGGTGTCGCCACGGGTGATCACGGGAAGATCGCGCTCGGTCGGGGTGTACCCCTCCGGCGGTTCGTCGCCCACCACGGCGTTTCCGGGATGCGGGGCAGGCGCCTGCGCCTGTGCATACGGCGGTACGCGGAAGTCGCGCAACGTCGCTGTCCGCACCACGGGTTCCTGACCGGCCCCCTGAGTCATCGACCCCTCCACCACCGTCGCGCCGCCGTACACCTGACGGGCCCTGCCTGGTAGAGGTGGTCCGCGGTGTCGTGCGCCCATCATAGGAATGCGGATCGTGCTCTGTGACGCACCAGGGGTGGTGAATCCGGACGCACTCGCGGTTCACCGACCATTTGGTCCGGATTAATCCGATCAGTCCCCGGCGGGTGAGCGCGGAGGGCTGACCGTGGTGCGGGGCGGCCGCCGTTGCGAGGAGGTCCGGACGATGAGTTCCGTCGGTATCACCTGCTCCACCGGGCCGTCGTGCTCGACCCCTTCGATGGCGTCGATGAGGAGCTGGACGACCGCCGTTCCGATCCTGCGGGGCTTCAGGGAGAGCGTGGTGATGGGCGGCTCGGTCGAGGCGTACACGGTGGACTCGCTGCAGCACACCAGCAGGAGGTCCTCGGGGACGCGCAGCCCGTAGCGGCGTGCTGCGGCGAGCAGGTCGGTCCCGTTGGGGTCGAAGAGCCCGTAGACGGCGTCGGGCCGGTCGGGGCGGGCCAGGAGGCGGTCGGCGGCGACGGCTCCGGCGCACGGGTCGTGGGCCGGGTAGGACTCGTAGACCGGATCCTGCCCGACGCGCTCGCACCAGTGGAGGTACGCGGTGGTGGACAACCGGGTGTAGGTGTCGGTCGTCGTACCGGTGAGCAGGCCGATGCGGCGGGCTCCGGCGGCCGCGAGGTGGTCGAGGAGGTCGAGGACGGCGGCCCGGTGGTCGTTGTCGACCCAGGCCGTGACGGGGAGCGTTCCCGCCGGGCGGCCGTCCGAGACGACGGGCAGGCCCTGGCGCACGAGTTCGGTGACCACCGGGTCCTGGTCGGAGGGGTCGATGACGACCGTGCCGTCCAGCGCGACGTTCGACCACACGTCGTGGCGTGAGGTCGCCGGCAGGATCACCAGCGCGTAGCCGCGGGCGAGCGCGGCCGACGTCGCGGCCCTGGCCATCTCCGCAAAGTACGCGAATTCGGTGAAGGTGAAAGGTTCATCCCCGTACGTGGTCACGGTCAGACCGATGAGCCCGGACCTGCCGGTACGGAGGGTGCGGGCCGCGGCCGACGGGCGGTAGCCCAGCCGTTCGGCGACCTCGCGGACATGGCGGCGGGTGGCATCCGGAAGCCTGCCCTTGCCGTTGAGCGCGTCGGACACGGTCGTGATGGAGACTCCGGCCGCCGCGGCTACGTCCCGGATACCCGCCCGTCCCGGTCGGCCGCTGCGCCGGGGCGTCTCTGTCCGGCTCACCTGGTGCTTCCCTGCTGCTGTCATGGCGAGCCGATAGTAGGGCTCGGACGCCGGGTTGGGCCGGTCGCATATGCACGCGTTGACAGGCACGTTTCTGCATGATCATAGGGCAGTAAATGCCTTGCTATGTAAGGGCGTTGGGGCTCGTTTAGTCGATGTGTCATGCATCGACGGGCATGAACCTGGCCAGTGGTCCAGGTCTCGAAGAGGTCTCAACTCACCTGTTCGAGGGATGCGCGCCACGGAGTGAGCGACGGGCGCGCGCCAGGTTGCCGAGTGCTCCCCCCTGCCGGCCGTGCCGGGAGCGGGTGGGGAGAGGGCGTCCCGTCGGGCTCGGAGAAATCCCTTCCGGGCCATTCGCACGGATGCCCAATCCTCATAAGGTGAGCAGTATTGATGTGTACGGACGGTCGAGGAGGACCTGCGGTGAGCGAGACGAGCCCCAAGCTGCGCGCCGAGCTGGACGGCGTCCCTGCGTATGTGCCGGGCAAGCCGGCGGCCGCCGACGGACCGGTCGCCTTCAAGCTGTCCTCCAACGAGAACCCCTATCCGCCGCTGCCCGGAGTGATGGAGTCGGTGCTCGCGGCGGCCGCCGGTTTCAACAGGTACCCGGACATGGCGTGCACGCGCCTGATGGACGAGTTGGCCGACCGCCACGCCGTGCCGGTCTCGCACCTGGCCACCGGCACCGGTTCGGTGGGGGTCGCCCAGCAGCTGCTCCAGGCCACGTCGGGGCCGGGCGACGAGGTCATCTACGCCTGGCGCTCCTTCGAGGCGTACCCGATCATCACCCAGATCAGCGGCGCGACGTCGGTCAAGGTGCCGCTGACGGCCGGTGACGTGCACGACCTCGACGCCATGGCCGGCGCCGTCACCGACCGGACGCGGATGATCTTCGTGTGCAACCCGAACAACCCGACCGGCACCGTGGTGCGCAGGGCTGAGCTGGAACGATTCCTCGACCGGGTGCCGAGCGACGTGCTGGTGGTGCTCGACGAGGCGTACAAGGAGTTCATCCGGGACGTCGAGGTGCCGGACGGCATAGAGATCTACCGGGACCGGCCCAACGTCGCGGTGCTGCGGACCTTCTCCAAGGCCTACGGCCTCGCCGGCCTCCGGGTCGGCTTCGCCGTGGCCCACGAGCCGGTGGCGGCGGCGCTCCGCAAGACCGCGGTCCCGTTCGGTGTGAGCCAGGTCGCGCAGGACGCGGCGGTCGCCTCGCTGCGGGCCGAGGATGAGCTGCTGGACCGGGTCGGATCACTCGTGGGCGAGCGGTCCCGTGTGTACGACGGTCTCGTGCGGCAGGGCTGGACCGTCCCGGAGTCCCACGCCAACTTCGTCTGGCTGCGGCTCGGGGAGCGCACGCTCGACTTCGCGTCCGCGTGTGAGCGGGCGGGAGTGGCCGTGCGGCCCTTCGCCGGTGAGGGAGTGCGCGTCACGATCGGGGAGGCGGAGGCGAACGACGTCTTCCTGAAGGTGACGGAGTCCTACCGCTCCGAGTAGCGGCCGAACACTCGGCCCCGGTGGCCCCGCACCTCGACGATCGAGGTGCGGGGCCACCGGCGTCTCCCCCCGCTGTGCGGGGCCTGCCCGGAGCGGTGTCGTTGTCCGGTTTCGGCCGGTCCGGCCCGTGCGGCCGGAAACCACCCCCCGCGCGAAGCACTCGAAGATGTGTGCGCCATACTGGCTTGTGAATGTGAACGCGTTCACAAGCGCATCCCCTTTCCTCCCGTGATCGGGTGGATTCGGACCGAAGGACGGCTGTGATCGCGGCGACGTAAGGAGAAGCGGCGTGGACATGGCTCTGGCACCGGAGACTCTGGCGCGATGGCAGTTCGGGATCACCACCGTCTACCACTTCCTGTTCGTCCCCCTGACGATCTCTCTCGCGGCGCTCACGGCCGGCCTGCAGACCGCCTGGGTGCGCACGGACAACGAGAAGTACCTCAGGGCGACGAAGTTCTGGGGCAAGCTCTTCCTGATCAACATCGCGATGGGTGTGGTCACCGGCATCGTCCAGGAGTTCCAGTTCGGCATGAACTGGTCCGACTACTCGCGGTTCGTCGGTGACGTCTTCGGCGCTCCGCTGGCCTTCGAGGCGCTGATCGCCTTCTTCTTCGAGTCCACCTTCATCGGGCTGTGGATCTTCGGCTGGGACAAGCTGCCGAAGAAGATCCACCTCGCCTGCATATGGATGGTCTCCCTCGGTACCGTCCTGTCCACGTTCTTCATCCTGGCGGCCAACTCCTGGATGCAGCACCCCGTCGGCTACCGCATCAACAAGGAGCGCGGCCGCGCCGAACTCACCGACTTCTGGCACGTGCTCACGCAGAACACCGCGCTGGCCCAGTTCTTCCACACGATCACTGCGGCCTTCCTCGTCGGCGGCGCCTTCATGGTCGGCATCGCGGCCTTCCACCTGATGCGCAAGCGGCACATCCCCGTGATGCGCGCCTCGCTGCGGCTCGGACTGGTCACCGTGGTGATCGCCGGCCTGCTCACCGCCGTGAGCGGCGACGTGCTCGGCAAGGTGATGTTCAAGCAGCAGCCCATGAAGATGGCGGCGGCCGAAGCCCTGTGGGAGGGCCAGCACGGGGCGCCCTTCTCGCTCTTCGCGGTGGGCGACGTCGCCGAGGGGCACAACGACGTCGAGATCTCCATCCCCGGCGTCCTGTCCTTCCTCGCGGACGACACCTTCACCTCGTACGTCCCCGGCATCAACGACATCAACAAGGCCGAGCAGGAGAAGTACGGCCCGGGGGACTACCGGCCCAACATCCCGGTGGCCTTCTGGAGCTTCCGCTGGATGATCGGCTTCGGCATGGCCTCCTTCAGCCTCGGCCTGCTGGGCCTGTGGCTGACGCGCAAGCGGTTCATGCTCCCGGAGGCGCTGCGCACCGGAGAGGACGAGGTACCGAATCTGGTGCTCTTCAAGAACACGGTGCTGAGCCCGAAGTTCGCCCGGCTGTACTGGATCACCGCCCTGTGGACCATGCTCTTCCCGCTGATCGCCAACAGCTGGGGCTGGATCTTCACCGAGACGGGACGCCAGCCCTGGGTGGTCTACGGCGTGTTCCAGACCCGCGACGCGGTCTCCCCCGGTGTGTCGCAGGGCGAGGTCATCACCTCGCTGATCGTCTTCACGGCGCTCTACGCGGTCCTCGCCGTCGTCGAGGTGAAGTTGCTCCTGAAGTACGTCAAGGCCGGGCCGCCCGAGCTCACCGAGGCCGACCTCGACCCGCCCACCCGGATCGGCGGCCACGACCAGGACGCCGACCGGCCGATGGCCTTCTCCTACTGAGACCAAGCGGAGCTGAGAGATGGAACTCCACGACATCTGGTTCGTGCTCATAGCCGTCCTGTGGACCGGCTACTTCTTCCTGGAGGGATTCGACTTCGGCATCGGGGTCCTCACCAAGCTGCTGGCCCGCGACCGCAAGGAGCGCCGCGTCCTGATCAACACGATCGGGCCGGTCTGGGACGGGAACGAGGTCTGGCTGCTCAGCGCGGGCGGAGCGACCTTCGCGGCCTTCCCGGAGTGGTACGCCACGCTGTTCTCCGGCTTCTACCTGCCCCTCCTGGTCATCCTGCTCTGCCTGATCGTGCGGGGCGTGGCCTTCGAGTACCGGGCGAAGCGGCCTGAGGAACGCTGGCAGACCAACTGGGAGCACGCGATCTTCTGGACCTCGCTGATCCCGGCCGTGCTCTGGGGCGTGGCCTTCGGCAACATCGTCCGGGGCGTGAAGATCGATGCCGACATGGAGTACGTCGGCAACCTCTGGGACCTGCTCAACCCGTACGCCCTCCTGGGCGGCCTGGTCACGCTGTTCCTCTTCACCTTCCACGGGTCGGTGTTCGCCGCGCTCAAGACCGTCGGGGACATCCGCGCCCGGGCCCGCGGGCTGGCGCTCAAGCTGGGTCTCGCCACCGCGGTGCTCGCGCTGTGCTTCCTCGCGTGGACACAGGCGGACAACGGCAACGGCCGGAGCCTGATCGCGATGATCGTCGCCGTGGCGGCCCTGGTCGCCGGCATCGCCGCCATCGCGGCGGGACGGGAGGGCTGGTCCTTCGCCTTCTCCGGGGTGACCATCGCGGCCGCGGTGGCCATGCTCTTCCTGACGCTCTTCCCGAACGTCATGCCGTCGTCGCTGAACGACGCCTGGAGTCTGACGGTCACCAACGCCTCCTCCAGCCCGTACACGCTCAAGATCATGACCTGGTGTGCGGGGATCGCGACTCCCTTGGTGCTGCTGTACCAGGGCTGGACGTACTGGGTCTTCCGCAAGCGCATCGGTACGCACCACATCGCCGACGCGCACTGAACCGGTGCCCGCACCGCTGAAGCCGGTGCGGGCACCGGTTCCCGCCCCGCCCGTGCGCCGTACCCGCGCGGGCGCGCCGAACCCGTCGATGCCGACGGCATGAGCTCACTGGGGAGCTGTTTCACGTGAAACCGATCGACCCTCGCCTTCTCCGCTACGCCCGTGCCACCCGCTTCTTCCTGGCGGCCGTGGTGGCACTCGGACTGCTCGGAGCGGCCTTGGTGATCGCCCAGGCGATGCTTGTGGCCGAGGTGGTGGTGGGCGGTTTCGAGGACGTGCTGACGGCGGCCGGGCTCCGGACACCGCTGCTCCTGCTGGTCGCCGTCGCGCTGGGGCGGGCGCTCGTGGCCTGGTTGACCGAACTGGCCGCGCACCGGGCGAGCGCCGCGGTCAAGTCGGAGCTGCGGGGGCGGCTCATGGACCGGGCGACGGAACTGGGACCGGACTGGCTGGGCGGGCAGCGGACCGGTTCACTGGTGGCGCTGGCCACCCGGGGGGTCGACGCCCTCGACGACTACTTCTCGCGCTATCTCCCGCAGCTCGGGCTGGCGGTCGTGGTGCCGATGGCGGTTCTGGCCAGGATCGTCACCGAGGACTGGGTCTCGGCGGCGATCATCGTGGTGACCCTGCCCCTCATCCCCCTCTTCATGATTCTCATCGGATGGGCCACGCAGTCCCGCATGGACCGTCAGTGGCGGCTGCTGTCCAGGCTCTCCGGTCACTTCCTGGACGTGGTCGCCGGACTGCCGACGCTGAAGGTCTTCGGCCGGGCAAAGGCGCAGGCCGAGTCGATCCGCACGATCACGTCGCAGTACCGCACGGCGACGCTGAAGACCCTTCGGATCGCCTTCCTGTCCTCCTTCGCCCTGGAGCTGCTGGCCACTCTGTCCGTCGCGCTGGTGGCGGTGACGATCGGTATGCGGCTCGTCCACGGGGAACTCGACCTCTACACGGGGCTGGTCGTCCTCATCCTGGCTCCGGAGGCCTACCTGCCGATCCGGCAGGTAGGCGCGCAGTACCACGCGGCGGCGGAGGGGGTCTCGGCGGCGGAGGAGATCTTCGCGGTGCTGGAGACCGAGCCCGTGGCCGGTGGCACGCGGGATGTCCCGGTGTCGCTGCGGCTGGAGCTGGAGGAGGTGACGGTCCGGCACCCGGGCCGCACCGAGCCCTCGCTGGACGCCGCGTCGCTCGTCGTCGAGCCCGGGGAGACGGTCGCCCTCGTCGGTCCCAGCGGGGTCGGCAAGTCCACCCTCCTCAACGTCGTGCTCGGCTTCACGGAGCCCGACGAGGGCTCGGTGAAGGTCGGCGGAACCGACCTGAGGTCCCTCTCCGCGGAGCGCTGGCGTCGGCAGATCGCCTGGGTCCCGCAGCGGCCGCACCTGTTCGCGGGGACGATCGCCGAGAACGTACGGCTCGCCCGCCCGGACGCGGACGACGACGCGGTCACGGCGGCGCTGCGCGATGCGGGGGCCCACGACTTCGTGGAGGCACTGCCCGACGGCCGGGAGACGCTGCTGGGCGAGGACGGATCCGGACTCTCGGCGGGCCAGCGGCAACGACTCGCCCTGGCACGGGCGTTCCTCGCCGAC
The DNA here is from genome assembly GCF_036206005.1 of Streptomyces sp. NBC_00178. NCBI lineage: Bacteria > Bacillati > Actinomycetota > Actinomycetes > Kitasatosporales > Streptomycetaceae > Streptomyces > Streptomyces sp. NBC_00178. Next base: position 3,799,543 of record NZ_CP108143.1, read on the forward strand.
CGGCCGCTGCTGCTGCTCGACGAGCCGACGGCGGGCCTGGACGGAGACACCGAGGCGGGCATCGTCGACGCGGTGCGAAGGCTGGCGGCGGGCCGCACCGTGCTGCTGGTCGTCCACCGGCCGGCGCTGCTCTCCGTCGCGGACCGCGTGGTGACACTGGCCCCGAGGCGGCGGCCGGCCGACGGGGGGCCGGGCCCGGGCAGCCTGCCGTCCGTCGCCGCCGCCTCCGCCGGTCCGCCCGCCGGGAGGGATGCTGAGCGACCGGGGGAGCCCGTCCTGCTGAGGGACACGGCGGCGACGGCCGGCGGCCGGGTGCTCGCCCGGGTGCGCGAGGCAGCCGGTTCCCAGTACCGGAAACTCGGCCTGGCCGCGCTGCTGGGCAGCCTCGCGGTGGGGTCGTCGGTCGGACTCATGGCTGTCTCCGGATGGCTGATCTCCCGTGCCTCAGAGCAGCCCCCCGTGCTCTATCTGATGGTCGCCGTCACCGCGACCCGGGCGTTCGGCATCGGCCGTGCCGTCTTCCGCTACGCCGAGCGGCTGGTCTCGCACGACGCCGTTCTCAGGATGCTCGCGGAGCTGCGGGTCGCCGTGTACCGCGGACTGGAGCGCGTCGCGCCCGCCGGGCTCCGGACGACCAGGCGGGGCGACCTGCTCTCCCGCCTGGTCGCCGACGTGGACACGCTGCAGGACTACTGGCTCCGCTGGCTGCTGCCGGTGGGCACCGCCCTCGCGGTGGGGGCCGCTGCCGTCGGGTTCACCGGGTGGCTGCTGCCCGGGGCGGGTGCCGTCCTCGCGGTGGGGCTGCTCCTCGCCGGTGTCGGCGTGCCGTGGCTGAGCGGTGCGTGCGCCAGGCGGGCCGAGCACCAACTGGCGCCCGCGCGTGCGGCACTGGCCGTCCGCGTCGCCGACCTGCTCGGCGGGACGGCGGAACTGGCCGTCGCGGGCGCGCTGCCCGGCCGCAGGCGGCAGGTGCGCGGCGCCGACGCTCTGCTCACCCGGATCGCCTCGCGGGCCGCGACCGCGACCGCGCTCGGCGGGGGGCTGTCGGCGCTGATCTGCGGACTGACCGTCGTGGCGTCGGCGGTCGTGGCGCTGCCCGCCGTCCACGACGGGCGCCTCGCGGGCGTCGAGCTCGCCGTCGTCGTCCTCACCCCGCTCGCCGCGTTCGAGGCGGTGGCGGGGCTGCCGCTCGCCGTGCAGTACCGCCGGCGGGTCGAGCGGAGCGCGGAGCGCGTCTTCGAGGTGCTGGACGCACCCGTGCCGGTCGACGAGCCCGTCGAACCCGCGGAGGCACCCGCGATCCCGTACCCGCTCGTGGTCCGGGGGCTGTCGGCCCGCTACCAGGGCGCGGAGCGCGATGCCCTGGATTCGGTCGGCCTGACGCTGCTCCCAGGGAAGCGGGTGGCGGTGGTGGGGCCGTCCGGTTCCGGGAAGACGACGCTCGCCCAGGTGCTGCTCCGCTTCCTGGACGCCCGGGAGGGGACGTACAGCCTCGGCGGGGTCGAGGCGACGGCGATGGACGGTGACACGGTGCGTACCTTCGTCGGACTGTGTGCGCAGGACGCCCATGTCTTCGACAGTTCCATCCGCGAGAACCTGCGGCTCGCCCGCCCCGGGGCGACGGACGGTCAGCTGCGGGACGCGCTCGCCGGGGCCCGGCTGCTGGACTGGGCCGATTCGCTCCCCGACGGCCTCGGCACACCGGTGGGCGAACACGGGGCGCGGCTCTCGGGAGGCCAGCGGCAACGGCTGGCCCTGGCCCGGGCCCTGCTCGCGGACTTTCCCGTACTCGTGCTCGACGAGCCCGCCGAGCACCTCGACCTGGAGACGGCGGACGCGCTGACGGCGGACCTGCTGACGGCGACCGAAGGACGCACGACCGTGCTCATCACGCACCGGCTGGCGGGTCTGGACAAGGTGGACGAGGTCCTGGTGCTGGACGCCGGGCAGGTGGTGCAGCAGGGCACCTACGCCGCCCTGGCCGCTCAGGACGGACCGCTGCGCCGCATGATCGCGCGCGAGGAGCAGCCGGTGGTGGCCGGGCCCGACCGGACGCGGACGCGGGACGCGGCATTCGTACGGAGTTGAGGGCCGCCCCCGCGCTCCGCCGACTTTCCGGATCTTTCGGTGCTTATTAGGCTCGGGTCATGCCCGACCCGGATCCGAAGGACTCCGCCGAAGCCGCGCGGCCCACACCCGGCAGCCTGCGGGAGCTCTCCGCGGAGCTGACCGCGCGTGTGCCGCACCTGCTGGAGGCCACCAGGTCCGTGGGGCCGGGCCTCGAACTCCACTCCACCCTCGAACGCATCTGTGAGACCGCGGCCGAACTCGCCCACGCCCGCTACGCGGCCATCGGGGTCGTCGACAAGCCGGGTGAGAGCCTGTGCGACTTCATCACCTACGGGGTGTCCGACGAGACGGCGCGGGCCGTCGGACGGCCGCCCGACGGGCACACCGGCCTGCTGGGCGCACTGATCCGCGAGGGCGTCTCCATCCGGCTGGAGGATCTGGAGGCCGACCCGCGCTTCGAGGGCTTCCCGCCCGGCCACCCGAGGATGCGGACCTTCCTCGGCGTCCCCATCCGGGTGCAGGGCGAGATCTTCGGCAACCTCTACGTGATGGGGAAACGGGACGGCGACGCGTTCGGCCACGACGAACTGCACATGCTGCGCGTGCTCGCCACGGAGGCCGGGATCGCCATCGCCCACGCGCGGACGTACGAAGCCGCCCGGCAGCGCGAGCGGTGGATCGACGGATCGGTCGCCGTCACCACCGCCCTGCTCTCCGGCGGGGACGCCGACGAGGCGCTGACCGTCGTCGCCGAACAGGCCCGCCGCCTGGCCGACGCCGAAGCGGGCATCGTCCTGCTGCCCGCGGAGGGCGGCGGTCTGGAGATCGTGGCGGTCGCCGGGAACAAGCCGTCCGCCTCCCTAGGTGTGATCATTCCGCCGCACAGTCCGGTGGTGGCGGCCCTTCTGAGGGGCGAGGAGGTCTTCATCAGCGACCCCGCCACCGACCCGCGCATGATCACCAGGATGGCCGACCAGTTCGGCCCGCACATGCTGCTCCCCCTGCGCAGCGGTGGGCGGGTGCTCGGCGCGCTCGCCGTGCCGCGCGCCCGGGGAGGCCGCGCGTTCTCGCAGACGGAACGAACGCTGGCGGGCCATTTCGCCGCTCAGGCCGCCCTCGCGCTGAAGCTGGCCGAAGCGCAGAGGGACCGGCAGAGGATCGCGGTCTACGAGGACCGGGACCGGATCGCCCGGGACCTCCACGACCTGGTCATCCAGCGGCTGTTCGCCACGGGGATCATGCTGGAGGAGGCTCAGAGCCGGTCACGGGTCCCCGCCGTGCGGGAAGGCGTCGGGCGGGCGGTCGACGAGCTGGATGTGACCATCCAGGAGATCCGCACCGCCATCTTCGCCCTGCAGCAGGAGGCGGCCGAGGCGCCGTCGGGTCTGCGGACCCGTGTGCTGAGGGAGATCACCATGGCGGCGGTGCCGCTGGGCTTCGAGCCCACGCACCGGTTCCTCGGCCCCGTCGACTCCCTCGTGGGAGAGCTGGCCGGGAAGAACCTGATCGCGGCGCTCCGGGAGGCGCTGTCCAACACCTTCCGGCACGCGAGGGCCACGCACGTCGACGTGAGCGTGGACGCCACCGCGGTGCTGCCCGGCGGACAGGACGCGGTCCGGCTGTCGGTCGCCGACGACGGGGTGGGGATTCCGGAGGGGGGACGGCGCAGCGGTCTGCGGAACCTCGCCAGGCGCGCGGAGTCGCTCGGCGGCGCGAGCTGGTTCGAGGCCGGGCCGGGCGAGGACGGCGGCGGTACGACGGTGATCTGGCAGGTCCCGCTCTGAGCGGAGACACGACCGTGCGGCGTCCGGCCCCCGCTCTCAGCGGAGACACGACCGTGGCGGCGTCCGGTCCGTCGGCGTGCATCCTCGGCCTGTCAGGGAATGGCGAGGATCCACGTCGGGACCGTCGGCGGGTCGCGGGGATCCCGTCGGACCCGGCGAGAAACCGTCCCGGTCTGCCGGCGGGTGGCGAGGATCCGCGTCGGGACCGTCAGCGGGTGGCGAGGATCCGTTCGGGACCGTCAGCGGGTGGCGAGGATCCGCTCGATGACTGCCGCCACGCCGTCCTCGTTGTTGGTCAGCGTCACACCGGTCGCGGCCGCACGGGCGGCCGGGTGCGCGTTGCCCATGGCGAACGAGGCTCCGGCCCAGCCGAGCATCTCCACGTCGTTCGGCATGTCCCCGAACGCGACCACCTCGTCCGCGCTGATGCCGCGTTCCGCACAGCAGGCGGCGAGGGTGTTGGCCTTGGACACTCCGAGACCGCTCACCTCCAGCAGTGCGGTGGGGCTGGACCGGGTGAACGACGCGCGGTCACCCGCGGCCTCCCGCGCCAGCAGCAGGAAGTCGTCGGGGGTGAGCTCGGGGTGGTGGGCGAGGACCTTCAGTACCGGCTTGCCCGCGCCCGGCGCCTCCTCGTGCAGGAGCTTCTCCGCGACCGCGACCGTGGCACCCGGGTCCATATGGAAGGGCGGGTAGGCCGGCTCGTAGTGGATGCCGGTGGTCAACTCGACGGCGAACGAGACGCCGGGGGCCGCCTCCCGCAGGATGCGGACGACCTCCAGGGCGACCGGCCGCTCCAGCGGGTGGACCTCGATCAGCCGGCCGTCGTCGTGCAGGTCGGCGACGGCGGCGCCGTTCGCGCAGATGGCCATGCCGTGGCCCTGGACGTGGGCGCTGACCACGTCCATCCAGCGGGCCGGCCGGCCGGTGACGAAGAAGACCTCGATCCCCGCCGCCTCTGCAGCCGCGAGCGCGGCCACCGTGCGGTCCGACAGGGTCTTGTCGTCACGCAGCAGTGTGCCGTCCAGGTCGGTGGCGATCAGCCGGGTCACGGCGGGCAGCGGGTAATCGGTAGCGTCGGTAGCTGAGGTCACGGGGTCATTCTCCCGCACGACGGTGCACGGGCGTGCGCAGGGTCGCACATCTGAGTGCGCGAGCCGCTGATCAGCGGTACATGCTGCTGGCATATGTCATCGGCTTCACGGTGCTCCCGTGGCCCGACGCGGGCGCGCGTGATCTCAGCTGAACTGGGCCGCGGCCTCCGTCGCGATGCGCTCGAACATCTTCATGTCGATGTCGAAGACGCTGTCCGCCACGGGCCAGTGGACGACGATCTCGGTGAAGCCGAGTTCGTAGTGCTTTCCCGCGAAGTCGACGAAGGCGTCGAAGGACCGCAGCGGGCTGCCGGGGGTGAAGCCGGTGAGCAGGATCTTGTCCAGCTCCGCCGCATCCCGCCCGGCCTCCTCGCAGGCCGCTCCCAGTCGGTCGATCTGACCGCCGACGGCCGCCAGGGACTGCTCGGCGGTGCCGCTCTCGAACAGCTTCGGATCTCCGGTGGTGACCCAGGCCTGGCCGTACCGTGCGGCGAGCCTCAGCCCGCGCGGGCCGGTCGCCGCCACCGCGAAGGGCAGCCGGGGACGCTGCACGCAGCCGGGGATGTTCCGGGCCTCGGAGGCGGAGTACAGACGGCCCTCGTGGGTCACCGAGGGCTCCCTCAGCAGCCTGTCCAGCAGCGGGACGAACTCCTCGAAGTGGTCGGCGCGCTCCCTCGGCGTCCAGGGTTCCTCGCCACTCCCGCGCAGTGTGGTGGCGTCGAAGCCGTTGCCGCCGGCACCGATGCCCAGCGTGATCCGGCCGTCGGACACGTCGTCCAGCGTGATGAGTTCCTTGGCCAGGGTCACCGGGTGCCGGAAATTGGGCGAGGTGACGAGGGTGCCCAGGCGCAGCCGCTCGGTGGCCGCCGCGGCGGCGGTCAGCGTGGGGATCGCCCCGAACCAGGGGCCGTCCCGGAAGGTCCGCCAGGCCAGGTGGTCGTAGGTGTACGCGGCGTGGAAGCCCAGTTCCTCGGCTCGCACCCATAGGGCCCGGCCGCCGTCGTGCCAGCGGTTGATGGGCAGGATCACGGTGCTCAGTCGGCGCGCGGAGGTCATGGAGCAGACTCTACGGTCATGGCCGCGGGAGCCGTGGGGGCCCGTCAGTCGCGCAGCCGCAGGAAGTCGGGCGGCACGCAGTCGGTGAGCCAGACCCCGTTGGCGCTGACGTGGAAGAGGCGGCCCGCCCGGTGCATGGCACCGGCGTCCACCGCCAGCACGACCGGCACGCCGCGCCGCGCCCCGACGCGCACCGCCGTCTCCCGGTCGGGCGACAGGTGGACGTGGTGGCGGGCCATCGGGCGGAGTCCTTCCGCGCGAATGGCCTCGAGCGACCGGGCGACCGTGCCGTGATAGAGGTACGCGGGCGGTTCGGCGGGAGGCAGGCCGAGATCGACCTCGACGGTGTGGCCCTGGTTCGCCCTGATGAGGGGGCCGGCGACCATGAAGCGCTTCTTGTCGTTCACCGCGACGACGTGGTCCAGCTCCTCACGGGTGATCGTGAAGCCATGCCGTGCGCAGGCCTTCAGCAACTCGTCCACGGCCACCCAGCCGTTCGGGTCCAGGCTGATTCCGATCCGGTCCGGCTGATGCCGCAGATGCTTCGACAGGTACTTGGACACCTTCACGGTGCGTCGTTCGTCCATCCCGCCAGAGTGGCGTCCGGCGTCCCGTGCCGCACCCGGATTTCACCGGATGTCTTTCGCATTCTTCGACGTCAGCAGGTTTGATCCACAGCCAACTTGCCTTATCCACAGACTCTTTGACGCTTCTGTGGACAACTGGGTTCCGCTATGCGGTGTTTGTGCAACTCTGTTCTCTTCAAGGGTGGATGTGCCGGTAATGGGCCATTTGCCCTCCAATGCGCCTCTCCCTGGCGGCCATTCACCAATGGGCCCGCACCCACGTCCTCTTGTGACGGGCCGCCCCATGTCCCGCTCGATAAAGGCCACATGGAGCGCAGTGGAGATCAACACCGATCGGACTCACAGTGGGGGATTCAGCCGTGCCACTCCCCGCAGCAGCCGAGGGCTGATCCTGGAGAGCAGCCGTGTGCCTCGGGCCTCGGGAGTCACCGGGACCACGGCGCGGTTGCGTACGACGGCGTCCAGGATGGCCTGAGCCACCTTCTCCGCAGGGTAGTTGCGACGGGCATAGAGCGTGCTGGTCCGCTCCCGGAGCCTGTCCTGCTCCACCTCGTCCACACCGGCGAAACGTGCGGTCGCCGTGATTCCGGTGTTGACGAAGCCGGGACAGACGGCGCTGACGCCGATCGACCTCTCGGCGAGTTCGGCGCGCAGGCACTCGCTGAGCATCAGCACGGCGGCCTTCGATGTGCTGTAGGCGGGAAGCATGCGGGAGGGCTGATAGGCGGCCGCCGAAGCGATGTTGACGATGTGGCCGCCCTGGTCCCGGTCGGCCATCTGCTTGCCGAAGAACCGGCAGCCGTGGATGACTCCCCAGAGGTTGACGTCGAGTACCTTGCGCCAGTCCTCACTCGTCGTCTCCAGGAAGGAACCCGCCAGTCCCACACCCGCGTTGTTCACCAGTACGTCGACGACGCCGTACTCGGTGGCGACCTTCTCGGCGAGCTTCTCCATCGCCTGCTCGTCGCCGACGTCGGCCACCTCGGCCCAGGCCGTCGGGGCGCCGACGAGCCGTGCGGTGGCGGCAGTTCGGGCGGCTCCCTCCGCATCGCGGTCCACGACCACCACGCGCGCGCCGGCCTCGGCGAAGGACAGGGCCGTCGCGCGCCCGATACCACTCGCCGCTCCGGTCACCAGGACCAACTGACCGCCGAACCGGGCGGCATGGGGCCCGTGGGGCATGCTGCCCGTCACGGTCTCGTTCACGGACGACGGGGTCGCCGACGCCGGGCCCCTGCGTTCTCGGGCCGCCACGAAGTCGCTGATCCAGGTGCTCAGCTGATCGGGCCGGGTACGCGGCACCCAGTGCTTCGCGGGCAGAGTGCGGCGCACCAGATCCGGCACCCAGGCTTCGAGGCCGTCGTGGAGTGTCGGAGAGAGGAAGGCGTCACCGGTCGGTGTGATCAGCTGGACCGGCACGTGTGCGTAGGCGTCGGGACGGGGGTGGCGCAGGCGTGGGCGGATGTTGTCGCGGTAGAGCCAGGCCCCGTGTGCGGCGTCCCGTGGGAGGGAGTCGGTCGGATACCCGTCCGCGGGCACCTTCTCCATCCGCCGCAGGATGCGGGGCCACTGCCTGCCGAGCACCCCCTGCCAGGCCAGCTCGGGCAGGGCGGGCGTGTGCAGGGCGTACACGTACCAGGACTTCGCTCCCTGGCCGAGCAACTGTGCGACCCGGCGCGGGCTCGGGCGCGACACGCGCTGCTTGATCCAGTGTCCGAAGTGGTCGAGGGAGGGGCCGGAGATGGACGTGAACGAGGCGATGCGGCCCTTGGTCCGCTCGACGGTCGCGAATTCCCAGGACTGGACGGAGCCCCAGTCGTGGCCCACCACATGGACGGGGCGGTCCGGGCTCACCGCGTCCAGGACGGCAAGGAAGTCGTCGGTCAGCTTCTCCAGCGTGAAGCCTCCCCGCAGCGGGCTGGGCGCCGTCGACCTGCCGTGTCCGCGCACGTCGTACAGCACGACGTGCCAGTTCTCGGCAAGGCGGGCGGCGACCTCGGACCAGACCTCCTTGCTGTCCGGATAGCCGTGCACGAGGACGATGGCCGGCCGTGCCGCGTCGCCCGACTCGGCTACGCACAGCTCGACTCCGCCCGTTCGCACCCAGCGCTCGCGCGCGCCTCGCAGATCCACGCCGCCTCCTCGTCCGTGCCGGTGTCGCGGTACGCGCCCGTAACGTGACACCGCTGAATGTGGCAACCGACCGGTGATCGCGTCAAGGGATGCCCCGGACCTGTGGAAAACGGCCCGGCGCGGGCGGACACCGCGGCCTGCGGTCCGGGCGGGCCCGTGACACCGTGGGGCGACGTGCCGCGACCGACGGCGGGAAGCACCCTTGATCAGCCATGATTCCGTCGCCGTGCGGTCGGTCCGGGTTCGGGCGTCCTCCTCCGAGGGGTCCCCCTACGGGTCCGTACGCCTGGAGTCGGACATGGATGCAACCGTCAGGTCTGACGACTCCAGTGGCGCCCGCCACTACCTTCGAACACGTGACTGTGATCGCAACCGAAAGCCTGAGCAAGCGGTTCCCCAGGGTGACCGCGCTTGACCGGCTCTCCTTGGACATCGGACCGGGCGTGACCGGTCTGGTGGGTTCCAACGGGGCCGGCAAGTCCACACTGATCAAGATCCTGCTGGGTCTGTCCCCCGCCACCGAGGGCCGGGCCGCGGTGCTCGGGCTCGACGTCGCCACCGAAGGCGCCGCGATCCGGGAACGGGTCGGCTACATGCCCGAGCACGACTGCCTGCCGCCCGACGTCTCGGCCACCGAGTTCGTCGTCCACATGGCGCGGATGTCCGGACTGCCGCCGACCGCGGCCCGCGAGCGCACGGCGGACACGCTGCGGCACGTGGGGCTGTACGAGGAGCGGTACCGCCCCATCGGCGGCTACTCGACCGGCATGAAGCAGCGGGTCAAGCTGGCCCAGGCCCTGGTCCACGACCCGAAACTGGTCCTCCTCGACGAGCCGACCAACGGCCTGGACCCCGTCGGCCGGGACGAGATGCTCGGACTGATCCGCCGGGTCCACACCGACTTCGGCATCTCGGTGCTGGTCACGTCGCACCTCCTGGGGGAGCTGGAGCGGACCTGCGACCACGTCGTCGTCATCGACGGCGGGGCGCTTCTGCGGTCCAGCTCGACCAGCGACTTCACGCAGACCACCACCACGCTGGCCGTCGAGGTCACCGACAGCGACGAGCACCCCGACGGCACGGACGCCCTGCGCCGGGCCCTCACCGGGGCCGGGATCAAGCTCGTCGGCCATGACGGCCTCGACGCCGAAGGGCTGCCGGGAGCGGGACACATCCTCCTGGTCGAGGCCACCGGCGAGGAGACCTACGACCTGGTCCGCGACAGTGTCGCCGGACTCGGTCTCGGACTCATCCGCATGGAACAGCGACGCCACCGCATCGCCGAGGTCTTCCGCGCCGGGGAGTCGCCCGTGGCGGTCCCGGCAGCGGCGTCCGGCGCCGGACAGCAGAAGGGGAGCGGTCGCGATGAGCACTGAGACCGGGACCACCGCCGGGAGCGACACCTCCCGCATCCACAACATCGGGTACCGCTCCTACGACGGGGTCCGGCTGGGCCGGTCCTACGCCCGGCGTTCGCTCTACTCGCAGTCCCTGCGCGGCTCGTTCGGACTCGGCAGGTCCGCCAAGTCGAAGGTTCTGCCGATGCTGCTGTGCGGGGTGATGTGCCTGGTGGCGCTGATCCTCGTGGCCGTCGCCATCGCCACGCCGAGCATGACGAAACTGCCCATCAAGTACACGGACTTCGCCCTCTACCTGCAGGCCGTGATCGGACTCTTCCTCGCCTCCCAGGCGCCGCAGTCCGTGTCCCGGGACCTCCGGTTCAAGAGCGTGCCCCTGTACTTCTCGCGTCCGATCGAGCGCGTCGACTACGTCCTCGCGAAGCTCGCGGCGATGGCGTCCGCCCTGCTCATCCTCACCGGACTGCCCCTCCTCATCCTGTACGTGGGCGCACTGCTGGCGAAGTTCGACTTCGCCGACCAGACCAAGGGCTTCGGGCAGGGGCTGGTCTCCGTGGCGCTGCTCTCCGTGCTCTTCGCCGGCCTGGGGCTGGTCGTCGCCGCACTCACCCCCCGCCGGGGCTTCGGAGTCGCCGCGGTGATCGCGGTCATGACCATCACCTTCGGCGCGGTCTCCACCGTCCAGGCGATCGTCTGGGAGACGGGCTCCCCCGACGCCGTGACCTGGCTGGGGCTGTTCTCCCCCATCACGCTGATCGGCGGCGTGCAGACGGCGTTCCTCGGCGCAACCTCCGCCTTCCCCGGCGGGGAAGGCCCCGGGGCGGCGGCCGGAGCCGTCTATCTGATCGTTGTCCTCGCGCTGGTCGCCGGCTCGTACGCCGTACTCATGCGCCGCTACCGGAGGGTCGGGCTGTGACCACCATCGAGATCGACCACACCTCGCGCTGGTTCGGCAACGTGGTCGCCGTCAACGACGTCAGCATGACCGTGGGCCCCGGCGTGACCGGGCTGCTCGGCCCCAACGGAGCCGGCAAGTCCACGCTGATCAACATGATGGCCGGGTTCCTCGAACCGTCGACCGGCACGGTGACGCTCGACGGCGCGCCGATCTGGCGCAACGAGGCGGTGTACCGGGCCATCGGGATCGTGCCGGAGCGGGAGGGGATGTACGACTTCCTGACCGGCCGTGAGTTCGTCGTCGCCAACGCGGAGCTGCACGGACTGGGGGACGCCGCCGCGGCGAAGGCGCTGGCCACCGTCGAGATGGAGTACGCCCAGGACCGGAAGATCTCGACGTACAGCAAGGGGATGCGCCAGCGCGTCAAGATGGCGTCCGCCCTGGTCCACGACCCTTCCGTGCTCCTGCTGGACGAGCCGTTCAACGGCATGGACCCACGGCAGCGGATGCAGCTGATGGAACTGCTGCGCCGAATGGGCGCGGAGGGCCGTACGGTCCTCTTCTCCTCGCACATCCTGGAGGAGGTCGAGCAGCTCGCCTCGCACATCGAGGTGGTCGTCGCGGGCCGGCACGCCGCCTCCGGCGACTTCCGCAGAATCCGCCGGCTGATGACGGACCGGCCGCACCGCTATCTCGTCCGGTCCAGCGACGACCGGGCGCTCGCCGCGGCGCTCATCGCCGACCCCTCGACGGCGGGGATCGAGGTCGACGTCACGGAGCGCGCCCTGCGCATCCAGGCGGTCGACTTCGGACGCTTCACGACGCTGCTCCCCAAGGTCGCGCGCGAGCACGGCATCCGGCTGCTGACCGTCTCCCCGTCCGACGAGTCCCTCGAATCGGTCTTTTCCTATCTCGTAGCGGCCTGAGTAGTGGCCTGAAAGGAGCTGTGAAGCGTCATGTACGACCCCACAGTCGCCCGGCTCACCTACCGGGCCCTGCTCGGCCGGCGCCGGGCCGCCATCCTGTTCGTCCTGCCCGTTCTGCTCGTGGCCATCGCCGTGGCGGTGCGGGCGTTCGCCGGAGCCGACGACGGCGTGGCCTCCGGGGTGCTGGGCGGCTTCGCCCTCGCCACGATGGTGCCGCTGATCGGCGTCATCGCGGGGACCGGTGCCATCGGGCCGGAGATCGACGACGGTTCCATCGTCTACCTGCTGGCCAAGCCGGTGAAGCGGCCCACGATCATCTTCACCAAGCTGATCGTGGCCGTCGGCGTGACGATGATGTTCTCGGCCCTGCCCACCCTGATCGCGGGCCTCGTCCTCAACGGCAACGGCGGGCAGATCGCCGTCGCCTACACGATCGCTGCCCTGGTCGCCTCGATCGCGTACAGCGCGCTGTTCCTGCTGCTCGGCACGGTGAGCAGGCACGCGGTCGTCTTCGGCCTCGTGTACGCGCTGGTGTGGGAGGCGCTCTTCGGCAGTCTGGTGCCGGGCGCGCGGACGCTCAGTGTCCAGCAGTGGTCCCTCTCGGTGGCCGAGAAGGTCGCCGGTGACGGGCTGGTGACCTCGGACGTCGGTCTGCCGCTGGCGACCCTGCTGCTGGTCGGTGTCACGGTCGTCGCGACGTGGTACGCCGGACAGAAGCTCCGGGCGCTGAAGCTCGCCGGCGAGGAGTGAGAGCCGGATCCCGTGCAACCCCCGCCCTGTGGGCGGGGGTTGTTCCATGTGGGGCGCGGATCGCTGTACGTGTCCGCGGGCCGCCCCGCTCGTTGAGCGGGGTGCGTGGAGGCAACTGGAATCCGTGGCGTCGAGCTTTCGTGAATCAGGGGAACGCCGGCACCGGTGAGGCAGTGCCCGCCGGCCGGTCATCGAGCAGGTGGCAACCGTGAGCGCCCTCCGCCCTCTCAGCCCGGGGACAGGGCCGTTCCTGCCGTTCCCGCGCACGAAAGGCATACCCATGCCCACAGAGGTCGCCCTGCTCGAATCCCCCGCGCTCCGGGTCGAGCAGATGGGCCGCGTCGAGGTCCTCGACAAGGTCAAGAGCCTGGTCATGCTCCCCGATGGAATTCACGTCCGCACAGAGGACGTGGCCCACTACTTCGAAGTATCCACAGCCTCGGTCAGGCGGCTCACCGACCGGCATCAGCAGGAGCTGCTCAGCAATGGAATGCGCGTGCTCCGAGGCTCTGAAGTGCGAATCTTCCACAGCGACACGATGTCGCCATGGAAGGGCGACCGGCCCGGAAGTCATCCACAGGTGGGCACGAGGCTGCGGCTGTACACCCGTCGGGCGGTCCTCAACGTTGCCATGCTTCTTCGCGAAAGTGATGTCGCCCGCAGCGTCCGGACGCACCTGCTCGATGCCCAGGAGGACCTGAGGACGTCCTATGCGTCCCTGGACCGGCGGGTCACCCGGATCGAGGGCTGCCTCGTCGACGTGGGAAGCGCGCTCCAGGAGCTGGCCCCCGTGCTGGGGCGCATGTCCCAGCGGCTCGACTCGCTCGACCACAGGGCCGATCGCAGCCATCAGGTGGTCGGCGCCATCAGCCTCCGGCTCACCGACGTGTCACTGGGCGTCGTCCGGCTCGAATCCCGTCTGGGCGACCTCGTCGAGCGACTCGGTGATGCGGCGACTCGGTGACGCGGGAGGCCGCGACGCCTGAGGCCGGCCCGGCCGCGCGGGCCACCGAGGAGAAAACGGGTGGTCCCCGGAGGTGTGGCTCGGGCACAGTGAGGGGACGGCGCAGAACGACGGCGCACACGGTGACCGGGAGAGGAGCGTGGCGATGACCAGCAGTCCGAGTCCGTCACGTTCCCGGCAGGGTGGTCCGGGGCCGGTACCGCGGTAGCCTCATCGGCTGCGCGGCGGTGCGCCTTCGCAGGACCCCCGGGTGGCCCTTCATGCGCATCGCGCGGCCACCTCCCGGAGGATTGGCCGAGTGGTAAGGCAGCGGCTTGCTAAGCCGTCGTCGGGGCACATCCCCGCGCGCGTTCGATCCGCGCATCCTCCGCAGCATCCGGGACCGGCGCCACGCGGCCGCCCGCCGGTCCCGGGAGTACCCCGTTCAGGCTTCCTCGTCACAGTGCCCGCTCCTCGGCCCGATGTCCCTGATACGACTCGGATTCCCCTCCGGGTCGAAGGAGTCGTGGAAGGTGAAGGCGCGCGGCGCGGGGCCGTGGACGCCGAGGTGGTCCAGCCGGGAGACCCCGTCCCGCCAGGTGGGCGTCACGCCGTCGGGGACCCACCAGAACACGTGGTTCGGGTGCTCCGTCCTCTCGAACCAGTCGTAACGCCTGTTCAGCGCCTCACGGTGTAGGCCCGTGTAGATGGCGTCGAAGGCGGCGCGCAGGCCGGTCCAGAGGGAGAGGGGCGTGGCCAGGGCTGTGGTCTCCGGCGTGTGGCCCTTGTCGTACCAGGAGGGTGCGGCGAACTCCCCCCACGCACCCCAGTCGGCGTCGAAGAGCTCGCCCGGGCGACCGTCCACCGCTTCGGCCCGCGCGAGGTATCCGGGGTGCCGGCCGATCTGCCGGTACACGGCCTCGCCCAGGTCGTAGAACTCGCGGGTGAGAGGCGTGGGATCGGCGAGGGGCGACTTGAGAACGCCGAATGTGTACAGAGCGAGTTGGGGCATGCGTCTCTCCCTGGTCGGGGCCTGGTGGAGGAACTCCGGTGCGGTGTGAGGGCGATCGCCGAAGACCAGGCGAAGGTAGCCGCCTCTTCCCTCCCTGTCGAAGTTGCGCTTTCTCCGCCCAAGTGGCCTTCTGGGCGGACCACTTGCCGGGCGGAACGGTGAGTACCGCTGCCGGCCGCCGGGGCCGGGGCGGCGCACACGGCAGACGACACACGGCAGACGGCACACGGCCCACGGCACATGACAGGGAGGCGCCCGGCCGAGAACTCCGGCCGGGCGCCTCCCTGTCATGTGCCCCTGTGTTTCCTAGTGCACGTCGCCCTGGCCGCGCGAGGCGGAGCGCAGCAGTTCCTCCAGCACGACCGCGATGCCGTCGTGCTCGTTCGACGCGGTGATCTCGTGCGCCACGGCCTTCAGCTCGTCGTGCGCGTTGGCCATGGCGACCCCGTGCCGGGCCCAGCCGAACATCGGGATGTCGTTCGGCATGTCGCCGAAGGCCAGTGTGTCGGACGCCTTGAGCCCCAGCCTGCGGGCGGCCAGCGAGAGGCCGGTCGCCTTGCTCAGCCCCAGGGGAAGGATCTCCACCACACCGGGTCCCGCCATGACCACGTCCACCAGGCTGCCGACGGCCTGGCGCGCGGTCCGTGCCAGTGCGTCGTCGTCGAGCTCGGGGTGCTGCAGGTAGATCTTGTTCAGGGGGGCGGCCCACATCTCGGCCGGGTCCTTCATGTACTGGGCGGGTACCGGCCCTTCCTGGACCCGGTATCCGGGGCCGACCAGCACCTCCCCGTCGAGCCCGTCGCGGCTGACCGCCAGGGCCAGCGGACCGGCCTCCGCCTCGATCTTGGACAGCGCGAGCCCGGCGAGCTGCCGGTCGAGCGTGAGCGAGGTCAGCAGCCTGTGCTCGCCCGCGTGGTAGACCTGCGCGCCCTGCCCGCACACCGCGAGCCCGTCGTAGCCCAGGTCGTCCAGGATGTGCCGGGTCCAGGCCACCGCGCGGCCCGTGACGACGATGTGCGCCGCACCGGCCGCGGTGACCGCGGCCAGCGCCTCCCGGGTCCGCTGGGAGACGGTGTGGTCGTCACGCAGCAGGGTGCCGTCGAGGTCGGTCGCGACGAGCTTGTAGGGGAACGTCACTTGGAGACCGGTTCCAGCAGCTCGCGCCCGCCCAGGTACGGCCGGAGCATCTCGGGCACGCGGACCGATCCGTCGGGCAGCTGGTGGTTCTC
This sequence comes from Streptomyces sp. NBC_00178, assembly GCF_036206005.1. Classification (NCBI taxonomy): domain Bacteria; kingdom Bacillati; phylum Actinomycetota; class Actinomycetes; order Kitasatosporales; family Streptomycetaceae; genus Streptomyces; species Streptomyces sp. NBC_00178. Next base: position 3,815,383 of record NZ_CP108143.1, read on the forward strand.
CAGGATCGCCACGATCGTGCGCGGGACGGCGCAGAGCGTGCCGTTGAGCGTCGACAGCGGCTGGACCTTCTTGCCGTCGCGCATGCGGACGGAGAGCCGGCGGGCCTGGAAACCGTCGCAGTTCGACGCGGAGGTCAGCTCGCGGTACTTGCCCTGGGTGGGGATCCACGCCTCGCAGTCGAACTTTCTGGACGCCGAGGCACCCAGGTCGCCGGTCGCGACGTCGATCACCTGGAACGGCAGCTCCAGACCGGTGAGCCACTGCTTCTCCCAGTCCAGGAGCCTGCGGTGCTCGGCCTCGGCGTCGGCCGGGTCGACGTACGAGAACATCTCGACCTTGTCGAACTGGTGCACGCGGAAGATCCCGCGGGTGTCCTTGCCGTAGGTGCCCGCCTCACGGCGGAAGCAGGGCGAGTAGCCGGCGTACCGCAGGGGCAGCTTGTCGGCGTCGATGATCTCGTCCATGTGGTACGCCGCGAGGGGGACCTCGGAGGTGCCGACCAGGTAGTAGTCGTCCTTCTCCAGGTGGTACACGTTCTCCGCGGCCTGGCCGAGGAATCCCGTGCCTTCCATGGCACGCGGGCGCACCAGCGCAGGGGTCAGCATGGGCACGAAGCCGGCCTCGGTGGCCTGGGCGATCGCCGCGTTGACCAGGGCGAGTTCGAGCAGCGCGCCGATACCCGTCAGGTAGTAGAAGCGTGACCCGGAGACCTTGGCGCCGCGCTCCATGTCGATGGCGCCCAGGGCCTCGCCGAGCTCCAGGTGGTCCTTGGGTTCGAAGCCCTCGGCGCCGAAGTCACGGATCGTGCCGTGCGTCTCCAGGACGACGAAGTCCTCCTCGCCGCCGACCGGCACGTCCTCGTGGACGATGTTGCCGAGGAGCAGGAGAAGTCGCTTGGCCTCGGCGTCCGCCTCGTCCTGCGCGGCGTCGGCGGCCTTGACCTCGGACTTGAGCTGTTCGGCCTTCTTGAGGAGCTCGGCGCGCTCCTCGGGGGTGGCCTTGGAGACCAGCTTGCCGAGCGACTTCTGCTCGGAGCGGAGTTCGTCGAAGCGGACGCCGGACGACCTGCGCAGCTCGTCGGCGGAGAGCAGGGCGTCGACGAGCGCGACGTCCTCTCCACGGGCGCGCTGGGAGGCGCGAACACGGTCGGGGTCCTCACGGAGCAGGCGAAGGTCAATCACCCCACAAGGCTACCGGTGCGGGGATCCGCCCCTCGAACCGATATCACCGAGCGCGGCGCTTTGCCCGAATTGCCGGAATCGACAATCCTGGAGGCAATCATGGAGGCTCCAGGGCCGGCACGCGTCGATAAACGGCCCCATTGCCCCGGAAAGGTAATGGCCGGCCCGTGATGTTCCGTATCGGCGTTGTGTGCGGCGGGAGTTGAGGGCGCCCCTCCGGGGCCGCTTGTCCACAGGCGGGCGATGATCCATTTAGTTATCCACAGGCTGTGAAGAAGATCTGTGGACATCGGAAGAGATCGTTCCGAAAGCGGCATGACGGGACAAGGATTCGCACCTCAAACCTGATCCGTGCACTCATTCGGGTGGGTATTCGTCGTTCCCATGCGTTGATCAAGGGAATTAGGCCGACACGGGCGAGGTATGACCCTGCGGGTGATCTAGGTCTCCTGAGACGATTTGTCGACCATGTCGCTTTGCGGTGTCGACTTGTCCCCAGGTTGCAGGTGCCCCCTGTGGATAACTCTGTGTGCAACGAGCCGGTGGCGTGTGCGTGGGGCACCGACGCCCGTGATCGGGGCCTGCCCGGCTCCTCAGACTCTGCCGTCCTGGCTGCGCGCCAGCCAGTCGGACGCCTCCGTGAAATCCGTGTCCGACGTCCCGGCCCGCAGGGCGCCGATGTCCTGGGGCGTGACTCCGGCCCGTGGATAGGAACCCAGGAACCGCACGTTGGGGCAGACGCGCTTCAGCCCCATGAGCGCCTCGCCGACCCTGCGGTCGGCGATGTGCCCCTCCGCGTCCACGGCGAAGCAGTAGTTCCCGATGCCCTCCCCGGTGGGCCGGGACTGGATCAGCATCAGGTTGACCCCGCGTACGGCGAACTCCTGGAGCAGTTCGAGCAGGGCGCCCGGGCGGTCGTCTCCGAGCCAGATGACCACGGAGGTCTTGTCCGCCCCCGTCGGCGCCGACGGCCTGGCCGGACGTCCGACCAGCACGAAGCGGGTCTGGGCGTTCTCCGCGTCGTGGATCTCTGTCACCAGGGGTTCGAGTCCGTAGGTCGCCGCCGCGAACTCGCCGGCGAAGGCCGCGTCGAAGCGTCCCTCCTGGACCAGCCGGGCCCCGTCGGCGTTCGAGGCCGCCGACTCCCACACCGCGTCGGGCAGACGGGCCGCCATCCAGTTGCGGACCTGGGGCTGCGCGGCCGGATGGGCGGTGACGGTCCTGACGTCCGACAGCTTCGTCCCGGGACGCACCAGCAGCGCGAACGTGATGGAGAGGAGGACCTCGCGGTAGATCATCAGCGGGGCGCCCGTGGTCAGCTCGTCGAGCGTCGCGCTGATACCGCCCTCGACGGAGTTCTCGATGGGGACGAGAGCCGCGGCCGCCTCTCCGCACCGCACCGCGTCCAGTGCGGCCGGCACGGAGACCATCGGCACGAGCTCCCGGGTGGCGGCCTCGGGCAGGGTGCGGAGGGCGACCTCGGTGAAGGTGCCTTCGGGGCCGAGGTAGGCGTAACGCGTGGCTGACATGCGGTCACCCTAGTGGCCCACGCCGGCCGCCTCACGCCTCCAGCAGCCGCTGTCCCACGTACTCCCCGGACGTCGCGCCGCCGGGGACGGCGAAGAGACCACTGGCCTCGTGACGGATGAACGGCGAGAGCGCGTCCCCCCGGTCGAGCTTGCGCTGCACCGGGATGAACCCCTTGAACGGGTCGGCCTGCCAGCAGACGAACAGCAGTCCCGCGTCCGGGGTCCCGTCGTCCGAGATGCCGTCGTGGTACGAGAACGGCCGGCGCAGCATCGCGGCGCCCCCGTTCTTCTCCGGGGAGGAGATCCGCGCATGGGCGTTGCCCGGTACGAGCAGCTCGCCGTCCGGCCCCGCCTTGTCCAGGTCCATCGCCGTGGTCTCCGAGCCGCCGCTGAGCGGAGCGCCGTCGGCCTTGCGCCGCCCGATGATCTGCTCCTGCCGCTCCACCGTCAGCTCCTCCCAGTCGTCGAGGAGCATCCGGATCCGCCGCACGACGACGTACGAACCACCCGCCATCCAGGAGTGGGCCGAGGGGCCCGAGGACGGCACGAAGATCCGCTCGTCGAAGTCGCTCTCCGCCGGTTTCGGGTTGTTCGTGCCGTCGACCTGGCCCATCAGGTTGCGCGCGGTCATCGGCCGGTCCGTGGCCCCGGGGGTGCGGTTGAAGCCGTTCATCTGCCAGCGCACGCGGGCGGCCGTTCCGGCCTCCTTCTGGAGCGCGCGCAGCGCGTGGAACGCGACCAGCGCGTCATCGGCGCCGATCTGCACCCACAGGTCCCCGTCGGACCGCTTCGGATCGAGGTGGTCGGAGGAGAAGGCGGGCAGCGGGTCCAGGGCCGGCGGCCTGCGGTCGGTCAGATTCGTGCGGTCGAAGAAGGTGCGCCCGAAGCCGAAGGTGACCGTCAGGGAGGAAGGGCCCGCGTCCAGCGCCACCCCTGTGTCGTGTCCGTGGCCGTCCGCCGGCTCGCCGGCCATCAGCGCCGCGGCCACGGCCGACCAGCGGCGCATCAGGGCGGCGGCCTCCCCGCGCCCGGAGCCCGGGGCGAGATCGAACGCGATCAGATGCCCGCGGGCCTGAAGCGGAGTGGTGATCCCCGCTTGATGTTTCCCGTGAAACATCGCCTCGGTCGCGCCGACCGTGGTCAGCGCCGTCGGTCCGTCATCGCGGGTCGCGGCATAACCACCCGCTCCACCTGCCGCACCGAGGACCAGGCCCGCCGCGCCCGCGGCTCCGGCGCCGCCGATCAGCCGCCGCCGGGAGAGGGCTCCCGGGCCTCCTGACGCGTCGCGGCGGGCGTCGGCGGGACGCCCCGCCACTGACCTGTCCTTCTTCGTGTTCACCTTGCTCAGCCGATCTTCACGTTCTTGTGGACGGTCGCCTGGTCGATGTCCGACGTCCGCACGGTGACCGAGACCTTCCAGTCGCCGGCCATCGGGATCTGTACGTTCGCGGCCGTCCAGTGCCCCTCGGTGAGGCGTTCGGGGACCACCGGGAGGGGGCCGATGTCCTTGGAGACCAGGGTGAAGGCGAGCTTCACCTCGGGTACGTCCATGGGAAGGCTGCCGGGGGCCTCGATCCAGAGGTGCACGTTGTTGGACCCGGTTCCCCCCGGCGATATGTCCATGCGCACGGTGCCCTTCCCGCCCCGGCCGCCGGTGTCGAAGGGGAGGCTCGCGGACACCTGTCCGCCGGTCACCGGCGTGGCCGCCGCCGTGGTGCTGCCGCGGGCCGCCTCCTCCTCGGTACGGCCGGGCTCGGTGGACGTGAGGATCGTCGTCACCACGAGCAGCACCACCGCGATGCCGGTCTCCACCAGCACGGAGCGGCGCAGCCCGGAGCGTTCCGGGTCGGCGTCCCGGGCGCGCTTCTCCTTCGTCGCGGTCAGAGCGGCCTGCTGCCGGGAGAGCTGGGCTGCCCGCTCCGGATCGACGTCGTCCCCGCCCGTGCCGCCCCCGGCGGTCGCCCCGGCCGGGGCGACGACCGTGGTGACCGCCGCATCCGAAGCGGCCGTGGCCGTCCGGGCGTCCGACGCGTCGGCGGAACCCGCGCTCCCGGCGGCGGCCGTGCCGTCCTGCTCGTCCTGCGGGCTCCCGGCCGTGGCCGGAACCGGGTCGCCGGATGCGGCCCCCGCGGTCAGCCGTGCCGTCCACCGCCGTGAGATCCACGCGACGCCCACCAGTACGGCGACGAGCGCCACCTTCAGCAGCAGGAGCTGTCCGTAGCGGGTGCCGGTCAGGGCGGACCAGGAGCCGACCTGCCGCCAGGACTGGTAGATCCCGGTCGCGGCGAGGACGACCACGCTGCCGAACGCCATCCGGGAGAACCGCCGTACGGCACCGCTCGTGATGTCCGGCGCCCGGTACAGGGCGACCAGCAGCGCGGCGAGACCGCCCAGCCAGGCGGCCACGGCCAGCAGGTGGAGCACGTCGACCGGCATGGCGATGCCGGGCTGGACGCCCGTCGACGCGTGCTCGGCCAGGGCCCACGTACCGGCGATGCCCGACGCGATGACCGCGCCGCCGATCGCGAGTCCGAAGGTGAGGTCCTGCTTCTCCTTCCCCTCCTCGCGCTTGGCGTACGCCCCGAAGAGCACGGCGATGAAGAGGGCCGAGGCGCCCAGGAGCAGCAGCCGCGAGACCAGCGCGGCTCCCGGCTTGGTGTCCAGCACCGCCTGCAGTCCGTCGAGGTCGAAGGCGTCGGCGAGCTTGCCGGAACCGGTGTAGGGGCTGCGCAGGAGCAGCATCGCCAGGGTGGAGGCGGTGAGGGTGATCCAGCCGCGTACGACGAGCCGCTGCAGGGGCCGGGAGCCCGCCCCGCGCCGCCAGCACGCGAGCACGAAGGCGGATCCGCCCGCGAGCAGGATGAATCCGGCGTACGCGGCGTAGCGCGCGATGCCGTACAGCGCCCCCACGAGGCCCCCGCCGGCCCCCGAGGAGGGCAGGGCCACGGTGGTTTCGGAGGGTGCGCCGACGGAGAAGGTGAAGGCTCCGGACACGGGGTGGCTGTCCGCGGAGACGGCCTGCCAGGCCACGGTGTAGGTGCCGTCGGGCAGGCCGTTGTGGAGTGCGACGCCGTAGCGCACCGCACCGCCTGCCGTGAGGTCGCGTGGCGCGCCGTCGTCGGCGCGCTTGCCGTCCGGGTCCAGGACCCGGATCGAGTCGTCGCCCATGGCGATCTGCTCGGAGAAGGTGAGGGTGACCTCCTCCGGGGCGGTGGCGACCACCGCCCCGTCCTGCGGGTCGCTCCCGGTGAGGGCGGCGTGCGCGGACGCGGGGCTCGCGCCGGCCAGGACCAGGCCGTACAGCAGGCCGATCAGGGCGGCGAGGAGCGCGACCGCGGCGAGCGGCCGTCGTGCCGGGGAGGGACCGAAGTGCGGGGCGGTGGCTGTCATGTCAGTACCTCACTGCTTCTTCGGGTTGTAGGTGGTCTCCTTCACGGGAATGTCGACCTTGATGGGGTCGGCCTTCTCGAAGTGCAGTTCCACGGAGACCGTCTCGCCCTGCTTGGGCCGCTGCTTCAGGTCCGTGAACATGATGTGGTTGCCGCCGCGTTCGAGGTCGAGTTCGCCGTTGGCGGGCACCTCGAAGGACGTGACCATCCGCATCGTCTGATTCCGCGTCTCGTGGATGGAGACGTGGTCGGAGAGCGAACTGGTCACCGAGGTGAGCCGGTCGGTGGCCCCGCCGCTGTTCCTGACGAGGAGGAATCCGGCCGCCATGTCGCTGACGGGCTGCGGCATGAACGCCCCGGTGACCTCCAGACGCGGGGGACCGTCCGACGAACACGCGGTCAGGGCCAGCCCGGTGGCGAGCGTCAGCGTCCCCGCGACGGCCTTGCGGCGCCTCACGGGGTCGCCCCCTCGACGAGCTTCGGCAGGTCCTTCTCGTAGTCCTCGGCCGTGGTGTCCTCGCCGTAGAGCACGTAACCCTGGTCGGTCTTCGGGGAGAAGGCGATGACCTGGGCACCGTGCATCGAGACGACCGTGCCGTCCTTCTCCTTCTTCGGCGGGTCGATGCCGATGCCGATCTGCCGCGCTCCCGCCTGGATGGCCGCGAAGTCGCCGGTGAGGCCGGTGAAGCCGGGGTCCTGGGCCTTGAGCCAGCTGCCCAGGGAGGCCGGGGTGTCCCGTTCGGGGTCGGTCGTGACGAAGACGACCTGGAGTGCGTCCTGCTGGGCCTTGGGCAGGGCGCGCTTGGCGAGCGCGATGTTGCTCATGGTCAGCGGGCAGACGTCGGGGCAGTTGGTGTAGCCGAAGTAGATGAGGGTCGGCTTGCCCTTGGTCCGTGCACGCAGGTCGTACTTCTCGCCGTGCGTGTCGGTGAGGACGAGGTCGGGCTTGGTGAACGGCTGGTCGAGCACGGTCCCCGGCTTGGACGGGGGCTGGGCGGAGACGTCGGCGACGGACTTGTCCGCCGGGCCCTCGCCGCTGCCGCATGCCGACAGGGTCAGTGCGGCCACGGCGGCGAACGCCGCGGCCAGCACCGTCTTCTTGCTGTGCATGGAGCTGATCCCTGATCTGTCGTACGAGTGGGTGTTCCTGTCGGATCAGGCGGCGGTGCGGCGACGGCCCGCGAGGACGCCGAACGCCACGCCCGCGACGCCGACGACGATGCCGACGATGCCGAGGACCCGGGCGGTGCTGTCACTGTTCGACGAGGACGCGGTCTCGGTGGCCGCCGTCTTCTCCTTCGCCTCGGCGGCGTGGTCGTCCTTCTTGTCGTCCGCGGCGGCGCCGTGCGCGCCTTCCACGGGAGCCGTCAGGGCGAGGACGGGAGCGGGGTTCTCGGGCTCCTCCCCGCCCTCGGTGGGCTCCTCGATCCAGCGGACGACCTCCTTGTTGCTGTACGTCTGGAGCGCCTTGAAGACCAGCTGGTCGGCGTCCTCGGGCAGCTGTCCGACGGAGAGCGGGAACTGCTGGAAGAAGCCCGCCTTGATCCCGTCGCCCTCAGCGGTCCAGGTGACCTTGGAGACGGCCTCGTTGATCTTCTTGCCGTGGACGTCGAGCGGCTTGGCCAGCTTGCTCTTGGTGACGTCGATCTTCCATCCGGCCACCGGCTGCGGGCTGACCGACGCAAGGGGGTGGTCCGCCGGGAAGCTGACCTCGAGCTTCACGGTCGAGGCGTTGTCGCGCTCGTTGGGGACCTTGAAGTTGACGGTGGCGTAACCGCCCTTGGCGGCCGCTCCCTGCGGCTGCACGCTGACGTGCGCGGACGCGGTACCGGCGAGCAGTACGACGGCGGAGGCGGCGACGCCGCCGGCGATGGCGATGCGGGAAACGTTCATGGCAGTGATCACTCCACAGGACGAGGCGAAAGGTGTTCCGGCGCGCGGACGCACGACGGCATCACGACCGCCTCTTCACCGGGTCCGGCGGAGGAGGTCGTGTCAGGCTGCGCGTACGTATACGGGCGGCGGCCCGCGCCTGATCACCAGGTGCTGCAGAGGATCCCCGGTCGCGGGCACATGCGCGTCAGTGCCGGTGCGGGGGAAGGGCGGCACGGCCGTGAGCTGCCCCGGGAGCCCCGCGCGCAGGGCGCGCACCAGGGCCATCGCCGCGCGCAGCGCCCGGAGCCGGGCCCCGGCGGCGAGCTGCCTGCCGCCCCTGGCCGAGATCCCGGCCAGCCGGAAGAGTGCGATCTCCCCGCGCCGCAGCAGCCAGCCCGTGGCGACCGCGGCGAGCAGATGGCCCAGGAACATCGGCAGGCTGGGCAGCCCGGTCGTCATCGACGCCATGGACACCGGGTCGGCCCCGGCGGCCAGGTGGGCGTGCCCCTGGGTCACGGTCGCGGGGTCGATCCCGGCGGTCGTCACGATGCGGTGGGCCTCACCGGCGCTCAGCCGCGTCGGACCTTCGCCGCATACGAGTCCTGCGGCGAAGCGGACCAGCGAGTCGTCCGCCGCGGCGCCGGGCGCGTGCCGCCCCAGCCCGAACAGGACGTGGAGGGCGACCTGGCCGGCCGCGAGAGCGGCGGTGATCGACAGGAGGGTCCGCTCGCGTCCGGCGAGTGCGGCCGCCACGACGAACACCCCGGCGAAACCGGCCGCCAGGGGCCATCCGGAGACGCCCGTGCCCGAGGCCATCCCGTGTCCGGCCGCGGCGAGCACGACACAGACCGCGGTGAACACCGCGGTCCTCAGAAGCCGCATACCGGCTCCGGCTCGTGCGACGGGGATAGACATGGCCGGGTCATCATCGCACCCGGCCCCCCGGTCCCGTACGGCAGGTCCGGAAGGTCGGCATCCGTCCTCATCCGGGAGTGATCGGGGGGTGTTGCACCTGTTCACGCACGCTCCGCGGCCCTCGTCCGGCCGGGTATACACCGACGAGCGGAATATCCGCATCCGCCGAATGAGCGCTGTCACAGGGGATTTGTGCTTACGGAGGGTTCTCCCCGGCAATACGTAACGGTATGTCGAGCCGCAGCCAGGAGGCTGGAGCATGAGCATGTGGTGGTCACTGCATCTGCGGCGCGAGGCTGCGAGCGTCCCGCTCGCCCGGCGTTTCCTGCTCGGCACCATGGAGACCGCCGGGGTGGACCCGGACATCTCCTACGACCTCTCCGTCGCGCTCAGCGAGGCCTGTGCGAACGCCGTCGAGCACGGCGGACGTGACGACGCCGACGGGGTGGCCGGCCACGAGCGGTCCGGCCACGCCTGCGGGCAGTACCGGGTCACCGCCTATCTGGACGGCGAGAAGTGCCGTATCGAAGTCGCCGACTCGGGACCCGGCTTCCCCGCGCGGCGCGCGCTTCGCCCCGCGGCGCAGCCGGCCGCAGGCCACTCGGACCAGCAGTCGTCCGCCGTCCGTCCACCGTGCGACGCGCCGCCGGCGTGGACCGCGGAGCACCCTCCGGAGACCGCGGAGAGCGGCCGGGGACTCTGCCTGATCGAGGAGCTCGCCGATCACGTCCACTTCGGCAACCGCCCGGGGCGGGGCGCCGTGGTGAGCTTCGACAAGATCCTGAAATGGCGGGAGGGCGCGCTGCTCATGGTGTCGTGAGCAGCGCGCCCTCCAACAGCGCGGGCGGAGATTCCCGCGCCCGCCCGTGTCAGCCCTTGAGCCCGGCCATCCATGCCTCGACCTCGTCGGCCTGGCGCGGCAGCGAGGCGGACAGGTTCCGGTTGCCGTCCTCGGTGACGAGGATGTCGTCCTCGATCCGGACACCGATGCCCCGGTACTCCTCGGGCACGGACAGGTCGTCGGCCTGGAAGTACAGCCCCGGCTCGACCGTGAGGCAGACCCCGGCCTCCAGCGTGCCGTTGACGTAGGAGTCCGTGCGCGCGGCGGCGCAGTCGTGGACGTCCATGCCGAGCATGTGCCCGGTGCCGTGGAGCGTCCAGCGGCGCTGCAGACCCAGCTCCAGCACCTTCTCCACGGAGAGGTCGCCGAGCAGGCCCCACTCGACCAGCTTCTCGGCGAGCACCCGCTGCGCGGCGTCGTGGAAGTCGCGGTAGGCGGCGCCGGGCTTCACCGCCGCGATGCCCGCCTCCTGGGCCTCGTACACCGCGTCGTAGATCTTGCGCTGCAGCGGGGAGAAGGTGCCGTTGATGGGCAGCGTCCGCGTCACGTCGGCGGTGTAGAGCTCGTCGGTCTCCACGCCGGCGTCGAGCAGCAGGAGCTCGCCGGGGCGGACCTCGCCGTCGTTGCGCACCCAGTGCAGCGTGGTGGCGTGCGGACCGGCGGCGCAGATCGAGCCGTAGCCGATGTCGTTGCCGTCGACGCGGGCGCGCAGGAAGAAGGTGCCCTCGATGTAGCGCTCGCTCGTGGCCTGGGCCTTGTCGAGGACCTTCACGACGTCCTCGAAGCCGCGGGCCGTGGCGTCGCAGGCCTTCTGGAGCTCGGCGACCTCGAAGTCGTCCTTGACCAGACGGGCCTCGGAGAGGAAGACGCGCAGTTCCTCGTCGCGCTCCGCGGTGACCTTGTCGGTCAGGGCGGACTCGATGCCGGCGTCGTGCCCCCGGACGTTGCGGACCGGGCCGGTGGCCTCGGCCAGCGCCGCCGCGAGCTCGCGGACGTCCTTCGCCGGGATGCCCAGCAGCTGCTCGGCCTCGCTCAGGGAGTGGCGGCGGCCGACCCACAGCTCGCCCTGTCCGTTGAGCCAGAACTCGCCGTTCTCACGGTCGGAGCGGGGCAGCAGGTAGACCGTGGCCTCGTGCCCGTCCTCGGTGGGCTCCAGCACCAGGACGCCGTCCTGGGTCCGGTCACCGGTGAGGTAGGCGTACTCGGTGGAGGGCCGGAAGGCGTACTCGGTGTCGTTGGAGCGGGTCTTCAGATTGCCCGCGGGCACCACCAGGCGCTCGCCCGGGAAGCGCGCGGAGAGCGCGGCGCGGCGGGCGGCGGTCCGCGGGGCCTGGGCGATGGGCTCCAGGCCGTGCAGCTCGGTGTCGGCCCAGCCGGACTTCATGTTCTCGGCGAGCTCATCGGAAATGCCCGGGTACAGGCCGTTCTTCCGCTGCTTGATCGGCTCTGTCTCCGCTGTTTCCGGGGTCTCCGGGGTGAGCTCCTCAGACACGATTTGTCCTCCTTTTATGACACTGGGCCGTGCCCATCGTACGGGCGTACGGAAGGGGGCACAGGTGCGGAGGAACTATTACGCGTCCGGGGCGGCCGTCAGTCGAAGCGGGCGGCCAGCAGGACGACGTCCTCGCCGGTGTCGCTCCTGCCCTGGTCCACCGGGAGTACGGTCCGCAGGATGTGGTCGGCGACGGCCCCCGGGTCCTGGCGGGCGGGCCTCGGCACCGCGGCCGCCGCCGCGCGGAGCCGTGCGAACGCGCGGTCCATGGAGTCGCCGGCGCGGCGCAGGAGGCCGTCGGTGTAGAGCAGGAACGTCTCGCCCGGCGCTGCCGTGAACTCCACGCTCGGCGCCTCCCAGCAGGACAGCATGCCCAGGGGCGCGGACAGCGTCGTCTCCACGAATTCGGCGCGCCGGTCGCCGATCACGAGCGGGGGCGTGTGCCCTGCGCCGGCGAACACGACGGCGCGCCGTTCGGGTTCGCAGTACGCGTAGAGGGCGGTCGCCGCCCGCGCGGGTTCGGTGAGCCGCAGCAGGAGTTCGAGGTCGGAGAGTACGGCGACGGGGTCCTCGCCCTCCATCACGGCGTAGGCGCGCAGCCCCGCTCGGAGCCGCCCCGTCGCGGCCAGGGCGGCCGGTCCCGACCCGCCGACCGAGCCGACGGCCAGCCCGAGCGCGTCGTCGGGGAGGGGCAGTGCGTCGAACCAGTCGCCTCCGCCGCCTTCGCCGGTGCGGTGGCGCACGGCCAGCCGTACGCCGGGCACGCGGGGCAGCCGGGTGGGCAGGAGTTCCTCGGCGATCACGGCCGTGTCCGCCCTGGAGCGTTCCAGTTCCAGCAGGCGGGCGAGGTGTGCGGACGCGTAGCGGGCGTACACGCCGGCGAGATGGCACTGGCGTTCCAGCGGCTGGGCGGGTTCGTCGTAGAGCCAGACGGCCACGCCGAGCCGCCCGGTGGCGTCGGTGCCGAGGGGCAGGGCGTAGCTCGCGGCGTAACCGAGGCGGGCGGCGACCTCGCGGCAACGGGGGTCCAGGCCGACGTCACCGAGGATGTCCGGGCTGGCCAGCGGCTTGTCGGTGTCGGCCAGGCCGTCGAGGAAGCGGCCGTACGGGGTGGCGCTGCGGGGCACGGTCTCGATGTGGCCGAGCTCCGCGTGGGCGAGGCCGAGTCCGATGGTGCGGACCGGGCCCGCACCGTCGGCGGGTTCGAGGACGAGGAGCCCCCGGGCGGCGCCGACGAGGGCGGCGCCGGCGCTCAGGAGTTCGGGCAGGGCGTGGTCCAGGGAGCCGGTTCCGGCCAGCCGCTCCGTGAGCTCGTGCAGGGTGGTCAGATCGGAGACCCAGCCGGCCAGGCGGTCCTGGAGGAACACCCCGGGTGCGGGGGCTACTTCTCTCAGCGGCGCGTCAGTGTGCGTTGAAACGGGAACCATGGGATCGATTCCGGCCACTTTCGGCAGGTGGGGGGCGCTCATGAGGGCCGGCTTTCCGACCTGTGCGTTCTGTCGAATAGCATCGCAAACCCCCATGTCGTTCTGCGCCGCTATCAGTGCATCCGCATGGACACGTCCCCACATCTACACGCACAAGTGAGGCGATGTCCAGCATTGTCCCCAGCGGATTTATGGTGTCCGTGGCGTCTGTCAAGTTGGCCAAAAAATGCACCCCTGGGCGGCTATTTGCGATCGACTGGGCCTGCTCGACAGCGGGAACCCTCGGGGTGAAGTGCCGGAGGGAGCGTCATCCCGGGCATGCTGGGTACGTAACCGTGGATGGCCAGGGGCAGTTGCGATCGCCCCGGAACCCGACAGCGAGCCCGGACGTCCTCACCGATGACGGCCGCCCGCCCACCCCTGAGTGGCGGGGCAGCACAAGGGACGGCACGCGCGATGCGCACGCCGACCGCGCGATGTTTCAACTGGACTCGGCTCGGCTCAACCCGGCTCGACTCGGCTCAGCCCCATTCTGTTCGGTTCCACTCTGCTCGGCTCGGCTCACGTTCGGCATCGGCGGTTCGTCCGTGCCCGAAATCCCGATGAGCAAGCACGCACGGCGAAGAGACGCACACGTGGTGTGACGCACACGTGGTGTGATGTGGACCTCGGCGTTCAACGGAAAGGAACGAGCGCTCATGCGCGAGATCCTCGGAAGGCGACGCAGGCGCCGGCCCCGGCGCAAGGAAAGCTCCGCCCAGCTCGACGCGGCGCTGACCTGTGCCACCGTCTGGAAGTGGCCCGTGCTCCCGGGAGTGGGGCTGGCCGCGGGCGCCGTGCGCGGCGAACGCGGTCGCGGCTGCGCCTGTCCCGACCCCGAGTGCGCCGTGCCCGGCGCGCATCCCTTCGACCCCGGTCTCCTCGCGGCGACCACCGACGCGCGCATGGTGCGCTGGTGGTGGACCAACCGTCCCGGCGCTCCCGTCGTCCTGTCGACCGGCGGTGCGGCCCCCTGCGCGCTGAGCCTTCCGGCCGTGGCCGGCGCCCGTGCGCTGACCGCCCTCGACCGCATGGGTCTTCGGCTCGGGCCCGTCGTCGCGACCCCGACCCGGTGGTCGCTGATGGTCGCCCCGTACACGCTGGAACGCCTCGGGGAGCTCCTGCACGCCATGGACCGGGTGCCCAGCTCCCTGCGGTTCCACGGTGAGGGCGGGTACGTGGTCCTGCCCCCGTCCGAGGTGGGCACGGGGCAGGTGCGCTGGGAGCGTCCGCCGGCCGCGGGGGACGCGGCACCGTGGCTTCCCGATGTGGAGACGGTCCTGGACGCGCTCGTCGAGGCGAGCAACAGCGCCCCGGACGGCGGCAGCCGGCTCTCGTACTGACCGGCGAGGCCTTCCCGACGGCACACCCGCGGTCGGGCACGGCACCGTGCGATACGCGGACGCGGGACACGGAACGGATCGGGCGGCTCACCCGCGAGAGCGTGGGCCGTCCGCGTACCGCGTGTGGCCGGAGGAGGCTTGCGCGCCCTGTCGTCCCGTTCCGCAGGGCGAGAAGGCTCTCACACCGCGCTTTCTGACGCTCTTTCCGCGGGGAGCGGAGACGGTGCGCGCGGTGGTGGCGGTCCGGATGTTTTCCGGGGTGCTGCCGGTGCATTCGCGGCGCGGGCGGAGATCCAGGAATTCTGTCCGAAAGCCAACGGCCCGGGGCCATCGGCTCTGTGGGGGCGCACATCGGCGCGCGGGCCCGGACCTGGCCCGTGCACCGGGCCCGAAGAGCTGTCGGACCTGTGCCGCCGCGGGCGCGAAGGGGCCGAAGCCGGTGGCGGGCCGGGGTGGTTGCCGCAGGCCCCGGGGCCACCGTGCGCTCCGGCGTGCGCCGTGGCCGCCCGGGCCCGGAAACGAGGACGTCCGGCCGCTGGCGACGGGGGATGCACCAGCGACCGGACTTCCAGAACCGTAACAAGAGATCTGCCGTGAGCAAATTCGATCTCGTCTATTCGGTCAGCTATTCACCGACGGGCACGGGGAGTTGTGACGGGAGTCACCGACGGGTCCCCGCGTCGCCCCTGTCAGCTGAGCGTCACCTGGCGGTTGGTGAGTCCGCCGCGGGCCCGGCGCTCGTCGGCGGTGAGCGGGGCGTCGGACGCGAGGGCCTCCGAGAGCCGCTCCGCGAACTGCGCCGCGGGCTTCTCGCACTCCTCGGCGCCCATCGCGCTCGGCAGGTCCCACACCGGGACCATGAGCCCGTGGGCGCGGAACGAGCCGACGAGGCGGGTTCCCTCGCCGAGCGAGGAGGTGCCCGCGGCGTGCAGACGGGCGAGGGCGTCGAGGAGCTGCTCCTCGGGGTGCGGCATGACCCAGCGCAGGTGGTTCTTCTCCGGCGTCTCGCACCAGTAGGCGGCGTCCACGCCGGCGAGCCGGGTGGTGGGGATGGCGGCCGCGTTGGCGCGTTCCAGGGAGGCCGACACCTCCGCCGTGGCGTTCTCCGCGTCCGGGACCCAGAACTCGAAGCCCGTGTGCACGACGGGTTCGAACGCCGCGTCGGGGTCGAGTACGTCCTGAAGGCGCGGGCCGTCCGCCGGGACACGGCGGGCTGCGACCGGTGAACCGGGCTCGGCCTCCAGTGCCCGCTGCAGGGTGTCCGCCAGGTCGCGGCTGAGGTCGCCGGACGAGGTGTCGTTCTGCAGGGCCAGCAGGACGGAGCCGTCGTCACGGCGCAGCGCGGGCCAGGCCATCGGCAGTACGGTCGCGAGCGTCACGGAGGGCACGCCCTCGGGCAGTCCGCCCGTGAGCGTCAGGCCGACGGTGGCGGCGGGGACGAGCTCGCGCAGGGCGATCCAGTCGCACTCGCCGGCGAGTCCTTCGAAGGGGCGCTGGACCAGCTCGGTCACGGCGTGGGCGGCGGCGCGCCCGTGACACGCCTTGTAACGGCGGCCCGAACCGCACGGGCAGGGCTCACGTGCCCCGACGACCGGGATTTCACCATCCTTGAGCTGCGGCTTCCCGGCCTTGGACTGAGGGCGCTTCTTGGCCATGGTGGACGTTCTCCCGATTGCGACAGTGCGGTCTCGGGCGCGAGCCTAGCCGTCCCCGTCATCACCCGGGGCCCACATGTCGCGGTGCCCGGCCGCCCGTCCGTCCGCAGACGGCCCTCGGGCTCGCCGACCGGGCCGGGCCGCGGAGCTCGCGGCCGGTGTTCTCGCGGGGCCGTCGGCCGATGATGTCGCGGAGCACCCGGACGACATCGTCGCGGAGCAGCCGGCCGACGTCGTCGCGGAGCGGCCGGCCGACGTCGTCGTGCGGGGTTCTCAGCCGGCGTCGTCGAAGGCGTCGAGAGCGGCGGCCAGTTCGAGTCCGTCCAGTGAGCCGAGCCCTCCCAGCGCGGTGAGCCCCTCCAGGCCGTTCGGCCCGCAGGGCGCGTCACGGCGTGCGGCCGCCGTACGGCCGGGGCCGGTTGCGCTGAACCCGCGACGCCCGTGAGCCGCCGGGACCAGTGCCCAGACGGTGACCTCACCCGCCGGGTCGTCCCGCACGCCCCATTCCCGGGCGAGGGCGCTGATGATGTTGAGCCCGCGCCCGCCGCGGGCGGTGACCGAGGGCGTCGAGGGGACGGGCCTGGTCGGTCCGCCGCCGTCCGTGACCTCGACGGTCAGGTCGCCCTCTCCGTCCACGCGCCACGCGGCCCGGATGTCGCCGTCGCCCACCTCCGTGTGCGTCCCCAGCGGTCTGCCGTGCCGGCAGGCGTTGCTGAGGAGTTCCGAGAGAATCAGTACAGCGTCGTCGACCACGGTGTCCGAGACCCCGTTGCTGCGCAGTTGCTCGCGCATACGGTGCCTCGCCTGACCCACACCCGCCGGGCCATGGGGTACGGCCATGCTCGACGACGTCGGCACTTCCTGTGCCACCACAAACGCCACCCCCGAGACCTCCTTTGCCCCACGCCAGGGATTGGATGCCCTCCTGGGATGCGCCGGAAACCGGCCAAAGCCCTGGCAGTGATGCACTCGTAACGATCGAATGCGGAGTGAATGCGCCGGGGCACACCGTGTAACTGATGTTAAGAACGGCCAAGTCGCGACAGGACCTGTTTGGGGCGGTTCGTGATGATTGCTTCCACTCCGAGGTTCACGCAGAGGTCGACGTCCTCCGGCTCGTTCACCGTCCAGACGTGCACCCGGTGACCCGCCCGGTGCAGGCGTTCGATGTACGCGGGGTGGTTGCGTACGATCCGCATCCCGGGGCCCGCGATCCGGGCCCCCGCCGGGAGCCGGCCGTCGCGCAGTCTGGGGGAGACGAACTGCATCAGGAACACGGTCGGCAGCGCGGGGGCTGCGGCCCGCACCCGGTAGAGGGAGCGGGCGGAGAAACTCATGACGCGCACGGGGGGCGGCCCCTCGGCGGGCGGCCCGTCCAGGCCGAAGCGCTTGAGCAGGTGGAGCAGCCGCTCCTCGACCTGACCGGCCCAGCGGGTGGGGTGCTTCGTCTCGATGGCCAGTTGGAGCGGCCGGCCGGCCGCTCGTGTGTCATGGGTCAGTTCGAGAAGACGTTCGAGCGTGAGGACGGACGTGAACTCACCCGGCGCCGGATCCCAGTCCGGGGACTCCTCGTGGTCCTTCCAGGAACCGAAGTCGAGCGCGGCCAGATCGGCCAGCTCCAGGGCGGAGACCGCCCCCCGGCCGTTGGACGTGCGGTTCACCCTGCGGTCGTGGACACAGACGAGCTGCCCGTCGGCGGTGAGGCGTACATCGCACTCCAGGGCGTCGGCCCCGTCCTCGATGGCCTTCCGGTACGCGGCCAGCGTGTGCTCGGGAGCGTCCTCCGAGGCGCCGCGGTGGGCGATGACCTGGATGGGAGCCTGTTCGGAGGGTAGGCGTGCGTGCGTCACGGCGCCATCGTGCCACCGGGACGCGGCGAGTGCCGACACCTTGTTGCGTACGACCGTTTTGCCTGATGTAAAGATTGGTGTGCGGATGCACAGGTCCTGCTTACAGTGGCCTGACGTGCTGTGGGAAAAGCTGACCGCAGACACGTGCACAGCGGATCTCTTGCCGAACGCCGAGTGGAACCGAGGAGTAAAGAGCTGTGAGCACCGAGAACGAGGGCAACGAGGGCACCGCGGGTCCGTCCGTACCGTCTGTTCCGTCCGCACCTCCCGTGCCGGCTGCCGCTCCTGAGGGCACCCCGCAGGAGGGTCCGCCCGCGCCGGGGGCCCCGCCCGCCACGCCCGCGGACGCGCCGACGACGCAGGTTCCGGCCGCGCACCAGCCAGAAGCCGGGCAGGCTTCCGCCGGGCACGAGCAGTACCCGCAGTACCCCTACACCCCGCCGGCACCGGAGCACGCCCCCTCCGGCTCCGGTGCCTGGCCGCCGCCCGCGCCCGCCATCCCCTCGTACGCCGACGGCGGCAGCCCGCCCGCCTGGGGTGCGCCCGCGCACGCGGCGCCCGAGCACCCGCGCAAGCGCCGCGCGGGCGGCCTGGTCGCCGCGGTCGCCGTGGCGGCCCTCGTCGCGGGCGGCGTGGGCGGGGCCCTCGGTTACTGGGCCGCCGACAGCAGCGACTCGGGCTCCTCCTCCGGATCGACCACGGTCGCCGCCTCGAACAGCCCCAAGGACTTCAAGCGCGCCGCGGGCACGGTCGCGGGCGTCGCGGCGCGCGCGCTGCCCAGCGTGGTCACCATCGACGCGCAGTCCGGCGACGGCGAGGGCGGTACGGGCACCGGCTTCGTGTACGACAAGGAGGGCCACATCCTCACCAACAACCACGTGGTGGCCTCCGCGGCGGACAGCGGTCAGCTGACCGCGACCTTCTCCAACGGCAAGAAGTACGACGCCGAGGTGGTCGGCCGCGCCCAGGGCTACGACGTGGCCGTGCTGAAGCTGAAGAACGCCCCGGACGGACTGACTCCGCTGGCCCTGGGCGACTCCGACAAGGTCGCCGTGGGCGACTCCACCATCGCGATCGGCGCACCGTTCGGCCTGTCCAACACGGTCACCACGGGCATCATCAGCGCCAAGCACCGCCCGGTGGCCTCGGGTGACGGGTCCAGCAGCAAGAACTCGTACATGAGCGCCCTGCAGACCGACGCCTCGATCAACCCGGGCAACTCCGGCGGCCCGCTCCTGGACGCGGGCGGCGCGGTGATCGGCATCAACTCCGCCATCCAGTCCACCAGCGGCGGCGGTGTCGGCCAGTCGCAGGCCGGCTCCATCGGCCTCGGCTTCGCCATCCCGGTCAACCAGGCGAAGAACGTCGCCGAGCAGCTGATCAAGACCGGTGAGCCGGTGTACCCGGTGATCGGCGCGACGGTCACGATGGACGAGAAGACCGGCGGCGCCGTCATCTCGGAGGAGGGCGCGGGCGGCAGCCCCGCCGTCACCCCGAACGGCCCGGCGGCCCAGGCGGGCCTCAAGGCCGGCGACGTGATCACCAAGTTCGACGACACGGTGGTCGACAGCGGACCGACCCTGATCGGCGAGATCTGGACCCACAAGGCCGGCGACAAGGTGACGCTCACCTACAAGCGCGACGGAAAGACGGCGACGGCCGAAGTCACCCTGGGCGAGCGCAAGGGCGACAGCTGACCCGATAGGCTGTTCCACGCATCGAGCCGGACCCGGGACACCGGGACCGGCTCCGAAGCGGGGTGGGTTGCCCGAGCGGCCTAAGGGAACGGTCTTGAAAACCGTCGTGGCGCGAGTCACCGTGGGTTCAAATCCCACACCCACCGCAGCAGGTCAGCGAAGTAGCAGGTCAAAGGGCGGGTCTCCGGTACGGAGGCCCGCCCTCTGCGTTCGCCCTGGTCCACCACGTACGCACGGTCCGGGAGGACGGCGCGGCCAACCTGGGGCCAGGGGTGTCCCGATGGCTCAGCGCCGCGTTCGACGGTGCCGGCCGACCCCGACAGCACGCGGTGCGCCCATCGCTCGGGGGTGCACGCGTGGTGGAATGCGGGGGGTGGTGGCCCCGGTTCCGACGGGGCCACCACCCTTTTCGCTCCTCTGTCCGGTCAGGCCGGTTCCGCTGGGCTCAGCGGTAGCAGGTGGTGATGAGGATCGTGTCACCGGAGTGGACGACCGTCGGGGCGTGCGGCGAAACCGCGGCCACGGCATCCTGCTGCTTCGCGCAGTCGGACATCTTCACCCGGGTGAAGGCGGGCGTGAGGCCGTAGCGGACGAGCGCCGCCCTGGCGGCCGTCG
Source organism: Streptomyces sp. NBC_00178 (assembly GCF_036206005.1). Classification (NCBI taxonomy): domain Bacteria; kingdom Bacillati; phylum Actinomycetota; class Actinomycetes; order Kitasatosporales; family Streptomycetaceae; genus Streptomyces; species Streptomyces sp. NBC_00178. The sequence goes on from NZ_CP108143.1 coordinate 3,835,232, forward strand.
AGCTCGCGCCGGCCAGCTGCTGCCTGACGATCTTTCCGTTGCTGTTGCGGACGAGCACGGTCGTGCCGTCGCCGGCGGTGCTGGTCGCGGCGGTCTGCACCTGGGTGTGCGAAGCGCCGCCCGTGGCGCTGGTGGCCAGGGCCGTGCCCGCGCCGCAGGCCACCATCAGGGCGGCGGCGATGCCCGCGGTGGTGATGGCCTGCTTGCGGCGGGCCCCGCGCCTGATGACGGCCGTGTCGAAGTGCGGCGTCTCGGCGGTCTTCACGAAGTCGTTCATGGCGTTCACCAGTTCCTGTTCGAAGAGTCCGCAGCCGGAAGGCTGAGAGTCGGGTGATCTCATCGGATTCCTTCCGTCGGCTGCGGTGGTGAAGGGCTGGAGAGTGCGGGGAACTGACCTCTGAGCTTGTCGATCCCGCGAGCGAGCTGCGACCGCACGGTGCTGGGCGAGATCTTCAGGTCCGCCGCTATCTCGTCATCCGGCAGGTCGTGGAAATACCGCAGGACCACGACCGTCCGCATGCGAGTCGGCAGGCCCTGGAGGGCCCGGACCAGCTGGTCCCTCGTGTCCACCTGTCCGTACTGGTCCCCGGGGGCGGCAGGTTCGCCGCTGTCCTGGTGCGGGGCCGTGCGACGGAACCTCCGCCACCTGTCGTTGACCAGGTTCACCATGATCCGCCGCACGTAGGCCTCGGGAGCGTCCTTGGCGGCGATGGTGCGCCACTTGCGGCAGGCCCGTTCCAGGGTCTCCTGGACCAAGTCCTCCGCGGCGTCGCGGTTCCCCGTCAGGACGAGGGCCCCGCGGAACAGTACGGCGGACCGGGCGACGACGAAGTCGTGGAAGTCGTACGCCGACTCGGCTTCTGCCGGCCCGGACTCACGGACTCTCATACGGATAACGCGCTCGGTTGCCAGATCCACATCCCCATCCCTTCCTGTCACCCCTCCCCAACGGGATAGCGGCTCCGTGTGCTGCACGCACATCGTGAGACCTGGGTCACAGGCCCCCGCCGCCGGCTGGTGCGGGGGTGGGAGTGGGTCCGGCAGTCCGTCGGGCGTCCTCGGGGGAGCCGACCTGCCGCGAGCCGGCCATGCGCGGGCCACCGAAGGCCCGGCGGGAGACTGCCACTTCGAACCATGCGTCACGCAGGCCGCGCGTAGCCCCAGGGTGGTCTTTCCCGATCCGAAACCGCCGGCGATCAGGATCTTCACCGCCTGGGACAGGCTGTCGGGGGTCCGGGCCGAGGAGTCCTCGGACAAGACTCTTGGCATAGCCGTCATACCTTTCGGTTCTTCTTTGGTCACCGGGCCCAGGGCCGGTGGGTCGCCTGCTCCAGAGCGCTCGGAGCCCATCGAGCACCTCCGTATGAGATCCAGGCTCGGGCACCCGTGCGGATCCGCCGGTTCCCGGATCCGTATGGCGTTCACGTCGAGGAGGTCTCCGAGCAGAACCCGGATCACCCCCACCGCAGGTCCAGCGAGGCGGCGACCTCGGTGACGGACAGCGGCCGGCGGCAGAGCGTTGAGGATGGCCGCGGGCTCGGGTTCCGTCATCAGGCGCCGGTCCGGCGCGGTGCGGGGGCCTGATGGACGGAGCCGTGCGATCAGGCCGTCCGCCGCGGTGTCGTGAGCCGGGCCGCCGAGGCTATCGCCGCACGCGCCTCCTGCGCGCTGAGGCCCGTGCTGACCGCCGCGTCGGTGAGGGCGTCCGCGAGCGCGTCGCCGAAACCGTGTTCGTACGCGCGGCAGGCGGCCCAGAACAGGCGGGTGTTGCGCTGGCCCTCGTGCGCCGCGCGGACGAACCGGACCAGGCCCTGGCCCTGTCGGGCGGGGGAGTTCCGGCTCGTGGGGTGGTGCGGGCGCGGGGGCGGCCTGAGCAGGTGCAGGAGGGCGCTGGGGCAGGGGGCCGGCGCGAGGTGGGCGGTGCCGGTGGCCAGCAGGTATCGGCCGTGCGCGGTCACCGAGCCCGGCCCGACCAGGTAGCCGCCTGCCCCGCGTACGTCGATGCCGGGGGCGAGGCGGCCGGCGGAGTTGGGCACCGTGACGCCCGGGGGGCCCGTCAGCCAGAGGTGCCGGCCGCCGCTGGGCGTGAGCACCGTGACGGTGGCCGGGATGGTGAACAGGTGCTCGAGTGCCAGGTGCCGGAGCGCGGCGACGGAGTCGTTGCCGTGGGTGGTGTCGATGTCCAGGTCGATGCCGATGAGGCGGTGCGGGGGGCGTCCGCAGGCGATGCCGTAGCCGGTGGCCCGGGGCGCGACGGCGAAGAGCGCGCGGACGGCGGACGGGTCGGTGGTGGCGTCGTGGACGCCGTGGCCGGGCAGCCCGCATTCCCCCCGGCAGCGCACGGGCGGGACGTCGCCGTGGTGCGGGGAACGCAGGGCGGGGAGCTTGGTGGCGGACAGGGGGAAGACGGGGAGCCCGCGCTCGGCGGCCGAGAGCGCATGGGCCAGGGCCAGGGTGGCGGTCTGCCGGTCGGTGATGGCCATGCGCCCATTTTCGTACAGGCGTTCGAAGAAGGGAAGGGGGCGCGTGCGGGGGCCGATAGCGCCGGGCCGTGCGGGGTTTGACCGGCGTCCCTCATCCGTGCGGGGGAACCGGCGGGCCCCCGCGGTTCGCCCGGGAGGCGGTGGGCAGTTCTGCACCGCGACGTCGCGACCAGCGCCGGAGCGGTCGGCCGGCCGCTCCGGATCCAGCCGTACCAAGCCGTTTTCCGGTTCCTGGAGGAATTCACATGGCACGTACCCGTACCGCCCGCGCCCTCACCGTCCTCGCGGCCGCGCCGCTGGCCGTCGCCCTGTTCGGCGGAGTCGCCGCGGCGGACAACGGCGCCTTGGCGAGCGACGGATCGAATGCCGGAGTGGCGACCATCGGGTCCGGCGGTGTCGGTGGCGACAACTTCGGCAACTCGTCCACCTCGCAGCAGCAGGCCGTGGGCGCGGGTGCCTCGAACCACAGCAACTCCGCGCAGGTGATCGGATCGCCCTTCGCCTACATCGACCAGTCCACCACCTTCGTCTACGTCACCTTCTCGCCGCTCTGGGTGAAGTGACCGGGGGCCCGTGCGGCGGTGGGCCGCCACCGCCGCACGGGCAGGTCCCGCCCCGGGGGGAGCGGGCGTCCCCGGGGTGAGGACCCTGAGGGCGGTGGAGGCGCCCTCCACCTTCAGGAGGTGGAGCCCGCCCCACCCCTACAACCTGAGGCGGACGTCGCTTCGGGACCTGGGGCCGATCCCCTCGCGGGCACCCGCTCCTAGCGTGGAGACATGACCACGCCAGTCTGTGCCGGTGCCTCCAGGGCGGCCGCCGCATCCGCAGGACACCGCCGCTATCCGTCGTTCTCGTCGTACGTACGGGCGCGGGGGCCCGTGCTGCTGCGCACCGCCCGGTCCCTCACCGCGAACCCGAGCGACGCCGAGGACCTGCTGCAGACCGCCCTCACCAAGACGTACGTCGCCTGGGAGCGGATAGAGGACCACCGGGCCCTCGACGGCTACGTGCGCCGCGCACTGGTGAACACCCGCACGTCGCAGTGGCGCAAGCGCAAGGTCGACGAGTTCGCCTGCGAGGAGCTGCCGGAGAAGGAGGCGCCGCCCGCTCCCGACCCCGCCGAGCAGCAGTCGCTGCACGACGCGATGTGGCGGGCCGTGCTCAAGCTGCCGGACCGCCAGCGCGCCATGGTCGTCCTGAGGTATTACGAGGACCTGAGCGAGGTGCAGACCGCCGAGGTGATGGGGGTGTCCGTCGGCACGGTCAAGAGCGCCGTCTCCAGGGCCCTGGGGAAGCTCCGCGAGGACCCGGAGCTCACCCCCGTACGGTGACCCCGCCCCGCCCGCGGCGGCCCCCCGCCGCTTCCCGCGCGGCGCCCCGCCCCGCCCGGTCATGCCGGCCGACATCGATTCGTACTCCCGGAAGTAGTGACATACCGCTTGGTATGTGAGCAGAATCAGCGCACCCTTACCGCCGCGTAGCGCCCACCGGGAGGACGCCGTGCTGAGCACCATGCAGGACGTACCGCTGACTGTCACCCGCATCCTGACCCATGGGATGACCATCCACGGGAAGTCGCAGGTGACGACCTGGACCGGCGAGCCCGAGCCGCACCGGCGCAGTTTCGCCGACATCGGCGAACGCGCCACACGCCTGGCGAACGCTCTGCGCGACGAGCTGGGCGTGGACGGCGACCAGCGCGTCGCGACCCTCATGTGGAACAACGCCGAGCACGTCGAGGCGTATCTGGCGATCCCCTCGATGGGCGCCGTGCTCCACACGCTCAACCTGCGCCTCCCCGTCGAGCAGCTGATCTGGATCGTCGACCACGCCGACGACAAGGTCGTCCTCGTCAACGGTTCGCTGCTGCCGCTGCTCGCACCGCTGCTCCCCCACCTGCCGTCGGTCGAGCACGTGGTGGTCTCCGGGCCCGGCGACTGCTCCGTGCTGGAGGGCGTCGCTCCCCGGGTGCACGACTACGAGGACCTGATCGCCGGGCGGCCCACCACGTTCGACTGGCCGGAGCTGGACGAACGCCAGGCCGCCGCCATGTGCTACACCTCCGGCACCACCGGCGATCCCAAGGGTGTCGTCTACTCCCACCGCTCGGTCTACCTGCACTCGATGCAGGTCAACATGGCCGAGTCGATGGGTCTGACCGACAAGGACACGACCCTGGTCGTCGTGCCCCAGTTCCACGTGAACGCGTGGGGACTGCCGCACGCGACCTTCATGACCGGCGTCAACATGCTCATGCCCGACCGCTTCCTCCAGCCGGCGCCGCTCGCCGACATGATCGAGAAGGAGCGGCCCACGCACGCGGCCGCCGTCCCGACCATCTGGCAGGGGCTGCTCGCCGAGGTCACCGCCAAGCCGCGCGACCTCAGCTCCATGGCCAGCGTCACCATCGGCGGCGCCGCCTGTCCGCCGTCCCTGATGGAGGCGTACGACAAGCTGGGCGTACGGCTCTGCCACGCCTGGGGCATGACGGAGACGTCTCCGCTCGGCACCATGTCCAACCCCCCGGCCGGGCTCACCGAGGAGCAGGAGTGGCCGTACCGCATCACGCAGGGCCGGTTCCCGGCGGGTGTGGAAGCACGTCTGGTCGGTCCGGGCGGGGAACACCTGCCGTGGGACGGCGAGTCCGCGGGTGAGCTGGAGGTCCGCGGTGCCTGGATCGCCGGCGCGTACTACGGCGGCGCGGACGGCGAGGACCTGCGGCCCGAGGACAAGTTCAGCGAGGACGGCTGGCTGAAGACGGGGGACGTCGGCGTGATCAGCGCGGACGGCTTCCTCACGCTCACCGACCGGGCCAAGGACGTCATCAAGTCCGGCGGCGAGTGGATCTCCAGCGTCGAACTGGAGAACGCGCTCATGGCCCACCCGGACGTGGCCGAGGCCGCGGTCGTCGCCGTCCCGGACGACAAGTGGGGCGAGCGGCCCCTCGCGACCGTCGTGCTCAAGGAGGGCGCCACGGCCGACTACGGGGCACTGAGGACGTTCCTCGCCCAGTCCGTCGCCAAGTGGCAGCTGCCCGAGCGCTGGACGGTCATCCCGGCGGTGCCCAAGACGAGCGTGGGCAAGTTCGACAAGAAGGTGATCCGCCGGCAGTACGCGGCCGGCGAGCTGGACGTCACGCGGCTCTGAGCGGAAGCGGCCGGGCCCGGGCCGCGGTACAGGACGGGGGCGGTACGGGTCCTCCCGTACCGCCCCCGTCCCTCGTGCCGTGCCCGCCGTGCCCGTGCCCGCCGTCCGCCGTGCCCGTGTCCGCCGTGTCCGTCGTGCGGTGGACGGTCAGTTCGTGCCTATCTTCGCCAGCAGGTCCACGATCCTGGACTGCACCTCGTCGCTCGTCGAACGTTCGGCGAGGAAGAGCACGGTCTCGCCCGAAGCGAGCCTCGGAAGCTCGGACTCGTCCATACCGGCCGACGTGTAGACGACCAGCGGGGTGTGGTTCAGCGCGCCGTTCGCCCGGAGCCAGTCGATGATCCCCGCGCGGCGGCGGCGTACCTGCATGAGGTCCATCACGACCAGGTTCGGCCGGATCCGGGTGGCCAGCTCGACCGCGTCGTTGTCGCCCGAGGCCCGGGCGACCTGCATGCCGCGCCGCTCCAGCGTCTCCGTCAGCGCCAGCGCGATCGGCTCGTGCTCCTCGATCACCAGGACGCGCGGGGGATGCTGGTCGCTGTCGCGCGGGGCGAGCGCCTTGAGGAGTACCGCCGGGTCGGCGCCGTACGCCGCCTCCCTCGTGGCCTGCCCCAGGCCTGCCGTCACCAGCACCGGAACCTCGGCCGCCACGGCGGCCTGACGCAGCGACTGCAGAGCCGTACGGGTGATCGGGCCGGTCAGCGGGTCGACGAACAGCGCGGCGGGGAACGCCGCGATCTGGGCGTCGACCTCCTCCCGCGAGTGCACGATCACCGGGCGGTATCCCCGGTCGCTGAGGGCCTGCTGGGTGGAGACGTCGGGCGCGGGCCAGACGAGCAGCCGGCGCGGATTGTCCAGGGGCTCCGGGGGCATCTCGTCGTCGACGGGTTGCGGCTGCGGCCGGTTGGCCACCTCCACGGCCCCACCGGGGCCGTCCAGCGGCTCCGGCCCCTCCGCACCCTCGTCGGGTGCGCCTATCGCGTACGAACGGCCCTCGGACGCCGGAGCGGACAGCAGACGGCCGGAACCCGAACCCTGCGTGGTGCTCCCCTGGGCCCCCGCGGGCTGCGGCGGCACCGGAGCCGGGGCGTCCTGCGCGGCGGGTTCTGCCTCCGGCGGTGCGGTGAGCTTGCGCCGGCGTCCGGCGCCGCCCAGCGTCTGGTTCTGCTGGTGCGCGAGGTGCTGAGCGAAGGGCACGCCCTGGCCCAGTGTCCGCACGCTGAACGCACGGCCCTGGGTCGAGTCGGACGACGGCATCGGCTCCTCGGCGGGCAGCGGCCTGCGCAGCCCGTCCGGAGCCCGGGTGCCGCCGTCGGCCGGAGCAGCCGTCCCCGTCGTGTGCGCCGTGGCGCCCGGGGCTTCCCACGGCTCGTCGCCGGGCGTCTCGGCGCCGTCCTCGGGCACCAGCCCCGCCAGGCCCTGACCGGACGTGCCGGACTGCGCCCAGTCGGGCTGCGGCGGGACGACGGGCAGCGGCTGCCCGGGGGCCGCCTGGGCCTCGGGCGCCTCGGCGGGGCGTGCCCTGCGGCGGCCGGACGGCAGGGGGTGGGGCTGCGGCGGGGTGTGATCGGCGTCCGGCTCGTTCCGTACGGCGTCGTGGCGCTCGCCCGGCGCGACGCCCACGGGCGGAGCCTGCACGTCGGGCCGGGTCGTCCCGGGGCGGCGCAGCTGCGGTTGGGCGGGCCGGCCGTCCGGGCGGGCGGGTGCGGGGGCCTGCACGGTCTGCGGCACCGCCTGAGGAGGTGCCACCACGGGGCTGCCCGTCGCCATGGGCGGGACACGGTCCGCGGCTGCCGGGGGCAGCGCGAACGGGGTACGCGGCCCTGTGGGCTCGGCGGCGGCCGAGCGCTCCTGCGCGGCCGAGAGAGCGCGCCGGGCACGCCGGCCGCCGGACTGCTGGCCCTGCCCGGCATCGGCGGAGGCGAGAGCGGGCAGGGCGGCCTGCTCGGCGGAGCCCTGACGCCCCGTCCGGCCGGATGTGGGGTTCGGCACGCCCTGCGGCGGCACGGTCTGCCCGAGCTGGGGGCGTCCGCCGACTCCCTGCGCGCCCTCGGCGGAGGTCACCACGGACCCCTCCGAGGCGCCCGCCGACGCGGCCGGGGGGAGGGCCAGTGCCTCCCGGGCGCGGTCCTCCTGGACCGGGGCTGCGGCCTCCGCCGGGCTGGGACGGCCGCGCCTGCGACCGGAGCCCCCGCCCTGCTGAGACGGGGTCATGTCCGTCTCGGGCTGCGGCTCCTGCGGTGCGGAGGGCTCCCTGCGGGCCCTGCGCCGTCCGGTGGGCTCCGCGGCCGCGGTGTCCCCGTCCGGTGCGGGACCCTCGACGGCGCTGTCCAGGAACGCGTCCGTGGAGGCCCTGCGCGCCCGGCGGCGTCCGCCCTGGGCGGGCTGCGGTGCGGGTTCCGGCGCGGGCGCGGGGGCGAGCTCGTGCGCGGATTCCGGGGCCGGACCGGGCGTGGGTTCCGGGGCCACGGGCCCTGGAGTCACGGGTCCCGGGGCGGCGGGCTCCTCCATGACCGGGAGCGGCACCGGCGCGATCGTCCCCGCGCCCGCGCCGATCGGCACCTCCAGGACGTAGGCACTGCCGCTCATGCCCGGCATCTCGTGCGTCTGGAGCACGCCGTCGTGCGCCCGTACGATCCCGCGCACGATCGGCACGTGCACCGGGTCACCCCCGGCGAACGGACCGCGCACCTCGATCCTGACCACATCGCCCCGCTGGGCCGCCGCCACGACCACGGTGGAGTCGACGTAGCCGCCCCCCGGGACCAGCCGTGCCTTGCCCGTGGAGTCGACCCCGGCGACGTCCGCGACGAGATGGGCGAGCGCCGTCACCAGGCGTCCCGCGTCGACCTCGGCCTCGATCGGCGGCGCGTGCACCGCGAACTGCGCACGGCCGGGACCGATCAGCTCGACCGCGCCGTCGATGCCGGCGGTCACCACGGAGTCGAGCAGCACCAGCTGCTTGCCGAGCACCTCGGTGCCGCTGTCCAGCCGCTGGTAGCTCAGGACGTTGTCGACGAGCGTCGTCATACGCGCGTAGCCCGCGGCGAGGTGGTGCAGGATCTGGTTGGCCTCCGGCCAGAGCTGGCCGGCCGGGTCGGCCGCGAGCGCCGAGAGCTCGCCCCGCAGCTCCTCCAGGGGGCCCCGCAGCGACTCGCCCAGGACGGCGGTCAGCTGGGTGTGACGCTCGCCGAGATCGGCCAGGCGCTCGGTCTTGTCCTCGAGTTCGGAGGCGTAGCGCTCGGTGCGGTCGGCGGTCTCGGCCGCGTGCTTCTCGTTCAGCGCCTCGACCTCGGCGCGGTGCTTCTCGGTGAGCTCGGCGATCTCGGCGGCGTGCTGTTCCGTGAGGCCGGACACCTCGCCGGTGTGCTGCTGCGTCAGTTCCTCGAACGGCCTGCGGTCGGTGAACGTCATGACGGCGCCGACCAGCTGGTCCCCGTCGCGTACGGGTGCGGTGGTCAGGTCGACCGGCACCTGCGCCCCGCTCTTGGACCAGAGCACCTGTCCGCGCACCCGGTGCTTGCGGCCGGACCGCAGGGTGTCCGCGAGAGGCGACTCGTCGTACGGGAAGGGCTCCCCCTCCGCCCGCGAGTGCAGGATCAGCGTGTGGAGTTCCCTGCCGCCGAGGTCGCTCGCGCGGAAGCCGAGGATCTGCGCGGCGGCGGGGTTGACCAGGACGACCCGGCCGTCGGTGTCCGTGCCCACGACGCCCTCGGACGCGGCACGCAGGATCATCTCGGTCTGCCGCTGCGAACGGGCGAGCTCCGCCTCGGTGTCGACGGTGCCGGAGAGATCGCGTACGACGAGCATGAGCAGCTCGTCGCCCGTGTAGCTGGAGTGGATGTCGTTGTAGCCAGCCTGCCCGCTGTCCAGGGAGGCGCTGGTGACCTCGGCCGGGTACTCGGTGGAGTCGGTCCGGCGGGCGACCATGCGCGTCGGCTTGGTCCGGCCCTGCTCGTCCGCGGCGTCCGGCGTGCGCATCGACCCGGGGATCAGCCTGGAGTCGAACTCCGGAAGCAGGTCGAGCAGTCCGCGTCCCACGAGCGCGGTGCCCGGGGTCTCGAACATCTCGAGGGCGATGGTGTTGGCGTTGACGACCGTGCCGTTGCAGTTGACGAGCAGGAGCCCGTCCGGGAGGGCATCGAGTATGGCTGCGAGGCGAGCAGCGCCTCGGGATGGCCTGCTGCTCACGAGACGCTTCCTCCCTGAATACCGCACCTTGCCGACAGCGGGCCCCATCCTGCCCCTCGGGCCTCAGGCTGTCACTGGAGGAGTCTAAAGGCAGGGAGCGCGTGAGGGGCGGCGGATGAGGGGGAGCTCTCACCAAGGTTCTGTGCACACGGTGTACGCCGGTGGTCCTCGACGTGCCCTCGCGCGCCCCTTCTGACGTGCCCGGATACGGCTCCGCGCATGCCGGAACCGAGCGGCCGAGGGCCCGGAAAGCGGCGGTCCCGCACCTCGGGGCGACCGATTTCACGCCCCGTTGTGCGCCGCCGCGGCCGGCCGAAGTCCCGGCGCACGCCCCGCCGAACCGGCTACGGGGGCGCGGCGGGCCGGTCGCGCGGCGGGTGCGGAACGACGGCCGGAGGGGGCGAGATCTTCGTCGGGACGTCCGGGACGTCCGGGGCGGAGCCCGACGGGTGCCGCTCGTGCCGCTCGTGCCGTCAGGGTGCGCCCCTCGTGGAGAGAACTCGTGCCGTACGCGTGGGGGAGAGTTCGTACGCGCGAGGGGCGCCTGGGACGGGTCAGGTCACCTGGCCGACGGGAGCACCGGCACGAGGGCGTTCCAGCGGGAGATCTCGCATCCGTTGGCGCGGCTGAAGCGGGCGTCCACCTTCTGCCCCTGCCAGGTCCCCTCGACCCGGGCGGCGGCGGGTCCGCCCATCTGCTGGGTGCACATCGCGTTGCGGTCCGTGGCGGTGAAGGGGTTGTCGCCCGACTCCGCCGCCTCGTCCAGCAGGTCGCAGGCCCGCTGCGCGGCGGGGTGGCTTCCGCCCGCGGGGTCGCACTCCAGCTCGAAGACACCGTCGGCCGCGGGGTTGCCGGATTCGGAGACCGTGACCGTGAGCTTGGTCTGCGTGTCCGCGGCCGGCCAGTCCCCCTGAAGGATGGGGAGAGGGGGCAGGGGCACCAAGGGGGCCGCGGCGCTGGCGAGGGGAGTGGCGGCGGTCAGCGCGGCGACGGACACGACGGCGGTGAGGGTGAGACGGCGCAGCATGCGGGGCTCCATTGCTCTGGCGCACCCGGGGGCGCGCCGGTCTGCTCCGGCACGCACCTGGACTGCGGGCGCACCGGGCACACGGGTCACGGACGGAGGGCGGAGCCCTCGCCTCTCTAACGCTCCGTACGTCCGCACGTTGCGCAACTCCTGGGGGGCCGACCGGAACGGCCGCCCATGCCGCGGTCGCCGCGGTGCGGGCCGGGGCTGCGGGCCTCCGGGAGGTGACGGGTGCCCCGGTCGTCCCGGACCGGCGGGCCCGCGACATCTGCCCGGGGCGCTTTGCCTCGCCACCCGCCTGCCTAGTACCGTGAGCAGCGATTGGTGACAGCGCGCTCGTCTGTGTCATCATCTGCACGCACCACTCGCGCTCGCGCGGGGTGTGCTGGAGGCGTCGCCTAGTCCGGTCTATGGCGCCGCACTGCTAATGCGGTTTGGGTCTTAAAGCCCATCGAGGGTTCAAATCCCTCCGCCTCCGCAAGATCCGAAGCCCCGTGCCACCGGCACGGGGCTTCGGTCGTTCCCTGGCCGTCTGCTCGCGGTACGAGGGGGTGCGCGGGTGGGACGGCGCGACGGAGGTAACTGCTCCAGATGGGTGTTTTCGCAGGTCAGGCGTGGTGTGCCTAATGGATTTCGCGTGACGGCGCAGGTCATGTAATGTTGTTCTCGCAACGCCGACCGGGGAGAAAAAAACCGGGAAGCAAGGTCACCGGCCAACACCGCGACCACGCACTCGTAGCTTAACGGATAGAGCATCTGACTACGGATCAGAAGGTTGCAGGTTCGAATCCTGCCGAGTGCACAGCAGGCCAGAGGCCCTCAGGAGAGATCCTGAGGGCCTCTGTCGTGTGTCGTGACGGCAGTGATTGACGGCAACCGCTTCGAAGGGCCGCTGCCGGACCGATCAGACGGCTACGAGGACACCGGCCGCGCCGCCGTCATCGTCCGGCCCATTGCCGTCACCCCTCAGCGCGTCCCCGACGCGGTCGAAGGCGGAGCGCTGGGAGTCCAGGCGAGGTTGACGGCAGCGCCCAGGCTGCAACGTGACCGAGACCGTGACGCACTGGGGAAGCGTGGCCGGGGCCGGCGGGTGGTTGCTGGAGACACACGTGGCGGGTGCTTGTTCGGCGCACCCGCCGTCGTGGCTGACTTTCTGTGGCTGAAGTCGCCACGGCACGGGGCAGCCGACCAGAGAAGGTGTCGCGGTCCGGAGCTACGCGGACATGGCGTAGGTGAAGCCGAGGGAGGTGAGTCCTTCGGCCTGGCACAGCTGGTCGGAGGGTCCGCCGATCTCGGTCTGGAGGAGTTGGTAGGCGGCGCCGTGGGACTGGCCCCAGTGCATGGCTGCCCGCCACAGGACGCGTCCCAGGCCCTGGCCTCGGGCCTCGGGGAGGACGGCGAAGTACTGGGGCATGAGCTGGGGGCGTCCAATGGCGTCGGGCTGGATCTCCATGGGGCCGATCGCGCCCACGATGCGGTCCTCGATTGCGGCGGCGAGAACCGGGCCGCATCGGCCGGCCTGCATCTGGGCGTGGAGGAAGGACAGGCCGTCGCCGGCCATGGCCTCGGCGAACGGGGCGAAGGTCTCCTGCGCGGCGGTCGGCCAGGCGGTGATGGGCCGGACCGGGCCATCGGGGGCGGGGCAGGAGCCGGTGGTGAAATCCTTCAGCTGGATGCGGGTGCCGCGCGGATACGTGGTCTCGGGGCCGAGGGGGCGTACGACCCGGGCGCCTGCCACGCCGTACCCGGCGGCGAGCTTCGCGGCTAGCTCTGCGGCCTCATCCACGACGCCGTCGGGGAGCCCGTAGGCGAAGACCTTCAGAGTGCCGCGTCCGCGCCGGGTCAGGGTGGGGATGAGGGTGCGCTCAGGCTGATGCACCACGTCCTCGCGAAGGACTTGCTCGTCCTTCTCGCCGCCCCAGCGCCGGTCCTTGTCGTAGGGCAGGAAGCCACCGGTGTAGGCCGCTCGCAGGACGCCCTCAAAGATTCCGACGGTCAGGGCGTCGGGGTGGACAGGACCGAGAGTCGGCACGATCGGCGCGGTCAGTTGGGGCCGGAGCCAGTGCCAGCGGAAGAACATGAGCGGCACCCTAATGGTGAGCCGGGCAGGGCTCAGGCCCCGACGCGAGCACGTCGGGGCCTGAACGGAGTTGACCGGATCGTGTTGGTCAGTGGGGGTTGTCGTCCCCGGCGTCGCAGGAGCACTCCGCGCTCTCCACGATCACGTCGAGGTCCTGGACGGCGGTGATCGACGCGGTCGCGACGGGCGGGGCCGTGCGGCGGGCCGAGGTCGGCGGGCCGGGGAGGATGGTCACCGGTACGGGCGGGGTCATGAGGCGTTCTCCTTGTCTCCATGCTGGCAGTAGCTGTGCAGCGGCGCCTTGGCCTCCTGGTAGTGCTTGGCCAGGGGGCGGCAGACCCGGCAGGTGCCGGACAGGGCGCAGCCCTCGCACCCACCGGTGCGAAGCATGAGGCGGTCGGCGATGGCGCCGAGCCGGGTGAGGCCGTCGATGCCTTCGGCCATCAGGTCGATCTGGTCATCGCGGCCGACCTTGCAGATCGAGACCTTGGCGTGCGGGTCGGCGTGAAAGAAGGTGTGTCCGGCGTTGCAGCCGGCGAACGGCTTGCGCTGGCGCAGATGGGCGGCGGACTGGGCGAGCAGCGGCTCACCACCGCCGTAGATCGTGGGCGTCATGTTCGTGTACGCGTGGTTCTCGACGTTCCACTCGTCGGCGAGGGCGGCCATCTCGTCGGCCTCGGAGGCGTTGTCCTCGGTCACCACGACGTTGATCCGCAGCGGCAGGCCAGCCTTACGGGCGGCGTCCATGCCGCGCCGGAACGCCTTCCACGCACCGCGGCGCTGGGTGAGCGTGTCGAAGGACTCCTCACTCGCCCCGTACATGCTGACCACCAGGCGGTATGGCGGGCAGTCCCGGAAGAGCTTGAGGAGGTCCGGCCGCCAGAGCAGCGAGCCGTTCGTGGAGATGGTGAGCATCATCCCGGCCTGCCAGGCGTACCGGTAGGCGCCCTGGAAGTCCGGGTCCATGGTGGGTTCGCCGCCGGTGATCTGGAGCCAGAGGACGCCGGCCTCGCGCATGATGTCGAGCAGCCGCACCTTGTCGTCCCAGCCGAGGCCGGAGAAGGGCCGCTCGCCGAGGTAGCAGTGCTTGCAGCCGAAGTTGCAGCCGAGGTTGATCTCCCAGGAGGCCCGGCAGTAGCCGTACGGGGACGGCTCGCGCACCAGCACCGTGCCCTGTGCGGGTCGGCTGACCAAGTCCAGGTCCCACAGGTCGGTGGCGGTCTGCACCGCCCAGGCGGGAAGCGACTCACCGCCGATGGCGGCTTGGCGCAGACCCTCGAAGTGGTCGGCGGAGATGCGGGCGCCGGCCCGTGCTCCCGGCTTGAGGAGAAGGTGTCCGTCGAGGAACGGGGAGGCGATCAGAGCGTGGGCCATCGGTGGCCCTCCTTCCGGATCACGGAGCGGGACAGCACGCGGGACTCCTGGCGGCCGGAACGGCAGTGGATCTCGCCAAGCCCGTTACAGGTGCCGCAGGTCTTGCCGGACGAGTTGGCGCCGCTGCCACCGCAGTCCCCGCACTGTTCGTTGCGAGGTGAGCGAGGGCGCTGGGGCTTGTGCGGGCTCGCGATCAGCTGGTGCACGAGACCTCCTCCATCGCGTCTTCCCAGGTGTGCTGTTTGGTGTGGTCGGCGAACAGACAGCAGCCCTCGCCGTCAGGCCCCGGGGCGGTCACCGGGCAGTCCGGCAGTGCGACGAGTTCCGTCTCGTCTGTCCCGTGCCAGCGGAGCCACAGCGCGGTCCCGTATGCCCCGGCGTCGGTGAGGAGACCGAAGTGCTCACCCTCGTCGTGCGCGGACAACTGACACTGCACTGCTCTGTCGATGTACGGGGCGGCCGACTTCTCCCGCGCTTCCCGTGCCAGTTCGAGGGGCACCCGGTGCCAGTGCGCGCACCGCATCACGACACCATCCGGAAGGACGCGACGGCATTCCGTTCCTGCTGCGAGCACCGGGGGCAGACGCACGGCGGGTAGCTGCCCGGGTTCTCCGGGACTATCGGGTCTTCGCCCACGTGTACCTCCGTAAGAGGTCCCCACGTCTGGCCGGAGTCGCGGGAGACCCGCAAAGTCATCCGTACGTCGTCCTGTCCGTTCGCCATGGTCAGGAGCATCGCGATCCGCGGGTCCGGCCAGAAAGGCCAAGCGGATTACCCAACTTGGGTAACATCACCCTCGGTTGACCAAGTGCAGCGATCCGTAGTCCTCATGCCGGAGCGTGCCCGATGCCCGAGCCATCTCGCTCGAAGGAACTCCCGGTCAGCCTGCTCACGGACCCAGTGATGATCGAGGCATGCCAGGCCAGAGACTTCGGCCGCATCTTTCAGCTGGTCAAGGCACGAGCAGGCATCTATCCGTCGATGGTCGCGCGTCGCTGCGACCTGACCCCGAGCCGCGTGGGCGAGGTGATCGCCGGACGGCGGCAGTTGCTGCACATGGGCGTGATCGAACGGATTTCTGACGGACTGCGCATCCCCGGACACATGCTCGGCCTTGCCCGTCGTTCCTGGGAGACGCCGCCCAGCCTGACGGTCACGCCCCGCGAACCGGCCGAGGTGCCGACCTCAGCCGTGAAGCCGCTGGTCGCAGGACTACCAGGAGCGGACGTCGACAGCATCCTCGCCCTTGCTGCCGAGCGGGATCTCAGCGCTTCGACGCTGGACGCGCTGCACTCGTCGATCGCGGACTACTGGCGCCGGGACGACGAGCACGGCGGCGAGACCTTACGGCCGGCAGTCGTCGGCCAGCTCCGCTACGTCGTCGACCTCCTCAAGGAGCAGCGACCGGCTCCTCTACGGGACGGCCTGCACAGCATCGCGGCCGAGCTGGCACGGCTCACCGGATGGACCTACTTCGACGCCCGCCAGTACCACCAGGCACGCGCCTACTTCACCGAAGCCCTCGGCCTGGCCAAGGCCATTGACGACCGCCAGTTCATGGCCAACGTCCTCGCCTGCATGAGCCTCCAGGCCACCTACCAGGACAAGCCCGGCGACGCCCTCGCACTCGTCACGGCAGCCCAGGACCAGGCTCGAACGGCCGCGGGGACGACACCGCGCGTGCTGGCCATGCTCGCGATGCGCGAAGCCTTCGCCCACGCCACCCTCGGCAACCACGGCGCGACCCACACCGCGATCTCGGAAGCCCACACCCAGTTCGGACGGATCGGCGCCAGCGATCCGGACCCGGCATGGGTCGCCTACTTCGACGAACCGAAGCTGATCGTGGACACCGGCATCGCGCACGGCCGCCTGGGCGAGGCCGCCCTCGCCGAACCCCTCATCGCGGACGCCCTCCGCCGAGAGCACCAGACGAACCACCGAGGCCGCGCCTTCCACGCCTTCTGGCTCGCCCGCACCCAGCTCCAGCGCGGCAAACTCGACGAGGCGTGCCACACGGCCATGGACGCCCTGGTCCCGGCGGCGGCCGTCAGCTCACAACGAGTCGCCGGCCACCTCCGGGAGTTCTACGAACAGCTGGAGCCCTTCCGCCGCGAACCGGCTGCGGTGGCATTCGAGTCCCGGCTTAGGGAAGTGCTGCCCCGTCAGATCAGCGGATCGCCTCGTCCATGAGGACATAGAGCAGCCCGACAAGGGACCCGCTGCTGACGACCTCGCGACGGTCGATCATGCCCCGCACGTCGGCCAGCGGGATCCACTCGATCCGGTCCGACTCATTCTTCTCGGTCGGCGGACCCTCGTACGTCGCCCCGTCGGCCCGGAAGACGTGGTGCTGGGAGTCGGTGATGCCGTTGGCCGGCTCGGCGTAGATCAGCGGCTTGATCGGGCCGGGGCGCCAGCCGGTCTCCTCCAGCACCTCACGGGCAGCCGCGTCGGCCGGCGTCTCGCCCTCCTCGACCAGGCCCATGGGCAGCTCCCACGCCCAGGCGTCCGTGATGAAGCGGTGCCGCCACATCATCAGCACCTCGCGTCGCTCGTTGACCACGGCAGCCACGGCCAGGTGCCGGAGCTTGACGACGTGGTGCTCCCAGCGGTTCCCGTCCGGCGTCTCGACGTCGGTGAGCCACACGTTCACCCATGCGTTCTCATAGATCGGACGTTCCCCGTGGATCTTCCACTGCATCGCTGCGGCCCCTCTCGATCGGCCTCCAGCATTGCAGAGCGAGGCTCGAAGACAGCAGACTTCGGCGACTTAACGTCAACCTGACCAATAGAGGAGGACATCCCTACTGCAGAAGAGGCGGCAAACCGGTATTCAGCTCGGCCTCGCGCCGCTCAGGGGCCGGAGTTCCTGGCTGCCCCGGGATCGCCGTAGTAGGCATGGTGACCGTCTCCTTAGGTCCGAACATCAGGCTGGACGACTGCTGGGTCCGCCGGTCGGAGACGACGATCCCGCCGCGCCACTTCCCCATGGGGTCCTGGTACCGGAACTGCAGCTTCTTCAATCGCTGCCCGAACTGCTCCCGCAATGGCTGGTAAGCGTCATCACAGTGCACGTTCCAAGTCACGTCGCTCAGGTAGGCATGGCACGCGATGGGGAACAGCAGGGAGGACACCACGAGGTCGGCGACTTGGAGGAGCGTGTGGGTGTCGCTGTGGCCGAAGACCGGCGACTCGATGACCCCGCGGAGGCTGTCACCGCCCGTGCGGTACTTGCGGGTGGTCACGCAGTGCACATTTGGAGCATTTTTCACCTTCGTGCGGCTGTCGAGGACCATCATGCCGCGCGAGTGCTCGTGGGCGAGCTGAGCCTGGAAGGTCTCGTTCAGCGCGGCAACGGATGCCGGGTAGACCCCGGACTCGTCAAACGCCAGGCCCTCCTCTTTGATCCACACTCGGGCGAGGATCCGGGCTTCGTGGGATTCCAACGTGTCGAGCAGTGAAGCCACCAGCTCCATGGCCGCACGCCGCCAGCCGTGATTGCCCACACGGAGGTTCTTGCGCACGTCTGATCCCTTGATCTCGTGCTGGATCACCTCGGAGAGCTGGTCCGCGTACCGCAACTGCGGCCGGTAATGCTTCTTGACGGCAAGGAAGGCCCAGGTGAGGGACTTGACCTGGGCCCGGGGCACGGTGAATCCGCCGACGACGAGGACCGGAGGGGCGTCCGGCCTCACGGGATCGAGCGTTTGCCCGTTGCCCGCCTCGTCGATGTAGCACAGATGCACCGAGCCTCCCTGGGACACGTCTGTGGCCGCCCCCGAAGGGACGGCCACAGGGTCTGCGCAGCCTTATGCGCGATATTTTGCTTGCTGAGTCCGATCCTGCCGAGAATGGCTACGGCCGGTCAAGCCGAGAACACGTTTGGTGGTATGGATTTCAGTCAACCTTGACGGGCGAAGCCAAGGAAGGCCGCCGAGGCGGTGGGCGCGACGGTGACGCTGTGGGGCGGCGGGCCGGGTAGACGGTGCGTGGGGGCGGAGGCCGACGTCTTCAGGCGCAGGTTGGTGCAGTCGGACTTGTCAAGTCTGGCTGGCGTGTGGTTCGGGGGCCGTAGGATCCTCTCTGTGATTACGGGCGAGCTGAAGAGCAAAGTGGGGCGCGTCTGGGACGCGTTCTGGTCGGGTGGCATCTCCAATCCGTTGGAGGTGATGGAGCAGATCACGTACCTCCTCTTCATCAAGCGGCTGGACGAGATCCAGACCCGCAAGGACCGCAAGGCGACCGCAACGGGTAAGCCCGACCCGGACCCCTTCTTCTCGGACGACCAGCAGGATCTGCGCTGGCAGAACTTCAAGGTCAAGGACCCCGAGATCATGTACGGGCTCGTTGCTGACGGTGTCTTCCCGTACTTGCGTCGCATGGGCGGGGACGAATCGACGTACTCCCACCACATGAAGGACGCCCGGTTCACCATTCCGGGGCCCAACCTGCTGGCGAAGGTTGTTGACCTGCTCGACGGCATCTCCATGGACAGTAGTGACACCAAGGGCGACATCTACGAGTACCTGCTCGCGAAGATCGCCACGGCTGGCCAGAACGGCCAGTTCCGCACGCCGCGTCACATCATCGACCTGATGGTCGAGATGACCCAGCCGGGGCCCCGCGACGAGATCTGCGACCCTGCGTGCGGCACGGCCGGCTTCCTGGTGCAGGCGGCGGCATACGTGCAGCGGGTGCACCGCGACGCCCTGCTCGGGGTGGAGCAGCGCAAGCACTTCAACGAGTCGATGTTCCATGGCTTTGACTTCGACCCCACGATGCTGCGCATCGGCTCGATGAACATGCTGCTACATGGCATTGAGAACCCGGACATCCGCTACCGCGACTCGCTCGGGGAGAACGCGGCCGCCGAGGCCGAGCGCTACTCCCTGATCCTCGCGAACCCGCCTTTCGCGGGGAGCCTGGACTACGAGTCCACAGCGGTGGACCTCCAGCGCATCGTCAAGACAAAGAAGACGGAACTGCTCTTCCTGGCTCTGTTCTTGCGGCTCCTTAAGCCCGGTGGTCGGGCGGCCGTCATCGTCCCCGATGGGGTGTTGTTCGGTTCGACCAAGGCGCACAAGGAGCTACGCCGCATCCTGGTAGAGGAACAGCAACTCCAGGCAGTGGTCAAGCTCCCGAGCGGGGTCTTCAAGCCGTACGCAGGTGTGTCGACAGCGATCCTGTTTTTCACGAAGACGGACTCGGGTGGCACGGACCACGTCTGGTTCTACGACGTTCAGGCGGATGGTCTGAGCCTGGACGACAAGCGCAACGCGCTGCTGCCAGAGGAGCGCTTGGGCGTCCGCCCGCAAGGCGACCCGCTGACGCTGGACGAACGTCTCAAGAACAACCTCCCCGACGTCCTGGCACGCTGGCAGGAACGGGATGGCGCGGAGAGGAACCGGGCGAGGACTGAGCAGAGCTTCTGCGTGCCTAAGTCGGACATCGCGACCCAGGGATACGACCTTTCCCTAAACCGCTACAAGCAACTCGTCCACGAGGAAATGGTGACGCGCACGCCGAAGGATATTCTAGCGGATCTGGAGCAACTAAACGAGGAGATCGTCAAGGACACAGAGGGGCTGAAGGGAATGCTGACGTGAGCCAATGGAGTGAGGCAGCTTTGGGTGAGGTTGCCGAAATCGCTCGTTCTGTGGTCGAGCCCCGCGATCTCCCTCCCGAGACTAAATACCTGGGGTTGGAGCACCTTGAACGCGGTGGACGGATTATCGGTGTTGCCACCGTAGGATCAGAGGAAGTGTCCAGCTCTAAATTTAAATTCAACGCCGGAGATATCCTCTATGGGAAGCTCCGGCCGTATCTTGGGAAGATTGCGGCGCCTGAATTTGCCGGTGTTTGCAGTACGGATATTCTTCCGGTGCGCCCGGGGCATCATCTGGAGCGTAGGTACCTCCTACACTTCCTGCGGCAACCCAGAATGGTAGAGCTGGCAAACTCTCGAGCAACGGGTGCCAACCTTCCCCGCCTAGCGCCAAAGGAGCTGGCGAAGATTCAGATTCCGCTTCCGGCCCTTGCGGAGCAGAAGCGCATCGCCGCCGTCCTCGACCAGGTAGACGCGCTCCGCGCTAAGCGCCGAGAAGCGATCGCCCTCCTTGGTGTTCTCGCCCAGTCGATCTTCCTTGATATGTTCGGTGATCCTGCAAGAAACCCAATGGGATGGGAGCAGCGTAGTTTCGGAGACCTGATCTTGGATGGTCCGCAGAATGGATTGTATAAGCCTGCGGGAGATTACGGTGACGGCGTTCCCATCCTGAGAATCGATTCTTTTCAGGCGGGAGAATTGAAGCCCGCATCGCAATGGCGGCTAGTCAACGCGAGTCTGCTAGAACAAGAGCGTTACGGGCTCCGACAGTCCGATATTATCATCAACCGCGTGAATAGTCGTAGCCATCTCGGCAAGTCTGTGATGGTTGGAGAGGTTCCTAAGGGCTCCGTATTTGAATCAAATATGATGAGAGTTCGCGTCGATCCTTCTCTTGCGCGTCCTGTCTTTATTGAGCAGTATCTGCAGTCGGGATTTATGCGAAGGCGCATCCTTGAATCGGCAAAGGATGCAGTGAATCAGTCGAGCATTAATCAGCAAGACGTAAAGGTGCTGCCAGTATTCGTACCCTCGATGAAGAGCCAATGCCGCTTCGAGGAGTCGCTCGAACAGATTCGAGGGGGTCAGCGAAAGCATCGCGCCCACCTCGCGACGCTCGAAGAACTCTTCACATCCCTTCAGCACCGTGCCTTCTCCGGCACTCTCTGGGATCATGAAGCCACCGGCGAAGCGGCGTAAGTCGCTCTCGCCGTACCCGGTGCGCAGCACCAACCGCGCACTACCAGCACCACGTGCCGCCCTTGCGGCTGGGCAGGGGAGCCTGGCCCAAGGCGGTTCTGCCTTAGCAACCAGACGGATATATCGGCCTCGTGTCGGCCTGGGGATGCGGAGCCGGGCCCGCTTGGCAAGACCGTCACAGGGGAGAGGGACGCCGCACCGCCATGGGTAGCGACCAGAACGGTCAGAACAGCCAGGACAGCCACGGCCAGGGAGGGGCTGACTACGGCAATAGCGCCCGTGACCGCGCCGCAGCCGATAACGTCGGCCGTACCGCGACGGGCAACTTCGCCTTCCTCCGCGCCGAGTGGCCCGCCCTCTATGACGAGGCGATCCGTGCCGAGCGGCTGATCCACCACGACCCTCGTGCCGCCTGCTTCTATGCTCGCCGTGCCATCGAGATCACGGCCCGCTGGATGTACGACAAGGACAGCAGCCTTAGCGAGCCCTACAAGAAGGACCTCGCGGCGATGCTCCACGAGCCGAGCTTCCGGCAGCTCGTCGGGCCGATAGTCAACGCCAAGATGGACCTCATCCGCCGGCACGGCAATAACGCCGTGCATAAGGCCGCCCCGGTCCCGAAGGTCGTTGCCGAGGCCAGCGTCAAGGAGCTGTTCCACTCCCTCTACTGGTTCGCCCGCACATACACCCGCCAGGCTTCGGCTCTGCCGCCCGCCGGGTTGGAGTTCGACACCAGTGCCGTACCGCGCCCTCTCTCCCCCCAGGCCCGCGCGCTGAAGCAGGCCGAGCTCAAGGCCAAGGAGGCGGAGGACGAGGCACGCTTCAAGGAGCAGGCCGAGCAGCTCGCGGCCGAGCGTGCCCAGAACGCGGACCTCGCCCGGCAGCTCGAAGAGCTCAAGGCGCAGATCGCCGCCGTGAAAGCCGCCAACCAGTCCGTGCGGGACACCCACGACTACGATGAGAAGGCGACCCGGGACGCCTTCATTGACCTGCTCCTCAAGGAAGCGGGCTGGGACCTCCTCACCCGGGGCAAGGACACCGAGTACCCGATAGCGACCGGGATGCCTACCAAGACGGGCAGGGGGTTCGTCGACTACGTGCTCTGGGGCGACGATGGCAAGCCCCTCGCTGTCGTTGAGGCCAAACGAACCCAGCGGGACGCCCGTGACGGGCAGCAGCAGGCGAAGCTATACGCCGACGCGCTTGAGAAGCAGTTCAACCGCCGCCCGGTGATCTTCTACACCAACGGATACGAGACCTACCTCTGGGACGACGCCGCGTGGGGCAAGGACCGCGGCTACCCACCCCGCCGGGTGCAGGGCTTCTTCACCAAGGACGAGCTGCACTGGCACATCCGCCAGCGCGCTGGACGCCTCTCCCTCACGACCACGCCGGTGAACGAGAAGATCGCCGGCCGCCCCTACCAGCTCCGCGCGATCAAGCGGGTGGGCGAGACCTTCGAGAGGGACCGGGGCCGTCAGGCGCTGCTCGTCATGGCGACCGGCACCGGCAAGACCCGTACCACCGTGGCCCTCGTGGACCAGCTGATGAAGGCGGGCTGGGCGCAGCGGGTGCTGTTCCTCGCCGACCGGCAGGCGCTGGTCACCCAGGCGATGAAGGCGTTCAAGGAGAACCTGCCCAACACCCCCGTGGCCAGCCTCCTCGACGACAAGGCCGCCTCTGCCCGCGTCTACCTCTCCACCTACCAGACGATGATGAAGCAGATCGACGTTATCGACGGTGCGGGCCGCCGGCGCTTCGGTCCCGGCTACTTCGACCTGATTGTCATCGACGAGGCGCACCGCTCCGTGTACGCGAAGTACGGTGAGCTGTTCCGCTACTTCGACTCGCTGCTGCTTGGCCTGACCGCCACACCCAAGGACGAGATCGACCACAACACGTACAAGCTGTTCGCCATGGAGGACGGGGTCCCGACCGACTCCTATGACCTCCATGAAGCCGCCGCCGAGGGTTATCTCGTCCTTCCCAAGGCGGTGAAGGTGCCGCTGAAGTTCATGGAACATGGCATTCGCTACGCCGACCTTTCGGAGGGGGAGAAGGCGGAGTGGGACGCCAAGGAGTGGACCGAGGACGGTGACATCCCGGACGTGGTGGGCCGGCACGAGATGAACAAGTTCCTCTTCAATGAGGACACTGTGGACAAGATGCTAGAGACGCTGATGACGCGCGGCCACCGCGTCGAGGGCGGCGACCAGCTCGGCAAGACGATCATCTTCGCGAAGAACAACGAGCACGCCCGGTACATCGAGGAGCGCTTCAACGCGAACTACCCACAGGGTGCTGGCCACACGGCGCGCGTGATCACGTACAAGGAGACGTACGCTCAGTCCCTCATCGACGACTTCTCCAACCCCAAGAACCCGCCGAATGCCCCCGACATCGCCATCTCCGTCGACATGCTCGACACCGGCATCGATGTGCCCGAGGTGGTGAACCTGGTCTTCGCCAAGCCTGTCTTTTCCAAGACCAAGTTCTGGCAGATGATCGGCCGCGGCACCCGCCTGCGCTCTGCCCTCTACGGCCCCGACCCCGACAACCCCGAGCACAACAAGCGGAACTTCTACGTCTTTGACTTCTGCGGCAACATCGACTTCTTCAACAGTCAGCTCGACCGGTCGGAGGGGCGCAGGGCCGTCACCCTCACGGAAAAGCTCCTCCAGCGCCAGCTCGACCTCGTACGAGTCCTGGACAAGCGGCAGCAGCCCGATCCGGCACGGGACGCCGGCCCCGACGCGATCGGCACCGAGGCGGAGATCCGCTGGTCGCTGGCCCACCGGCTGCACCACACCGTCACCGGCATGAACCTGGACAACTTCCTGGTCCGTCCTCACCGCCGGGAGGTCGAGGTCTTCAGCGACTTCGGCAGATGGCACCGGGTGGATGATGACGCGGACACCTCGGTCCGTGAGCACTTGCTCGGCCTGCCCAGTGAGTTCCGCCCGGATGACGAGGAGACGGGCGAGGAGGCCAAGCGGTTCGACCTGATGGCGTACGGTCTCCAGCTCGCCGCGCTGGAAGGCGGTAAGGAGTTCGCCAAGCTGCGCGCGAAGATCCAGGACATCGCTTCCAACCTGCTCACCAAGACCAATATCCCGGCAGTCGGCGAGCAGGCCGAGCTGCTGGAAGCGGTGGCGGGCGACGAGTGGTGGGACGGCGTCACGCTCCCGCTGCTGGAGGACATGCGGCGCCGTATGCGCCGACTGGCGCGTCTCACCGACCCCAAGGTCAAGCGGAACGTCGTCTACACCGACTTTGCTGACACGCTCGGCGACATCACCGAGGCCGAGATCCAAGGAATGCCCCAGGGTACGGACGAGCAGCGCTTCAAGCAGAAGGCCCGCGCCTACCTCCTGCGCCACGAGGACCAGCCGGTGGTGCGCAAGCTGCGTCTCAATGAGCAGATCACCGAAGTCGATCTCGCGGACCTGGAAGAGATCTTCCTGTCAGAGGCCATCGCCTCCCCGGAGGACCTCGACGAGGTGCAGTCCTCCGGCGGCCTCGGCCTGTTCGTGCGCGGGCTGTGTGGGCTGGATCGGCAGGCCGCACAGAAGGCGTTCGAGGTCTTCTGCACAGGTAAGCAGCTCAGCTCCCGCCAGATCGACTTCCTGGCGTTGATCATCGATACGGTGGCAAAGCGCGGAATCCTGGGCTTGGGCGACCTCTACGAGGACTCGTTCGCCGATCTTGCCCCGGGCGGCCCCGACGACCTGTTCAGCGGTGAGGAACTCGAAGTTCTCAACGTCATCTTCATGGAACTGGAGCGGACGGCCAGGCCCACCACCTTGGCGGCATGAGCTCGGCATCGCGGCGATCGCTCTGCTGCGAGGCGGTGCCACTGTTCCGCGCTGACGGCAACCCTGACGGCAACGACGGCACACAGAGGCTGTTGATCACGACGATCAGCGACCAGCCGTTGGGATTGCGGAGCCCCAGCCCAACAGCCTGCCCGATCCTACGGATCAGAAGGTTGCAGGTTCGAATCCTGCCGAGTGCACATAGATCGAAGGCCCCCTGGACATCGTCCAGGGGGCCTTCGACATCAGCGGGTGACGTCCACTCGGTCCGCAGCTGCCCGCCGCGTCGTCTGCATCCCGACCGCATCTGGGCGTCAGTCGTCCATCAGCTGAGGTGACGAGCAGGGCAGCCCATGATCAGTGAGCCTTTTCAGCTACTTCGGGAGGAGGCGCTCACTCGGCTAGGGTGCGCCGCATGACCGACGACAACCCGGCCTGTCCCGAGTGCGGCCGGCCCATGGAGTCCGGCGGTTTGGTCCTCGGGAAGCGTGAGGACGATGACCGGCGGACCTGCCGGACACTGTGGAGGTGTGCCGGTCGGCATGTCTGGTGGCGCTGGGCCGACCTGCCGGAGGAGCCGCTGGAGACCTGCCCGGTGCCCGAGCTGTTCCGGTGACATCCAGCGCTGACATCGAACAGCCTTGGACTCGGGCGGCGCACAGCAGTCCTTGACTCGGTCGTCCGGCGGACAAGGCGGGTGGGCGAAGGCCAAGGCAGACGTCGGATTCGCGGGCCGTCTGGCGACGGCTCGGCCTGCCGCAGACGGACCGGCGAGTGCTCCTGCTTCCGGTCGATGAGGCGGCCCGGAGCGGCCGGTACGGCCGTTCCCGGACGATCCGGCCGGAGCTGCGGACAGAGGGATGCGGGTTCGCAGAGCACTAGTTGGCGCCCGCGCGGGCGGCCTCCGCCACGAGTTCGCCCGGCAGTCCCGGCGCCGCGCACGCGCGGTCGATCAGCAGTTTCCGGTACGAGGGGTTCGCGAGTTGCGGGGCCAGCGTGATCAGGGTCCGCAGGTCGTCGGGGGAGCCGGACAGGCGCGTGCGGTAGGCGGCGGCCGCCGCGCGCAGGGTGACTTCGCGCGGTTCGTGGCGCAGGCCCCGTTCGGCGAGGTCCGCGGCGGCGGCGTAGTCGCCCTGGTCGGCCCGCAGATCGGCAAGGTCCAGATGGACGGACCAGTTGGCGGGGTCCAGGGCCAGGGCGCTCTCGAAGGCCGCCGCTGCCTGGTCCAGGTCGCCCATCGCGCGCCAGGTGCTCGCGCGGGCGACCGCGGTCCACATGACCCGTTCGACGGCGTCGGCCCGGTCGCACAGGGTGAACGCCAGTTCGTGGCGGCCGCAGGCGCGGGGTAGTCGGGCCATGGCGGCCAGCGACTCCGGTACGGGGCTCCGGCCTGACACCCTGTCGATGGCGCGGAACCAGGGCGTGAACCGCTCGCGCATCTCGTCGGTGTCGAGGTTCTGGCCGTAGTCCAAGGTCCGCAGACACGCCTCCGCCAACGCCTCCGCGCTCACCGAGTCGAGGAGGCGGGCGTCGCTGAACCAAGGAGCCGTGCCCCACGCTACCTCGGGCCGCGCGCCGGTGACCGAGCCCAGGGACATGACCGCGTCGTCCATGTCCCCGTCGAGGAACTGGAAGTAGGCCTGCGCCAGTACGGAGGTCAAGGACCCGTCTCCGGCCAGACCCTGCTCGATCTCCGAGCGGCGGTCCCGCCACAGCTCGGCGAGGGCCTCATAGGGCTCGGGGACTGCCGGCGCCGGGGCTGTCGCCCCCGCCAGGAACTTCACTGCGCCGACCGGGCTTCCGCCGCAGTGCGCCATGACCCGGGCGAAACTCACGCCTGCCGCGACCGACGGATCCGTCTGCGCCTGCGCCTGCGCCTGCGCCTGCGCCTGCGCCTGCGACGGTGACTCGGGCTCGGACGGTGACTCCGGCTGCGCTTCTGACTTCGACACCGACAGAGAATATCCGTGGCCAAAGGTTCTCTGCTGCGTTCCGCTCCTGGTGGGAGGCATCGAGGAGCGACTGCGCCGCATCCGTTGCCGGTGCCTGCCTCGACGCCTCCCACCGGCCGAACGACCGACCGCGAACGACCGGCCGACCGCGAACGACCGGCCGACCGCGAACGACCGACCGCGACGGACCGGCCGTCCGCGAACGACCGTCCGTGACCGACCGTCCGTGACCGACCTGGTCAGGCCGGCCCGGTCAGGCCGAGGCCTCGGCGGCCGAGCCCTCCACGGGCGCGCCCTCCCCCGTGACGTGACCTCCCGCGGTGAGGCCCGCCGTGATGCGGCGGCGCCGGACCGGGAGGCCGATCGTCGGGTTGGCCACGCCCCAGGCCGCGCCCTTGCAGACCAGTTCCTTGTAGAGGGCGGCGGTGCGTCCGGTCAGGGCCGCCCGGACGGACCGGTCGTCGGCGGTGACGTACTGGATCAGGCCTTCCCTGCGGCCCAGGGAGATGCACTGGTTGAAGTAGCGCAGCGGGGTGTTCGGGAGTTTCGTTCCGGTCAGGCGTGCCGCGATGGCGTCGGCGGCCTGCCATGCGGTCGGTGTGCCCGTCGCGCACGACATGCGCAGCGGCTTGTCGGCGGGGCCCGTCGCCATCGCCGCGTCGCCGATGGCGTAGACGTCGGGGTGCGAGACCGACCGCATCGTCCCGTCCACGACGATCTGGCCCGTGCCGGTGACCTCCAGCGCGGTGTCCCGCGCGATCGGGTGGACGGCGAAGCCGGTCGTCCACACGGTGACCGCGGCGGGGATCTCCTTGCCGTCGGCCGTGGTGACGCTGTCGGTCCCGACGGCGGTGACGGCCGTGTGCTCGTGCACGGTGATGCCGAGCCTGTCGCAGACCTTCCACACGTGCCCCCTGCCCTTGGGGGAGAGCCAGTCGCCGAGTCCCCCTCGGGCGGCGAGGGCGACGTCGAGGTCCGGCCGGGCCTCGGCGATCTCGGTCGCGGCCTCCAGGCCGGTGAGGCCGCCGCCCACGACGACCACGGTCTGTCCGGCACCGAGGCCGGCCAGGCGTGCGCGCAGCCTGAGTGCTCCGGGGCGGCCGGCGATGTCGTGGGCGTGTTCGGCGGTGCCGGGGACGTCCTGGGTGTTCCAGCTGCTGCCGAGGGCGTACACGAGGGTGTCGTACGCGAGCTCCTCGGGTCCGCCGGTCGTGTCGCTCACGGCGACGGTGCGGCGGCCGACGTCGACGCCGGTCACCTTCGCGAGCCTCAGCTCGACGCCGGTGCCCGCGAACATCTCGGCGAAGGGCCGGGATTGGAGGTCCTGGCCGGCCGCGACCTGGTGCATCCGTACCCGCTCGACGAAGTCGGGCTCGGCGTTGACGAGGGTGATGGCGACGTCGTCGCCGTGCAGTCGCCTGGCGAGGCGGCCGGCTGCGATGGCTCCGGTGTATCCGGCTCCGAGGACGATGATCCGGTGCTTCATTTCCCTGCTCCTGTCTCGCGCGGGTTCGCCCCTTGAACCGGACAGCCCGCAGATTCCTGACAGGACCTGGGTGTGAACCAGCTCACACGGGGGTCAGAAGGCGATGAGCAGGGGTTCCCCGTGGTCGGAGGCGGCCCATCGGAGGGTCGCGCGTTCGAGCTTGTCGGGGTTGACCTGGCTGCGGAACGCGGCGATGCCCTCCGTGGTGAACTCCAGGCACATGACGCCGATGACCCGGCCGTCGATGACGACCACGACGGCGGGGGCGTTGTTGGCGTCCGAGACGTAGACCTCGGGGGAGCCGCCGACGATCGCGCGCTTCGCCTTGCCGGGCTTGAACATGCCCCGCATGAACGTCGCGACCGCGCGGGCGCCCTCGAACGCCTTCGCGCGGGCCGGGACCTTCCCGCCGCCGTCGCCGATCGCGATGGCGTCCTGGGTGAGCAGCCGCACGAGTGGCTCGGTCCGGCCGCTGGTGGCGGCCGTCAGGAACTCCTCGACGATCCGACGGGCGGCGGCCTCGTCGATCTCGGTGCGGGTCCGTCCGTCGACGACGTGCTTCTTGGCGCGGTGGAAGATCTGCTGGCAGGCCGGCTCGGAGATGTCGAGGATCTCCGCGATCTGCCGGTGCGGGTAGTCGAAGGCCTCCCGCAGGACGTAGACCGCCCGCTCGTTGGGGGTGAGGCGTTCCATGAGGGCGAGGACCGCGTACGAGACGGATTCGCGCTGCTCGGCGGTGTCGGCGGGGCCGAGCATCGGGTCGCCTGCGAGCAGGGGCTCGGGCAGCCACTGGCCCACGTACGTCTCGCGCCGGGCGCGCGCGGAGGTGAGCTGGTTGAGGCACAGGTTGGTGAGGACCTTCGTCAGCCAGGCCTCGGGGACCTCGATGCGGCCGGTGTCGGCGGCCTGCCAGCGCAGGTAGGTGTCCTGTACGGCGTCCTCGGCGTCGCTCGCGGAGCCGAGGAGGCGGTAGGCGATGGCCTGCAGGCGGGGCATGGAGGCTTCGAACCGGGCCGTGTCGTTCGCGGTCAGCGCCATGGCCCGGATAGTAGCCCGCGCGTCACCCAGGGGGCGGGTGCCCGTGGCACGCACCGTGCGGCGCTGCGGATCCGCGGCACGGCACCGTACGGCGCTGATCCGGGCCCGCCCCGTACCCCTCGGAGCCTTCCTCCGGCGGCGGGTGGCCGCGGACCGGCAGGCGGGGTGAGGGGCGCGGCGGGAGGGACAATGGGGCTTCGAGGCGTGCACGGTCCGGGTGGCCGGGCGATCCGCACGCCCGCCGCGCGAAGCCGACCGGGGGTGCCATGAGTGGCTGGCGGTGCACCGGTCTGAGCTGGCCCGCAGGCGCGCCCGTGCTCGGCTGGGCGCGGAGCGGCGGAGCGGTGCGGGGGCGGACGAGCACCCTGGCGTACGGGGCGGAGCTGGGGTTCCGGGCCGAGGGCGAGCGGACGTGCGTGGGGGCGCGCGGGAACGCCTGCCCCGTGTCGGCCGTCGTGCCGGTGCGGAGCACGGGTGCGCGGTGCGCCGAGTGCGCGCGGCTGGACCGGGCACACTCGGTGGCGGCCGACACGATCGCCGACGACCCCCGGACGTACCGCGTCTATCTGGCCTGGTTCGGGCCCGGCATGGTGAAGGTCGGGATCACCGGGGAGGCGCGGGAGGCGGCCAGGCTGCGCGAGCAGGGGGCCGTGGTCTTCAGCTGGCTGGGACGCGGGCCGCTGATGGCCGCCCGGCGCACGGAGGAGCTGCTGCGTTCCGCGCTCGGTGTGCCCGACCGGATCCCGTACGCCCGCAAACGGGCGGTCCGCGCGGTCCTGCCGGGTGCGGCGGAACGGGCCGCGGAGATCGAGGGACTGTACGGGCGGGCTGCCGCGCTGGAGGGCGCGGGCTGGCCGGAGGCCCTGGAGCGGCTGCCGTTCGAGGCGGTCGACCATGCCGGGGTGTTCGGGCTGGCGGGTGCCGGGCCCCCGGGGCGGGTGGTGACCGGGCTGGTGGACGGGGGTGTGGTGGCCGGGCGGCTGGTCGCGGCGGCCGGCCCCGATCTGCATCTGGAGACGGCGGACGGGGACGTCGTCGTCCTGGACACTCGGCTCATGACCGGCTGGGACCTGGTGGCCGCCGACGCCCGGGCGGGGGTCAGCGCACCGGCCGTGGCCGTGGGGGGCGGTGGTGTGCAGGACGGCCTGTTCTGAGATCGTCGCCGGGGGCGTTCCCGGAGACGTACGAGGCGGGTGGGTGTGGTGGGGCGGACGAGCGGTGACGGACGTGACCGTGAACGCGAGGACGTGCTGCGCTTCCAGCGGCGGCTCGGGCTGCCCGGGATCATCGACGTCCACACGCACTTCATGCCGGATCAGGTGCTCCGCAAGGTCTGGGCGTACTTCGACTCGGCCGGCCCGCTGACCGGGCTGGAGTGGCCGATCACCTACCGGCACGACGAGGACGAACGGCTCGCCCTGCTGCGCTCGTTCGGTGTCCTCCGGTTCACCTCGATGCTCTACCCGCACAAGCCGGGGATGGCGGCCTGGCTGAACGGCTGGGCGGCCGGGTTCGCCGCCGAGGTGCCCGACTGCCTGCACACCGCGACCTTCTTCCCGGAGGAGGACGTGGAGACCTACGTGCGGGAAGCGGTCGGGGCGGGGGCCCGCGTCTTCAAGTCGCACCTCCAGGTGGGTGCGTACGACCCGAACGACCCGCTGCTGGAACCGGTCTGGGGACTGCTGGCGGAGGCGGGCGTCCCGGTCGTGATGCACTGCGGCTCCGGGCCGGCGCCGGGTGCGTACACCGGGCCGGGGCCCGTCTCCCGGGTGCTCTCCCGCCATCCCCGGCTGCGGCTGATCGTGGCGCACATGGGCATGCCGGAGTACGCGGACTTCCTGGACCTGGCCGACGCGTATCCCGAGGTGCGGCTCGACACGACGATGGCGTTCACGGACTTCACCGAGGACTTCACCCCTTTCCCGGCGGGCGAACTCGGGCGGCTCGCGGACCTGGAGGACCGGATCCTGCTCGGTACGGACTTCCCGAACATCCCGTATCCGTACGTCCACCAGCTGCACGCCCTGGAGCGCCTCGGGCTGGGCGACGACTGGCTGCGGGCCGTCTGCCACGGGAACGCGGACGCGTTGTTCCGGTGAAACCGGGGCCCGTGAGCCCGGTGTCCGTGCGCCTCGCCCACGGGGCCTCGCTTTCGTGAGCCCGCCGCCTGCGGGCCCTTCGCAGGCCGGGCCCGGCGGGGCGGTCCCACGGGCCGGCCTGTTTCTCAGGAAATTCACAGGTGGGCGAAAGGTCCCTCTCACCGCCGTCTCACAGGCTTGGGCCATGACGACGACCTCGCCCCAGGGGCGTACCGAACTGCTCAGGCCGGACCGCACCCCTGTCCGTGTGCTGGTCGTGGACGACGAGGCGCCGCTGGCGGAGCTGCTCTCCATGGCGCTGCGCTACGAAGGGTGGGAGGTGCGCAGCGCGGGGGACGGTGCGGACGCCGTCCGGACCGCGCGCGATTTCCGTCCGGACGCGGTGATCCTCGACGTGATGCTCCCCGACATGGACGGGCTGGCCGTGCTGGGCCGGCTGCGGCGCGAACTGTCGGACGTGCCGGTGCTTTTCCTCACGGCGAGGGACGCGGTGGAGGACCGGATCGCGGGGCTCACGGCGGGCGGGGACGACTACGTCACCAAGCCGTTCAGCCTGGAGGAGGTCGTGGCGCGGCTGCGCGGGCTGATCCGCCGTTCCGGCACCGCTTCCGTCCGCAGCGAGTCGACGCTCGTCGTCGGTGACCTGGTGCTGGACGAGGACAGCCACGAGGTGAGCAGGGGCGACGACTTCATCCATCTGACGGCGACCGAGTTCGAGCTGCTGCGCTTCCTGATGCGCAACCCGCGCCGGGTGCTGAGCAAGGCCCAGATCCTCGACCGGGTCTGGAACTACGACTTCGGCGGCCAGGCGAACGTGGTCGAGCTCTACATCTCCTACCTGCGCAAGAAGATCGACGCCGGGAGGTCCCCGATGATCCACACCCGGCGCGGGGCGGGGTATCTGATCAAGCCGGGGGAATGACGCCGTGGCCGGGAGGGAGAGGTCCGGCGGGCGCCCCTGGACGCTGCGGACCCGGCTCGTCGTGTACGCGGTGACGCTGATCGCGGTCGTCGCGGCGGTGATCGGCTCGGTCACCGCCATCGCGTTCCACAGCTACATGTACGGCAAGCTCGACGGCCAGCTGCGCGACATCTCCCTGATGGCCCAGGCGCGCCCGCCGGGCAGCGGCAGGATCACGCCGGGCGGCCCGGAGGACCGGGAGCCGCTGGACTTCGTCGGCCGGGGCGGCGGACAGCCGTTCAACACGTTCGGGGCCGTGGTCGCGGACGGTTCCGTCACCCTGTCGAAGGTGGTGAAGAAGAGCGGCAGCCCGGGCGCCCAGCAGGTCACCGAGGAGCTGACCGGCGCGCAGGCGAAGGTCCTGGACGCCGCCGGGGTGAGTGCGGGCGGCGGGCCCCGCGACGTCGAACTCCCGGGGCTCGGCGGCTACCGCGTGCAGGCCGTGCCGCACGGCGGCTCCACGTCCGTCCTGGTGGGCATCCCGACGGCCGAGGTGGACAAGGCCGTCGCGACCCTGATCCTGGTCGAGGTCTGTGTGACCGGCGCCGGGCTCATCGCCGCCGGGATCGCCGGTGCGGCCATGGTCGGTGTGGCCCTGCGCCCGCTGCGCCGGGTCGCGGCCACCGCCACGCGGGTCTCCGAACTCCCCCTGCACAGCGGCGAGGTGGCCCTCTTCGAGCGGGTCCCGGACGCCGAGGCCGATCCGCGTACCGAGGTGGGGCAGGTCGGTGCGGCCCTCAACAGGATGCTGGGGCACGTCGGTCTGGCCCTGGACGCCCGGCAGAAGAGCGAGACGCGCGTGCGGCAGTTCGTCGCGGACGCGAGCCACGAGCTGCGCACCCCGCTGGCCTCGATCCGCGGTTACGCCGAACTGACCCGGCGGGGGCGGGAGAGCACCGGCCCCGACACCCGGCACGCCCTGGGGCGCATCGAGTCCGAGGCCGAGCGGATGACGGGCATGGTCGAGGACCTTCTGCTGCTGGCCCGGATCGACGCCGGGCGGCCGCTCTCGTACGAGAGCGCCGATCTCACGGCCCTGGTCGTCGACGCGGTGAGCGACGCGCGCGCCGCGGACCGCGCGTCCGGCGGGGCACCGCAGGGCTCCCACCGGTGGCGGCTGGAACTGCCCGGGTCGCCCGTGACGGTGTCGGCGGACACGACGAGGATCCAGCAGGTCCTGGTCAACCTGCTGGCCAACGCCCGTACGCACACACCGCCCGGGACCACCGTCACGGTGCGGGTGAGCGCTGCGCGGGGGAACGTGCCCTGGGCGGTCCTGGAGGTCCGGGACGACGGACCGGGCATCCCGCCCGGGCTGCTGCCGCGGGTCTTCGAACGGTTCGCGCGCGGCGACGCCTCGCGCTCCCGCCACGCCGGTTCGACGGGCCTCGGCCTGGCCATCGTGCAGGCGGTCGTCACCGCCCACGGCGGCCTGGTCGAGGTCCGTTCGGCGCCGGGTGACACGGCCTTCACCGTCCACCTGCCGGCGGACGCGGAGCACGGGGGCGAGCGAGGACCCGGGGACCCGAGCGCCGGCTGCGCCCCGGTGCGCGGCGCGGGTGTCCCCACCTCCGCGGCACCGGCCGACGGGTCCCCCGCGGGCCCTGGGACGTGCGGAAACGGTGTCGGTGGCCCGGACGCCGGGCACTCACAGGCGGGCCACAGGCTCAGCACACGGATGTGACAGCGGGGTTGGCGAGTGTCGTCCCATGCGAACCGACACCCCGTGGAGCACCCTGCCGGCCCGGGAGCATCTCCTGGCCGCGGCGGTCGGCGCTCCGGTACCCGTACTCGATGTGGTGATCCCCGTGTACAACGAGGAGAAGGACCTCGAACCGTGTGTGCTGCGCCTGCACGACCACCTCACGCGGACCTTCCCCTACGGCTTCCGTATCACCGTCGCCGACAACGCGAGCACCGACCGGACCCCCCGGGTGGCGGCGGCTCTCGCGTCGCTCCTCCCCGAGGTCAGGTCCCACCGGCTGGAGGAGAAGGGCCGGGGCAGGGCGCTGGGGACCGTGTGGTCCCACTCCG
The DNA here is from genome assembly GCF_036206005.1 of Streptomyces sp. NBC_00178. Lineage (NCBI taxonomy): Bacteria > Bacillati > Actinomycetota > Actinomycetes > Kitasatosporales > Streptomycetaceae > Streptomyces > Streptomyces sp. NBC_00178. The sequence continues at coordinate 3,869,727 of NZ_CP108143.1, forward strand.
ACGCCCCGGTCCTCGCCTACATGGACGTGGACCTCTCCACGGACCTGAACGCCCTGCTCCCGCTGGTCGCCCCGCTGATCTCCGGCCACTCAGACCTGGCCATCGGCTCGCGGCTGTCCCGCAGTTCGCGGGTCGTGCGGGGCTCGAAGCGGGAGTTCGTCTCGCGGGCGTACAACCTCGTCCTGCGGTCCTCGCTGGCCGCCGGGTTCAGTGACGCGCAGTGCGGCTTCAAGGCCATACGGCGGGAGGTCGCCGAGAGGCTGCTGCCGATGGTCGAGGACACGGGCTGGTTCTTCGACACGGAGATGCTGGTGCTCGCCGAGCGGGCCGGGCTGCGCATCCACGAGGTGCCGGTGGACTGGGTCGACGACCCCGACTCGACCGTGCACCTCGTGCGGACCGCGGCGGACGACCTCAAGGGGGTCTGGCGGGTGGGCAGGGCCCTGGCCACCGGGGCGCTGCCCCTGGACCGGCTGGCACGGCCCTTCGGGGACGACCCGCGCGACCGGGCCGTGCCCGGCGTCCCGCGCGGACTCGCCGGGCAACTGGTCGGCTTCTGCGTCGTCGGCGCGCTCTCCACCCTCGCCTACCTCGCCCTGTACTCCCTCTTCCGGATGGGTCTCGGCCCGCAGACCGCCAACGGCGCGGCCCTCCTGGTGTCCGCCGTCGCGAACACGGCGGCGAACCGGCGGCTCACGTTCGGCGTACGCGGCCGGGGCGGCGCCGTCCGCCACCAGGCGCAGGGACTCGTCGTCTTCGCTATCGGGCTCGCGCTCACCAGCGGTTCGCTCGCGGGTCTGGGCGCCGCCTCCGGTCAGGCGTCGCACAGCACGGAACTCGCCGTACTGATCGCGGCCAACCTCGCTGCGACGGTGCTGCGCTTCCTGCTCTTCCGCGCCTGGGTCTTCCCCGACCGGCGCCCCGACGGCCGGGACGACCGCAGGGGTCCCGCCCACGCACCGAGGAGCGCCTCATGACCGCGGCCACACACCCCGACCACCTCCAGGCGCCGCCCGGCGCGCCGGCCGGGACCGCGGCGCACGCCGGCGGCCGGGGGCAGTCGCCGGCGCGCCGCCTGGTCCGCGGCAGGCCGGAGGACCCGCGGTGGGCGAGGCCGGCCTTCCTGGGCCTGCTGCTGGTCGTCGGCCTGGCGTACCTGTGGAACCTCAGCGCGTCCGGCTACGCGAACTCCTTCTACTCCGCCGCCGTGCAGGCCGGCAGCCGGAGCTGGAAGGCCTTCTTCTTCGGCTCGCTGGACTCGGCCAACGCCATCACCGTCGACAAGCCCCCTGCCGCTCTCTGGCCGATGGCTCTGTCGGTGCGGATCCTCGGTCTGGGTTCCTGGGCGATCCTCGCGCCCCAGGTGCTGATGGCGGTCGCCACGGCGGGCGTCCTGTACGCGGCCGTACGCCGCCGCTTCAGCGCCGCCGCGGGGCTGATCGCGATGGTGGTCCTCGCCCTCACCCCGGTCGCCGCCCTCATGTTCCGCTTCAACAACCCGGACGCGCTGCTCGCGCTCCTGATGACCGTCACCGTCTTCTGTGTGCTGCGCGCGATGGAGGGCGGCAGGACGAAGTGGCTGGTGTGGGCGGGCGTCGCCGTGGGCCTCGCCTTCCTGTCGAAGACGCTGCAGGCGTTCCTGATCCTGCCGCCGCTGGCCGTGCTGTACGCGGTGTTCGCGCCCGGCTCCGTCCGCCGACGGATCGGCCAACTGGGCCTGGCGGCACTGGCGACGGTCGTGTCCGGCGGCTGGTGGGTGGCGATCGTCGAGCTGTGGCCGGCCTCCTCGCGGCCGTACGTCGGCGGTTCGCAGAACAACTCCTTCCTGGAGCTGACCTTCGGCTACAACGGACTGGGCCGGATCAACGGCGAGGAGGCCGGCAGCGTCGGAGGCGGCGGTGGCGGAGGCCGGGGCGGCGGCTGGGGCGAGACCGGAATCGGGCGGATGTTCGACTCCGAGATCGGCGGCCAGATCTCGTGGCTGCTGCCCGCGGCGCTGATCCTGCTGGCCGCCGGGGTGTGGCTGACGTGGCGGGCGAAGCGGACCGACACGGCGCGCGCGGCGTTCCTGGCCTGGGGCGGTTCGCTGCTGATGACGGCGCTCGTCTTCAGCTTCATGGCCGGCATCTTCCACCAGTACTACACCGTCGCCCTCGCGCCCTACGCCGCCGCGCTGACCGGTATGGGAGCCACGGTCCTCTGGGAGGAGCGCGGCAGGTGGTGGGCCGGGGCCGTGCTCGGGGTGACCGTGGCCGTGACGGCGGTCTGGTCGTACGTCCTGCTGGCGCGTACGCCGGACTACGTCCCCTGGCTGCGCTGGGGCGTCCTGATCGGCGGTCTGCTGGGCGCGGTGGGGCTGCTGCTCGTCGCCCGGCTCGGGCGGGCGCTCGCGCTCGGCGCGGTGGGGCTGGGCCTCGCGGCCTCGCTCGCCGGGCCGGCGGCGTACACGGTCAGCACGCTGAGCACCGGGCACGAGGGTTCGATCGTCACGGCGGGCCCGGCCGGCGCGAGCATGGGCGGTCCGGGCGGCGGCCGGGGTGGCGGCTTCCCCGGCGGCGGGGACGGCGGCGGCCCGCAGTCCCCCGGGCAGGGTGCCCAGCAGGGCGGCCGGGCCCCGGGCAACGCGCAGGCCGGCGGCTTCCCGGGCGGTGGGACACCGGGCCAGGGGGGCGGCCGGGCTCCCGGCGGACAGCGAGGAGGAAAGCAAGGCGGACAGCAGGGCGGACAGGCCCCCGGCGGCCGTCAGGGCGCCATGCCCGGCGGGGCGGGCGAAGGGGGCGCGGGTGGTATGGGCGGCCTGCTCGACGGTGCCTCCGTCGACGCCGAGGCCGAGGCGCTCCTGAAGGAGGACGCCGACGCCTACACGTGGGCGGCGGCAGCCATCGGCGCGCAGAACGCGGCGAGTTACCAGCTAGCGACCGGTGACCCGGTGATGGCCATCGGCGGCTTCAACGGCAGCGACCCGTCCCCGACGCTCGCCCGGTTCAAGAAGTACGTCGAGGACGGCAGGGTCCACTACTTCATCTCGGGAGGCATGGGCGGCGGCATGGGTGGCGAGGGCACCGCGTCCCGGATCTCGTCGTGGGTCGAGGACACCTTCGAGGAGGTCACGGTCGGCAGCGCCACCTTCTACGACCTGACCTCGCCCAAGAGCGGGCAGTAGGGGCCGACGGCGGGAGGGGGCGGGGTGCGGCCCGGGGCGAACACCCCCCGGGCCACACCCCGTTCGGCGTCGGGGGGAGGGGGTGCGCGGTGGGGAAGGCAAACGGGTTGTACACCGTACAGGAGTCCTTTACGGTGTACGAGACCGCTTCCCGCACCCCCGGCGAGCACCGCGCGGCGCACCGGGACGTGCATCACCCGCGCACCGGGACGTGCATCACCCGCGCACCGCCCCATGCACCGGAGACAGGAGTCCGCATGACGGCCACCGCCGCCGAACAGCACGATCCAGCCCTCCGGGGCGCCCACGCGCAGCGCTGGCTGATCCTCGGCGTCATCTGCCTCGCCCAGCTCACCGTGCTGCTCGACAACACCGTCCTGAACGTCGCCATCCCCTCGCTCACCGACGAGCTCCACGCCTCCACCTCCGACGTGCAGTGGATGATCAACGCGTACTCGCTCGTCCAGTCCGGTCTGCTGCTCAGCGCGGGAAGCGCCGCCGACCGGTACGGCCGGAAGAGGATGCTGATCGCCGGCCTGGCGCTGTTCGGCGTGGGCTCGCTCGTGGCAGGGCTCGCGCAGTCCTCCGGCCAGCTGATCGCGGCCCGCGCGGGCATGGGAGTCGGCGGCGCGCTGCTGCTCACGACCACCCTCGCGGTCGTGGTGCAGATCTTCGACGACACCGAGCGCGTCAAGGCGATCGGTATCTGGTCGACCGTCAGCTCCCTGGGGTTCGCCGCCGGACCGCTGATCGGCGGCGTGATGCTCGACCACTTCTGGTGGGGCGCGATCTTCCTGGTCAACATCCCGGTGGCGGCCGTCGGACTGATCGCGGTCGCCCGGCTGGTCCCGGAGTCGAAGAACCCCAGCGGTGACCGCCCCGACCTCGTCGGCGCGCTGCTCTCCACCCTCGGCATGACGTCCGTCGTGTACGCGATCATCTCCGGCCCGGAGCACGGCTGGGACTCCGGCCGGGTCCTGCTGACCGCCTTCGCCGGGGTCGCCGTCCTGACCGGGTTCGTCCTCTGGGAACTCCACGTCCCCCACCCGATGCTGGACATGCACTTCTTCCGGGACCAGCGGTTCACCGGGGCGGTGGCCGGCGCCGTCCTGGTCGCCTTCGGGATGACCGGATCGCTGTTCCTGCTGACCCAGCACCTCCAGTTCGTGCTCGGCTACGAGCCCTTGGAGGCGGGTCTGCGCACGGCCCCGCTCGCCCTCACCGTCGTGGCACTCAACCTCACCGGTCTCGGTGCCCGGCTGGTCCCGAGGTTGGGGACGCCCGCGACGATCGCCACCGGGATGGGGCTGCTGTCGGCGGGGCTCGCCGCGATCGCCCTGCTGGGGCGTCACGGGTACGGCGGCATGCTGCTCGGGCTCGTCGTCATGGGCGCGGGCATCGCCCTCGCCATGCCCGCGATGGCCAACGCGATCATGGGCGCCATCCCGCCGGAGAAGGCGGGCGTGGGCGCGGGGGTGAACGGCACGCTCGCCGAGTTCGGCAACGGCCTCGGCGTCGCGGTGCTCGGCGCCGTGCTCAACTCCCGCTTCGCCGCGCTCGTACCGGGCGCCGTCGGAGCGGCCTCGCTCCCGGCGGCCCTGGCGTCCGCGGAGGGGCCCGGGGAGCGTGCGGACATCACGGACGCCTTCGCCTCCGGCCTGGAGACCAGTCAACTGGTGGGCGCGGCGGCCGTCCTGGCCGGCGGTCTGCTCGCGGCCGCTCTGCTGCGGAGGGCGGAGCGCACCCGGACGGACTGAATCCCCCAGGTGGCGGGCATAGCATCGGACGGGGGTGCCGGTACGCGGTCAGTGCCGCCGGATGAAGAGGAGTGTGCGCCATGGGGTCCGCGGAAGACCGTGTGAAGAGCCCTTCGCGGGTCAGTGTGTGGCTGGACCGGCGTACACCGTCACGCTCCCGCAAGGCGGACCAGCCGGCCGGCCTCGACCGCGACAGGATCACGTCCGCGAGTGTGAGGCTGCTCGACGCCGACGGTCTGGCGAAGTTCTCCATGCGCCGCCTCGCCGCCGAGCTCGACGTGACGGCGATGTCCCTCTACTGGTACGTCGACACCAAGGACGACCTGCTGGAACTCGCCCTGGACACCGTCTTCGGCGAGATCCCGCCCACCCGCGAGGACGCCGACTGGCGCGACCGGCTGCGCGAACTGGCCACCAGCTACCGCCGGATGCTGGTCCGCCATCCCTGGGCCTCGGCGCTCGCCGGGAGCTTCCTGAACATCGGCCCGCACTCGATGCTGTTCTCGTACGCGGTCCAGGACGTCATCCGGGCCACCGGGCTGCCCCTCGAACGCCGGACGGGCGGGATGTCCGCCGTCTTCCAGTTCGTCTACGGATTCGGCACGATCGAGGGGCACTTCGTGCAGCGCACGGCCGAGTCCGGGCTCAGCCAGGACGAGTACGTCGAGCGGGCGATGGGCTCGATCCGCGCGGACCCGGAGCTGAACCGGGCGATGGCGCCCTCGGAGAGCCTGATGCAGGCACGTGGCGGCGGCACCGTGGAGGAGATGCGCGAGAGGGACTTCGGGTTCGCGCTCGACCTCCTGATCGCCGGTATCGAGGCGATGTGCGAGCGGCCGGTGCGGCCCTCGTAGGACCGCCCCGACACCCGTGGCCACCTGAGGCACCGACCGGGTGACGGAAGGCGCCGTCAGTAGCCCCGGCGCGTGTCCACGGCGAGTGCGGGCACGCGGCCTGCGGTCACGGCCTCCCAGCAGGCCGCGAAGTCCGCGACGACGTCCTCGTCGGCCGTGACGCCGGACGAGTGCGAGGTGATCACGGTGTGCGGCAGCACCCAGGCAGGGTGGTCGGGGCCCGCGGGTTCGTCCGGCAGTACGTCGAGCACGGCCCGCCGCACGGTCCCGCTGTCCAGGGCGTCCCGGAGCGCGGTCATGTCGACCGTCGCACCCCGGCCCACGTTGATGAACGAGGCACCCCGCATCGCGCTGAACCGCGCGGCGTCGAAGAAGCGTTCCGTCGCGTCGGTCAGGGGGAGCGTGGACACCACCCACCGGGCGTCCGCGAGGGCGGCGTCCTCGTCGGCCGACCCGGCCGGGACGACCCGGTCGAAGTCCGCGGGTGCGGCGCGCGCGGTGCGGCCGACGCCCACCGTGCGGATCCCGCACGCCCGCAGGAGCCCGGCCACGCGCGATCCGATGCGGCCGGTGCCGTGGACGACGGCCGTGTGCCCTGCGGCGAGTTCGGAGGGGAGGCGGCGCCATTCGGCCCGCGCGTGCTGGGCGGTGTGCTCTGCCACCGCCTGGCACTCGGCCAGGATCCAGCCCAGCGTGTACTGCGCGATCCGCTCGCCCATCCGGCCGACCGTCCGGGTCAGCAGGGCGCCTTCGGGCCAGGCCCCGGAGGCCAGCAGGGCGTCCGTGCCGGCGTTGACGCTGTGGAACCAGAGCAGCCGCGAGGTCCGCAGGCCGTCGGGCAGGACGTCGCCCACGTACACGAAGGGGTCGTCGGGTCCGGCGCCGTCCCCGGGTCCGGCCGGCCTGCCGGTGACGCGTTCCAGTTCGCGGACCACGGACGGGCCGACGGACGGCGAGGTGAGCAGGCGGGCCCGTGACAGCGGGCCCCCAGAGGGCGGCTTCATCGGCGTACGGGTCAGCTGCCGCCGGCCAGGCGGGCGGGGAAACCACCGGTGGCGACGGGGCCCCAGCGCTCCGGGGTGATCCGGATGATGGACTTACCCTGCTTGACCATCGCCGCGCGGTACTCGTCCCAGTCCGGGTGCTCCCCGGAGATGTTCCGGAAGTACTCGACCAGGGGCTCGACCGAGTCGGGTGAGTCGATCACCTCGGCCGAGCCGTCGATCTGGACCCACGGGCCGTTCCAGTCGTCCGACAGGACGATGACGCTCACGCGGTCGTCGCGCTTGGCGTTGCGGGTCTTGGCCCGTTCGGGGTAGGTCGAGACGACGATCCGGCCCTCGTCGTCGACGCCGCAGGTGAGCGGCGACCCCTGGGGGCGGCCGTCGGCCCGGGTGGTCAGCAGGATCGCCCGGTGCCTGGGGCGCACGAAGTCCAGCAGGTCCGCGAGTTCCACGGCGGTGTTGGTCGCGATGTCGGGTGCCATACGGCCCAGCCTAAGGGCTGTCCCGTGATCCCCGGCGGGCGCGCGACGACAGCTACGGCGCCTCGCCGCGTTGTCGGAACGCCCGAATGCACCCAGTATGCGGACGTCCCTCCGCCGTGCGATGCACCGCATCCGACGCCGCGCGCCGATCCACCGGGGACGACGGGACAGCCTTTAGGCGGTGGCCGCGCGGTCCCGCCCTGCGCCCGGCGCCGCGTCCCCGTGACGGGAGCGGGCGGGGGCGGGACCGTGCCGGAGGGCGGCCCGAGGTGGCCCTGCGGGCCCTACGCCGGGACGGCCTCGCCCTGGACCGCCTGGATGTCGAGTTCGATGCGCAGCGTCGTGCCGATCGCGGAGATCCCCGCCTGCAGCACCTGGTTGTAGTTCATGGCGAAGTCGTCGCGGCGCAGTTCCGCCGTCGCGTGGAACGCGGCCCGCACGCCTCCCCACGGGTCGGGTCCCGTGCCCAGGTAGCTGAGGTCCAGATCGACGTCGCGGGCGACGCCGTGCATCGTCAGCACGCCGTTCACGGTCCAGCGGTCGGGGCCCGCGGGGGTCAGGGCGCGGGACCGGTAGGTGATCTCGGGGAAGACCTCCACGTCCAGGAAGTCCGCCGAGCGCAGGTGCTTGTCCCGCATGGCGTTGCCCGTGTCGATGCTGTTCGAGGCGATGTAGGCGTCGACCCGCGAGCGCTGTACGTCCTCGGCGATCTCGATGCGCCCGCCGAACTCGGTGAACCGGCCGTGGACGCTGGAGATCCCCAGGTGCTGGGCGACCGCGGCCACGGAGGAGTGCACCGGGTCCAGCGACCAGGTGCCCGGCGGCGGCAGTTCCACGCCGCCCTGCCGGGCCAGCACCACGGTGCCGGCCTCCACCCGCCCGCCGGCCGTGACGAGTGCGGTGGAGGCGGCCGGGGCGTAACCGACCGCCGTGACGATCACCGTGTACGCGCCGGCGGGCAGGAGGTCTTCGGTGCGGACGGCCCCGTTCTCGTCGGCGGCGGCCCGCAGGATCTGGGTGCCCGTCATGTCGGTCACCGTGACGACCGCGTGCTGGACCGCCCAGCCGTCCCGTGTCCGTACCTGTGCGCGAAGTCCCATCCCGTTTTCTCTCCTTGCTCGAATCACTGGTGAGGCAGCGACTCCGATGAGTCGGGCCCCGGGCGGGACCGGCAGGCCGTCCCCTGCCTGCCGGCCCCGCCCGGGGCCCTTTTTCCGCCGGCGGCTCAGCCTCTCCGCTCGAAGTGCTGTTCCGCCAGGGGTCTTTGTGGATCTTCCGTGAGTTACGCGCCCGGGTGGGCGAGCTCGATGTCGTGGCCGTCGACGCCGTTGCCGGCCACGGTCAGCGCACCGGCCACCGGCGGGTAGCCGGTCGCGATCACGGAGTACTCGCCGGCGTCCAGGTCGGTGAAGGCGTACACGCCGTCCTCCCCGGTCGTCGACGTCGCCACGACGTTGCCCGCCGCGTCGATGAGCGTCACGCGGGCGTCGGTCAGGGGCGTCCGGCCGGAGCCGGCCCTGACGACGCCGCGCACCAGCGCACCGGACCGCAGGGCGGCCTCGACCCGGGTGACGCCCTGGCCGCCGATGTCCACCGGCAGGGCCAGCGGGCGGAAGCCCGCGGCCGTGACAGCGACGGTCACCGAGCCGGGGATCAGCTCACCGAAGGTGAACTCACCCGCGTCGCCCGAGACGCCCGTGGCCAGCACGTCGCCGCGCACGTCGGTCACCACGACCATGGCGCCCTGGACGGGCGCGCCGCCCTCGACGGTCCGCACGGACCCGGAGAGACCGCTCGTCCCGGCGAGGAGGATGTCGTAGGCGACGGCCTCGTCGCCGACCACCACGGTGGACGCCTGGGGCTGGAAGCCGTCGGCGGACGCGATCAGGACGTAACTGCCGGAGCCCGGCGCGTCCAGGACGTAACCGCCGTCGGCCTGGGCGACGGAACGCCCGAGCTGGCGGCCGCCCAGCGAGATCAGCGTGACGGCGGCCTGGGCGACCGGTGCGCCCTCCGCGCCGCGCACCACACCGCGTACGGGTGTGCCCTGGACCGTCGGCTCGGTGGCGGCCGTCGCCGCGACCGGGGCGTCGGCCCGGGGAAGCGCCGCCGTCGCCTGGAGGGCAGGCGCGGTGGCGGCCTCGACGGCCTCCGGCACCTCCGCGGTCTCGGGCTTGTCGTTGCCCGCCCTCGTCTTCAGCGCGACCTCCTTGATGAAGAGGGTCAGCACGAACGCGACGAGCGCGGCCGGCGCGGCGTACAGGAAGACGTCACCGACACCGTGACCGTAGGCGGCCTCCACCACCGTACGGAACGGTGCGGGGAGCTTGTCCAGGTCGGGGATGCCCCCGCCGCCGGTGCCGCCGTGGCCCATCGCGGCGCCTTCGGGACCGAGGTCGGCGAGCCCGTCCTTGACGTACCTGGTGACGCGGTTGGCGAGGACGGCGCCGAGCGCCGAGACACCGATCGCACCACCGAGGGAGCGGAAGAAGGTGACGACGGAGCTGGCCGCGCCCAGGTCGGCCGGGGCCACCTGGTTCTGCGTGGCGAGCACCAGGTTCTGCATCATCATGCCGATGCCGAGGCCCATGACGAACATGAAGACCGCGATGTGCCAGTACTCGGTGTCGTAGCGGATCGTGCCGAGCAGCCCGAGGCCGGCGGTGACGAGGAAGCCACCGGTGACCAGCCATGCCTTCCAGCGGCCCGTCTTGGTGATGACCTGGCCCGAGATGGTCGAGGACAGGAAGAGGCCCGCGATCATCGGGATCGTCATGACGCCCGACATCGTCGGGGACTTGCCGCGCGCCAGCTGGAAGTACTGGCTGAAGAACACGGTGCCCGCGAACATCGCGATGCCGACGAACAGCGAGGCCACGGAGGCCAGCGTGATCGTGCGGTTGCGGAAGAGGCGCAGCGGGATGATCGGCTCGCTGGCCTTCGACTCGATGAGCAGGAAGATCCCGATGAGGACGACGGTGCCGCCCAGCATCGTCCAGGTCTGCCAGGAGACCCAGTCGTACTTGTCGCCCGCGAAGGTCACCCAGAGCAGGAGCAGCGAGACCGCCGCGCTGATGAAGAACGCGCCCGACCAGTCGACCTTGACCTCGCGCTTGACCACGGGGAGCTTCAGGGTCTTCTGGAGCACGAAGAGGGCGATGATCGCGAACGGCACACCCACGTAGAAGCACCAGCGCCAGCCCAGCCAGCTGGTGTCGGTGATGACACCGCCGAGCAGCGGGCCGCCGACGGTGGCGACGGCGAAGACCGCGCCGAGGTAGCCGCTGTAACGCCCGCGCTCGCGCGGGGAGATCATCGCGGCCATCACGATCTGGGCGAGGGCGGAGAGACCGCCGACGCCGATGCCCTGCACGACGCGGCAGGCGATGAGCATGCCGCTGCTCGTCGACAGACCGGCCACCACCGAGCCGCCGACGTAGATGAGCAGGGCTATCTGGACCAGCAGCTTCTTGCTGAACAGGTCCGCGAGCTTGCCCCACAGCGGGGTAGTGGCGGTCATGGACAGCAGCGCGGCCGTCACGACCCAGGTGTAGGCGCTCTGGCCGCCACCGAGGTCGGAGATGATCTCGGGCAGGGCGTTGGAGACGACCGTCGACGACAGGATCGCGACGAACATGCCGAGCAGCAGCCCGGTCAGCGCTTCCATGATCTGCCGGTGTGTCATCGGCGTGCCTGCGGGGGCCTCGACGGCCCCGTGCTTGGCGTGGCCGCCCCGCACACCGGATGGTGTGGTCGTAGCCATGTGTTTCCTTCTCTTTGCTTCTGTTACACGGGTGTACGGGTGTGCGAATCGGCCGGGTGCCCGGTGCGGCACTCGCCGCTGTGCCTCCCGGGGGCGCAACCCCCGGAGCCGCGGCAGGAGAAGCTGTCGCGCAGCCGCGACAGCAACGTGTTCAGCTGCCCGACCTCGTCGTCGGACCAGTCGACGAGGTGATGGGCGAACATCTCGGTCGTCCGCCGTGTCAGCTCGTCGAGCACCTCGTGCCCCGCGGGGGTCAGCCGCAGGATGCGGGACCGTTTGTCCGCCGGGTCCGGGGACCGTTCGATCCAGCCGTTCTCCACCGCGTGGGTCACATGTCTGCTGGTCACGGACATGTTCACGGCCAGGAGCTCGGCCAGCCGGGTGATCCGCATCTCGCCGTACCTGGCCAGCAGCGTCAGCACGGTGGCCGAGCCACCAGGACACTCGGCGGGCAGGATGCGGGCGAGGCCCCGTTTGACGGCTCCGACGGCGCTGAGCTGCCGGGCCAGTTCTTCGTACTGGCTCCGTGCCGCCACCGGCCCTCCATACATCTCGCAGGGACATCTTGTTGCTTAGGGCAACGATAGGAGCAGATGGTTGCCGCAGGCAAACGAAATCGGCCTTGCATAAGTAAAGGAACGCAAAAGCCCGTGCAGGGGGCAGGTCAAGCGCCCAGCGCACGCGGGGGTGGCCCGCGCCGGATGTGTTCCTCGTCACAGACCCCGGGTCGTCCTCCGGCCGGTGTGTGCCGCGCAGCGCCCCTGGCCAAAGGGTGAAGAGGCCGTGGGCGCGAGGGAGGGGTATCACCCGCCGCATCCCCGGGGGTTGGGCGAAAGGCCTGCGTTCGCTAGGGTCCTGGGCCATGGCACATAACCCCCACGCCCCGCAGCCGGGCCCCGAGGGCACTCACGACCCGGCGGGCAGCACGCAGATGTTCCGCGCGTTCGTCGACGACGGCGAGCCGCAGGGCAGGCAGCAGCCCGCCGCCACCTCGTCCGGTCCGAGGACCGGAGTGATCGCGGCCGTCGTGGCGGTCGTCCTCGTCCTCGGTGCGGTCGCCTGGCTCGCGCTCGGCTGACCGGACTCCGTCCGCCGCGCCGCCGGCCCTCCGTGTCGCCCGGTTCCCGGGTCGCCGGAGGACGCGCCGTGCGCGCCCCCTTCTCACGCAGCCGCTCCCGCCCCGCTCGCCGGTGCGGGAGCGGCTGCGTTCGGGCGTCGTACGTCAACGGGTGCGTCCGGCGGGGGCGTACGCCACCAGGGAATGCCGAACTCGCGTCCCCGCGGGGGCCGGTGGAGATTCCGCGGGACCTGGTGAGGCCGCGACCTCGCGGGCCGGCGGGGTCCGGTGGCCGTAGGGGCTCAGCCGGACGTGGTGAGGCCGCCGGGCGAGGAGCCCGGTGCCCGGGCGGCCGTGGACCGTTACGCGTCGGCCCGCCGGGGTCAGTCGGCGACGAGCCCTTCCCTGAGCTGGGCGAGTGTGCGGGTCAGCAGCCGTGAGACGTGCATCTGCGAGATGCCGACCTCCTCGCCGATCTGCGACTGCGTCATGTTGGCGAAGAACCGCAGCATGATGATCTGCCGCTCGCGCGGCGCGAGCTTGGCGAGCAGCGGCTTGAGGGACTCGCGGTACTCGACGCCCTCCAGCGCCGCGTCCTCGTAGCCGAGGCGGTCGGCGAGCGAGCCCTCGCCGCCGTCGTCCTCCGGGGACGGGGAGTCCAGCGAGGACGCCGTGTAGGCGTTGCCCACGGCCAGGCCGTCGACCACGTCCTCCTCGGACACCCCGAGGGCCTTGGCGAGTTCCGGGACGGTCGGTGAGCGGTCGAGTTTCTGGGCGAGCTCGTCGCTGGTCTTGGTGAGGGCGAGGCGCAGCTCCTGGAGCCTGCGGGGCACCCGCACCGACCACGAGGTGTCGCGGAAGAAGCGCTTGATCTCCCCCACGACCGTCGGCATCGCGAACGTCGGGAACTCCACGCCCCGTTCGCAGTCGAACCGGTCGATCGCCTTGATCAGGCCGATGGTGCCGACCTGGACGATGTCCTCCATGGGTTCGTTACGGCTGCGGAACCGTGCCGCCGCGTACCGCACGAGAGGGAGGTTGAGCTCGATGAGTGTGTCCCGCACATAGGCCCGCTCCGGGCTGTCCGTTCCGTCGGGGCCCGAAGCGGGACCCAGCGCGGCGAGCCGCAGGAACAGGGAGCGGGACAGGGTGCGGGTGTCGATGGCTTCCGACGAGCTGGTGAGCACGTCAGGTGCCGGCACGCTCTTCGTGAGCGTGAGCACCTTCGAGCTGCCCTGTTCTGCGGACATGCCACCCCCTTGAGGTCGCGGACGGTCGCGGTGGCCACGACCATCGGAGGAACGCAGCCTCCACCTGAATACCGGAGGTAGGGCTGCGGCAAACGCGGTTCGAGCAGAATGTCACATGTCGGCAACACGCTGTAGTGACATGTCGACAAGTCAGCGGCGAAAGTGCGCAGGAAACAGGGGGTGTGGGGCTTTTACGCCTGCGGAACAGATCTTTCTCCGGTCTACCCGTTCAAGCTATGCCTCGATCCTGTTTGCGGATCGCAGACGGGCGAAGCTGCGGGCCAGAAGCCTTGACACGTGCATCTGGGAGACGCCGAGTTCGGCGCTGATCTGGGACTGCGTCAGGTTGTTGTAGTAGCGCAGGAGCAGGATCCGCTGCTCGCGCTCGGGCAGCTGCACGAGCAGGTGGCGTACCAGGTCGCGGTGTTCGACCCCGGCCAGGGCGGGGTCCTCGTAGCCGAGCCGGTCGAGGAGGCCGGGCAGTCCGTCGCCCTCCTGGGCCGCCTCCAGCGAGGTCGCGTGGTACGAGCGGCCCGCCTCGATGCAGGCGAGGACCTCCTCCTCGGAGATCTTCAGCCGCTCGGCGATCTCGGCCGTGGTGGGGGAGCGGCCGTGAGCGGTCGTCAGGTCCTCGGTGGCGCCGGTGACCTGGACCCAGAGTTCGTGCAGGCGGCGCGGCACGTGCACGGTCCGCACGTTGTCCCGGAAGTAGCGCTTGATCTCGCCGACCACGGTGGGCATCGCGAACGTCGGGAACTGGACGCCCCGTTCCGGGTCGAAGCGGTCGATGGCGTTGATCAGGCCGATGGTGCCGACCTGGACGACGTCCTCCATCGGCTCGTTCCGGCTGCGGAAGCGGGCCGCCGCGTAGCGCACGAGGGGCAGGTTCGCCTCGATGAGCGCGGTGCGCACGCGGTGGTGCTCCGCGGTACCGGGTTCGAGGTCCTTGAACCGCGCGAAGAGCACCTGGGTGAGCGCCCGGGTGTCCGCGCCCCGGGTCCTGGCGGGCGTGGTGGGGTCGGGGGTCTCGGTCTGGATGTCGTCCGTCTGGACGTTCTGGGGCGGGACTTGAGGCGCTGTACTGGCCGGCACGGTGTCGCCACCCCTTTGCGGTCAACTACGGTCAACTCATCCGTCAAAAGCGGTCATAGCATCACAAGACATGTCCACTGTGTGCAAGCACCGCATAGAGTCGTGTTGAGGGCGTTTTGGTTTAAACATGGCGAAAAGCCCCTCTCCTGAAAGGGAGGGGCCTCGCGTGCCTGATCGGGGAGCGCGTCAGAAGGGGTAGTCGGCGATCACCCAAGTGGCGAACGCGGTCCACTGACCGGCGGCGGCCTGGTGTGCGGGATGCCCGACGTACCGCTTGAGCGCGTCCTCGTCCGCGACGGCCGAGTTGATGGCGAAGTCGTAGGCGATCGGCCGGTCGGTGATGTTCCAGGCGCACTCCCAGAACTCCAGCTCCGGGATCTGCCCGCCGAGCTCGCGGAACGCCTGGGCTCCGGCGACGACCCTCGGGTCCTCGCGCTCGACGCCCTCGTTCAGCTTGAACAGGACCAGGTGGCGGATCATGGGGGTTCTCCTACTTCACGAGCTCGGACATGAAGTCTCCGACGCCCTGGGCGGCACTGGAAATGCCCTCGAACCCCACTTGCACGAGGTCGGCGGCACGTTCCGGGGACGTGATGATCGTGTACAGCACGAAGACCACAATCAAGTAGAGCGCGATCTTCTTCGCTTGCACCACAGTCCCGCCTCTCCCCTTCGATCACCTGTGCAGTCGGGAGATTGTAGCCGCACGTATGGTCGTATCCGGTGGCTGTTTTCGATCACTGATACGCCTTTTAGGGACCAAGGACTGGTCGAATCGGGCCCTTTGACCCCGGATGGGGTGTACGAGAGGGAGGAGGATGGAAAGCAGGCCCGCCGGTTGAGCAGGAATGTGCGGGCCGAGGAACGGGACCTCCCCGAGGTCCCCACCGCGTACGTCCCCCGACCGCGGTGAGGGCCCTGGTGTCCGTTCTCATCGGGGGAAGCGGCTTGTCCCCCCGATGCCGCTTCCCCCGACCTGCTCCCCCTCCGCGACACACGAAGGGCCCGGCACCGCGCCGGGCCCTTCGCCGTACGTCCGCCGGATGCGGGTCAGTCCTTGCGGAGGCCGACCGTCCCGGCCGCGCCGTCCGGGGTGCCGGCGGGCTCACCGCCGCGCGGGCCGGGGACGGTGACCGGCGTGCCGTCGGCGGCAGCGTCCTCGGTCGCCAGGCGCTCCATGCCGCTCGTCGTCTTGAGGGGCTTCTCCTTGATGAAGAGGACGGCGAGGAGGCCGAGGAAGGCGAACGGGGTGGCGACGAGGAAGAGGTCGCCCGTCGCGATCCCGTAGGCGTGCTCGATGACGTCCTTCATCGGCTCGGGCAGCTTGGTCATGTCCGGCACCGCACTGCCGTGGCCTCCGCCGGCCACCGGGATGCCCTTCTCCGTGAGTCCCCTGGAGATCTCGTCCGCCACCCGGTTGGCGAGGACCGCACCGAGCACGCTGGTCCCGACGGTGCCGCCGAGGCTGCGGAAGAAGGACAGCACGGAGGTGGCCGCGCCCAGTTCGTGAGCGGGCACGTCGTTCTGCGCGGCGAGGACGAGGTTCTGCATCAGCATGCCGACCCCGATGCCCATGAACGCCATGTAGACGCTGAGCAGGCCGAAGTGGGTGTCGGCGTCGATGGTCGAGAGCAGGCCGAGGCCGGCCGTCATGACCACGGCACCGGCGATCAGGTAGATCTTCCACTTGCCGGTCGCCGAGATGATCTGCCCGGCCACGGTCGAGGAGACCAGGAGTCCGCCGATGAGCGGAAGGCTCATGAGCCCCGCGACCGTCGGGGACTTGCCCAGCGAGATCTGGAAGTACTGGGAGAGGAACACGGTCCCGGCGAACATCGCGATGCCGACGAAGAAGCTCGCCAGGGTCGTGAGCGTCACCGTGCGGTTGCGGAAGATGTCCAGCGGGATGATCGGCTCGGCGGCCCTGGACTCGACGTAGACCGCTGCGGAGAGCAGCACCACGCCGGTGGCAACCAGCGCGGCGGTCTGCCAGGACGCCCAGTCGAAGGTGTTGCCCGCGAGGGACGACCAGATCAGCAGTGCGCAGACGCCCGCGACGATGAGGAAGGCGCCCAGCCAGTCGATCCGGACCTTCCGGCGCACGGTCGGCAGCTTCAGGGTGCGCTGGAGCAGCACGATCCCGGCCAGCGCGAAGGGCACGCCGACGAAGAAGCACCAGCGCCAGCCGAGCCACGACGTGTCGACGAGGACGCCGCCGATCAGGGGACCCGCGACGGTGCCGACCGCGAAGACCGCGCCGAAGATGCCCGCGTACTTGCCGAGCCTGCGCGGCGGGATGATCGCCGCCATCACGATCTGCGCCAGGGCCGTCAGGCCACCGGCGCCGACACCCTGGATGACGCGGCTGACGATCAGGGTGCCGACGTCCTGGGAGAAGCCCGCGACCAGGGAGCCGACCACGAACAGGCCGAGCGATAGCTGGAGCAGCAGCTTCTGGTTGAAGAGGTCGGCGAGCTTGCCCCAGAGCGGCACGGTGGCCGTCATCGCGAGCAGCTCGGAGGTCACGACCCAGGTGTAGGACGACTGGCTCGCGCCGAGGTCCGCGATGATCCGGGGCAGGGCGTTGGCGACGACCGTGCCCGCGAGGATGGCGACGAACATGCCGGCCATCAGGCCGGACATGGCCTGCAGGATCTGCCGGTTGGACATGGAGGCGGGCACCTGTCCGGGTGCCTCTGTTGCGGTCACGGGGTCCTTCTTCGATGCGGGTCTGAACAGGTTCGGTGGGTGCGGAGGGGACCGGGACTACTCCGGTCGCGGGAGCCCTTGAGCGAGGTGGGCGAAGACCTCCTGGAAGGCGTCCGTCAGCGCGGTCCCCCCGGGGTGCTCGCACCAGTGCTCGAGGGCGACCCGCAGCGCGGTCTGGGTGACGGCGGCGAGCAGCCGGGGGAAAAGACCGGAGCCCGCGGACGCCGTCGCGCCCGAGGCGTCCAGCCAGTCGGTGAGGGCGGCGGCGAGGGCCCGCTCCTCAGCCACATGGGCCTTCAGGCCGCGCTGGATGAGGTGCGGCGAGCGCTGGAGCACCTTGGACTGCAGGGTCCACAGCTCCTGGCGGTCCTCGAAGCCGGCGAGTTCGGCGACGAGCGCTTCGCGCACGACGTCGAGCGGCGCCCGGCCGGCCGGGGCGTGCCGTACGGAGTGCCTGATCCGTTCGCCGATCTCGTCGTCGACGAGGACGAACGCGTCGTCGTGGCTCGGGAAGTAGTTGAAGAACGTCCGGGGTGACACGCCGGCGGCCTCGCTGATGGCCTCGACCGTGACGTTCTCCACGCCGTGCTCGGCGGCGAGGCGGATGGCGGCTTCCGCGATGGCATGGCGCGTGGCCTGCTTCTTGCGCTCCCGGAGCCCGGGTTCGGAGGTCGTCGTCTTCGGCACAACGTGCATCGTAGGCAAAGATGCACATCGTGCAAAATTATTACCCGAGGTATACGCACCACCCCTGCGTCCTGGAGAGCTGGGGACGCACGGAAGGGACGGTCCGAGCCATCCGGCCAGGCGTCCGGGGGCGCCTTGTCGCCGCTCGCGGTCTTCTCAGTCCGGCGCCGGTCGGTCATGCTGGCGGGCACGCATCGGCCGGGGGGCCGGTCCGGAGGCGGAGTCGGGGGAGTGGCCGTGTCGCTCGATCTTGCGGTGAATCTGGCCGCCTCGCTCATCGCGTTCGTGACCGGATGGCTGGCCCGCAACGCGCTCATGTACTACCGGGGCAGCCGGCCCGTCGCGCGCCTGTGGCGCATCGACGCCCGGAAGCCCGTGACAGCGGTGGTGGGCAGAGTCAACGGAGGCAAGACGCTCTGGGAGGCGGACGCGCTGGCGGCCATGAACATCCGCCTGAGCCTCGCCCGCGAACTCAAGATCCATTCGATCGGCACCGTGAGTTCGGCCTCCTTCAGGATGGCCGCACACGCGGAGGACAACGTGGTCGTCATCGGCGGGCCCGCGATGAACGAGGTGTGGGAGACCTACGCGAGCAGGCTGGACGTGCCGTACGACTTCCGGATCGTCGAGGACAGGTACCGCATCGTCGCCCGGGAGGGCGACGTCTCGTACGGCGAGACGAGGAACGCCGAGGTCAAGCAGGACCACGCCTTGGTGATCCTCGCCCCCAACCCCTTCGAGCCGGGCAGTCGCGTGGTCATGCTCGCGGGTTGCGGGTACCTGGCCACGCTGGCCGCGCCGGTCGTGTTCTCGCCCGACTTCGCCAGGACGCTCAACCGGCGGTTCGACACCTCGAAGCCCTTGGCGCTGATCCTGTCCGTGGAGGACGTCCGCGGCTACATGCCGAGACCCGAGATCGTCGCGGGGAAGCAGTTCGCGCAGTCGACCCGTCGCGGAACAGGGAGCCTCCGGTGAGCAACTGAGACGGGAACTGAGACGGGACGCAGAGAAGGGACCGACCCAAGCGGGTCGGTCCCTTCATCCATCTGCGGTAGCGGAGGGATTTGAACCCTCGGTGAGTTTCCCCACACTCGCTTTCGAGGCGAGCTCCTTCGGCCGCTCGGACACGCTACCGAGAGAGAGCTTAGACCATCCCGGGCCCAGGTCCGAAATCGGTTACGCGAGACGGCGCCGGGCGGTGGTGCGGACCGGTCAGCGGTCGCGGAAGAAGGCCGTCAACTGGCTCGCGCAGGCGTCCTCCAGGACGCCGTGGATCACCTCGGGGCGGTGGTTGAGCCTCCGGTCGCGTACGACGTCCCAGAGCGAGCCGGCGGCGCCGGCCTTCTCGTCGCGGGCGCCGTAGACCACCCGGGCGACGCGGGACTGGACGAGTGCGCCCGCGCACATGGTGCACGGCTCCAGGGTGACGACCAGGGTGCAGCCGGTCAGCCGCCAGGCACCGAGCGCGGCGGCGGCCCGGCGCAGGGCGAGGACTTCGGCGTGTGCCGTGGGGTCGCCGGTCGCCTCGCGTTCGTTGTGGCCGGTGGCGAGCGGGGCGCCGTCCGGGCCGAGGACGACGGCGCCGACCGGCACATCGCCGGCCGACGCCGCCTGCGCGGCCTCGTCCAGGGCATGGCGCATGGGTGCCTTCCACGGATCCCGTACGGGATCGGGCGGAGGCGGTGAGGAGGGGTCGGGTGGTGGCGCGTTCACCCGCGGACCCTAGCGGACGGCCTCCAGGACCTCGGCCGCTCCCAGCGCGTCCGCGATGTCCGCCAGGGCGTCGGTGCGCAGGGTCAGCAGGCCCTTCTCGGACAGCCCGAGGTCGGCGAGCACCCCGAGTTCCCCGAGTGGCCCCGCCGGCACGGCGTCGGGGTCGTGGTCGAGGTCGGAGGCCGTGACCTCGTCGTCGCGGTCCTCGGGCCGGTCGGGCTCGCCGTCCTCCGTGCCGTCGAGGTCGACGAGCTCCTCGAGTGCGGCGATCTCGTCCTCGGCCCCTGGTTCGCGGCCGAGCAGTTCGTCGGTGAGCAGGATCTCCCCGTACGAGGAGCGGGCGGCGGCGGACGCGTCCGAGACGTAGATACGGGGGTCCTCCTCACCGTCCACCCGGAGGATGCCGAACCAGGCGTCCTCCTGCTCGATGTAGACGAGGACGGTGTCCTCGTCCACCGAGGCCTCACGGGCCAGGTCCGTCAGGTCGGACAGGGTTTCCACATCGTCGAGCTCTGTATCGCTCGCTTCCCACCCGTCTTCGGTGCGCGCGAGCAGTGCGGCGAAGTACACCGGGACTCTCCCACTGGTCATAGGCGAATCGGTCCGACGGGAGGGCAGCCGGTGCTCCGGCTGCTCTGGGCCCCGCCCAATCGGCATCGTGGCAGAAACGAGCGCGATGCGAGACCTCTTCGACCGTTGCGTCGGCCATCAGTTCCTGGAGGACCGGCCGGCGGGCGGTCTCCCGGTGGTCGTTTCCGGACGGCCGGGCGGTCTCGGGAGGGGGTCTCACCAGCGGAACGTACGCATCCGCATCTGTTGGCGCATACGGGCCGCACGGGCTCTGCGCGGCTGGACGCGGTCGCGCAGCTGCTTCGCCTCGTGGAGCTCGCGCAGGAACTGGGCCCTGCGCCTCCGGCGCACAGCGTCACTCTCCTGCGCGTCCGCCGCGCTCTCCTGCGCGTCGGGCAGGTCGCGCGCGTCGCGTCCGGTCCGCCGCTGGTTCCGCTGCTCCCCGTCGGGCAATCGACACACCACCCCAAGCCTGGGTCCGTATGCCCCCACCTTCCCCCCGAACAGGTGGTTGATGCCAGCGCGGACTGGCGGAAAGCGGGTCCGGGGCCCGGCTACTGTTGACGGCATGCGGATCCACGTCGTCGACCACCCGCTGGTGGCACACAAACTCACCACACTGCGCGACAAGCGCACCGACTCCCCGACCTTCCGGCGGCTCGCCGACGAGCTGGTCACCCTCCTCGCGTACGAGGCCACCAGGGATGTGCGGACCGAGCAGGTCGACATCGAGACCCCGGTGACGCCCACGACCGGCGTGAAGCTGTCCCACCCGCGGCCCCTGGTCGTGCCGATCCTGCGCGCGGGTCTCGGCATGCTGGACGGCATGGTGCGGCTGCTCCCGACCGCCGAGGTCGGCTTCCTGGGCATGATCCGCAACGAGGAGACGCTCCAGGCGGAGACGTACGCCACGCGGATGCCCGAGGACCTCTCCGGCCGTCAGGTCTACGTCCTCGACCCGATGCTGGCCACCGGCGGCACGCTCGTCGCGGCCATCCGGGAACTGATCAAGCGCGGCGCCGACGACGTGACGGCGGTCGTCCTGCTCGCGGCGCCCGAGGGCGTCGAGGTGATGGAGCGCGAGCTGGCCGGAACCCCGGTCACCGTGGTCACGGCCTCGGTCGACGAGCGGCTCAACGAGAACGGCTACATCGTGCCGGGCCTCGGCGACGCCGGTGACCGGATGTACGGCACGGCCGACTGACCCCGGATGCGGGTGCCTCCCGGCGCCCGGGCCTCCTGGACTCTCAGCAGGAGGACGGCGCCGGGGCGGGCTTCGTCAGGGCCACGAGCGCCGTCGCCGCCGCCGCGGGGGTGCTGAAGGTCGTGAACTTCGTACCGATGATCAGATCGATGTCCGCCGTGCTGCGGGTGTCGGTCTTCTGCGTGGCGCCCGGCAGTTGGGTGGCGAGCACGGGGAACGAGCCGTTCATGGCGGTCGGGCCGCCGAGCAGCATCCCGGTGCCGGGCACCTTCTTGTCGTAGGCGGCCGGGGCGTTGTCCACCTTGCCGATGACGAAGCCGCGCTTCTTCAGCTCGTCGGCCGCGGCCTTGGCCAGTCCGCTGCGCGGCGTCGCGTTGTAGATGTTGACCTTGATCGCGGCCGGCTTCGGGAGCACCTTCGCCTGTGCCGAGGCCTTCGGGGAGGGGCAGGCGCGCGGGTGGGACGCCGCGTTCGCCCGCCCGTCGCCGCCGGTGAAGACGTCGACGATCTGGAGAGTGCCCCAACCGGCCAGGCCGAGGGCCACCGCGGCCGCGGCCGCCGAGAGAACCAGCTTGCGGCGATGACGGGGGCGGCGCATACGGGGATAGGTGTTACCCGTGATGCGGTACTTTCCGCCCATGCCGGGAGGGGTCAGCATGCTCATGGGCGCAGCGTAGTGCGACCCGGTGATGATGCCTACTAAACGATCAACCTATGGCACCCGTCCGAGCATAAAAGCACCCGAAAGGCGCCGAAATGCTCCACGGGTGGGAGTGGCGTGGTCAGCCCAGTTCGAGGACGCGGGCGTGCAGCACCTGGCGCTGCTGCAGCGCGGCGCGTACGGCGCGGTGCAGCCCGTCCTCGAGGTAGAGGTCGCCCTGCCACTTCACGACGTGGGCGAAGAGGTCGCCGTAGAACGTGGAGTCCTCGGCGAGCAGGGTTTCGAGGTCCAGCTGGCCCTTGGTGGTCACCAGTTGGTCCAGGCGGACCGGACGCGGCGCGACATCCGCCCACTGTCGGGTGCTTTCCCGGCCGTGGTCGGGATATGGCCGCCCATTTCCGATGCGCTTGAAGATCACACGGAAAGCCTACCGGGCCGGGGCCTCCGGGCGCAGCCACGGGACGGGACTGCGATGGCGGGCACCGCGGGATCATTCGGCCGAATACGGCGCACGGCCCGGTTCCGCTCCGGTGTGTCACGCTGCGGGCGGTGGGTGTGGCCCACCGCCCGCGGTCGCCGGTCCGGGCGGCTCCTACTCGGTGACACCGTGGGCGTGGCCCTCGCGGAGCCCTCCGCCGCCGGCGGGCTCACCGGTGGCGGATGCCGCGGGGGCGGGGCGGCTCAGGGAGCGCAGGTCGTGGGCGTAGGTGCCCACGGCGTTGGCGATCACGTCGATGTTGGTGTCGAAGTGGCCCATGTCGACGTTGTCGAGGTCGTCGCAGGCCGCGTGGTAGCAGGGGTCGTACGCGATGCCCGCCGTCCCGCCGAAGGTCTCGGCCTGGGCGGCCGTCTTGATGCCCTCGGCGCCGGTGTCGGTGCCGCCGGACGGGATGCCGGCCTCGATGAACGGCCCGTAGTCGGAGCGTCCGGTGAAGTCCGTGCCGGTGTGCGGCTTGTTCTTCCGGTCCAGGAAGTCGTTGATGTCGCGCTCCAGTTGGGCCGATCCCTCGGGGCCGGGGCCCTCGCCCACGCCGTCGGAGTCGTCACCGTCGAAGACGAACTGCGCGCCGTTCGGGGACGCGATCATGTCGAAGTTGAGGTAGAGCGCGATCTGCTCGCGCTGCGCGTCGGAGAGCTTCGCGACGTACGCCTCGGAGCCGAGCAGCCCGTTCTCCTCGGCCGACCACCAGGCGAAGCGCACCTTGTTGGCGGGGTCGCGGTGCGTCTTGGCGAGTTCCAGGGCGACTTCGAGGAGACCGGCCGAGCCGGAGCCGTTGTCGTTGATCCCGGGGCCGTCGGTGACCGAGTCGAGGTGGGCGCCGAGCATGACCGTCTTCGCGGCGTTCCCGCCGCGCGTCTCGGCGACGACGTTACGGGTCGTGCGCTCCTCCTGGAGCTGGCGGATCTCGAAGGAGACCTTCACCTCGCCCTTGTCCAGGTCGGCGACGAGCTTCTCGCCCTCGGCCAGCGTGAGACCGCCGGTGGGTATCTTTCCCGCGGCGACCTCGCCCAGGGTGCCGGAGAGGACTCCCTCGGTGTTGTTGTAGATCACCGCGCCGGCCGCGCCCGCGGCGCCGGCCGCGTCCTGCTTCTGGGCGAACGAGCAGCCGCCCCGCTTGATGAGGGCGATCTTGCCGGTGAACGCCGCCCCGGCGTAGTCGGCGGCCTCGCAGCCGGTGGTGTCGTCGACCGGGACCGCGGCGAGCGCGGCGGTGATGCCGCCCTCGGGTGTGGAGCGGGTGTAGGTCATCGCCTTGATGCCGATGTCGCGGGGCCTGGGCGAGACCACGGAGAGCTTCTGGGCGAGGGTCTCGGTGTAGATGAAGTCGAAGGCCTGGTAGCCGACCCGGTAGCCGGCCTTCTGGAGCAGCCGGTAGACGTAGGCGGCGGAGGCGTCGTGGCCGAGCGAGCCGGCCGCGCGGTGGCCGTCCGCCGAGTCGGCTATGGCCTGGAAGCGTTCCAGGTGCCGGAACGCGTCCTTGGCGGACGAGCGTTCGACCAGCTTCCGGGAGAGCTTGGCGGCCTCCTTGGCCGGGTCGTTCGAGGGGTGCCCGTGGTGGGGCGACGCGGCGAGGAGGAGTGGTGTGGCCAGGGCGGTGGCGGCCACAACAGCCATGGCTCTGCGACGAGTTGCGTACACAGGAGTCCTTCCGGTGCGAACGGGTGTGCAGGAAAGCTAGCGAGCCCGCCGGTTCCTGTGAACCGGTGGGACGGTTCCCGGCCCGAGCATGGCCTGTCGGCGACGGCGCGGCCCCGCGCACGGCCGCCTGTAGGCGAGGCGCGGTTCCCGGCCCCCGGTGGTCCGCACGGCCCGGGCGTGATCATCCGGATGTCCCGGCCGCCTTGGCCGCAGCCTTCGCCCGCTGCTTGTACGCCCGCACCTCGACGAGGGACTCCGGCCCGGTGATGTCGGCGACCGAGCGGTGCGCCCCCTGCTCGCCGTACGCGCCGGCGGCCTCCCGCCAGCCTTCCGGCCGTACGCCGAACTGCTTGCCCAGCAGCGCGAGGAAGATCTGGGCCTTCTGCGGGCCGAAGCCGGGCAGCGCCTTGAGCCGTCTCAGCAGGTCCGCACCGGTGGGGGCGTCCTCCCAGACCGCTTCGGCGCGCCCCTCGTACTCGGCCACCAGGTACTGGCAGAGCTGCTGCACCCGCTTGGCCATCGAGCCCGGGTAGCGGTGCAGGGCGGGCTTCTCGGTGAACAGCCCGGTGAAGGCCTCGGGGTCGTAACCGGCGATCGCCCCGGCGTCCAGATCGTCCGCGCCCATCCGCCGGGCCAGGGTGAGGGGGCCGGTGAAGGCCCACTCCATCGGCACCTGCTGGTCCAGCAGCATGCCGACGAGGGCCGCCAGCGGACTGCGGGCCAGCAGCGCGTCCGCGTCGGGCTGCTGGGCGATACGCACGGTGCGGTCTCCGCCGCTGTCGCTCTTGCTCATGCTTTCGATGATCGCGAGAGTGGCCGGGATCGGCGAGTCGGTGGCGGGTCCCGGGGCGGGTGCACGGACTACCGCCGGAGGTGCCGGGGCGGATGCACGGACCACCGCCGGAGGTGCCGGGGCCCTACCGGGAGCCGTCCGTGCCGGGCCGTACAAGCCGGGATGCCCGCATCCGCAGGTACCGGGCCTCGGGTTCGCTGAGCGTGTGGTCCGCGGCCCGCCGGTACGCCGTGCGCGCGGCCTCCCCGTCCCCGGCCCTCTCCAGCAGATGGGCCCGCACGGCGTCCAGCCGGTGATGGCCCGCGAGCCGGTCCTCCAGGGCCGCCACGGCGGCCAGGCCGGCCCGCGGCCCCCGGACCATGGCGAGCGCGACCGCCCGGCCCAGCTCCGCCATCGGCTCGGGGGCCAGAGCCACCAGGACGTCGTACAGGGCGAGGATCTGCGGCCAGTCGGTGTCCTCGGCGCGGTCCGCCTCGTCGTGCAGCGCGGCGATCGCCGCCTGCAGCTGGTACGGGCCGGCGGGGCCTTCGGACAGGGCCTCCTCGACCAGGGCGGTGCCCTCCCGGACGGCCGCGCGGTCCCAGCGGGAGCGGTCCTGCTCGTCCAGCGGCACCAGCTCGCCGTGGGGTCCGGTGCGGGCGGCACCGCGGGCCTCGGTGAGCACCATCAGGGCCAGCAGTCCGGTCACCCGGCCGTCCCGGGGCAGCAGGGCGCGCACCGCACGGGTCAGCCGGATCGCCTCGCGGGCCAGGTCCGCGCGGTGCAGGGTGCTGCCCGAGGTCGCGGTGTACCCCTCGTTGAAGATCAGGTAGAGCACCTGGAGCACCGCCGCGAGCCGCGCGTCCCGGTCGCCGGGCCCCGGCTGCCGGAACCGCTCCCCTCGCACCTTCCGCTTGGCCCTGCTGATCCGCTGGGCCATCGTCGCCTCGGGCACCAGATGGGCGCGCGCGATCTCGGCCGTGGTCAGGCCGCCCACGGCGCGCAGGGTCAGCGCGACCTGCGCGGCGGGCGACAGCGCGGGGTGGCAGCAGAGGAAGAGCAGGGTCAGGGTGTCGTCGTCGGACGGCGCCCGGTCCACCCCCGGCGCCGACGACGTGCGGGTGTCGCGGGACGCGAGCGCGGCGGCCCTCTCCTCGCGCCGGCGGCGCGCCGAGTCGCTGCGCAGCTGGTCGGTCAGCCGCCGTGAGGCGGTCCTGATGAGCCAGCCCCTCGGATTGCCCGGCACCCCCTGGGACGGCCACGTCCGGTACGCGTCGAGCAGCGCCTCCTGCACGGCGTCCTCGGCCGTGTCGAAGTGGCCGTACCGGCGCACGAGCGCTCCGAGGACCTGCGGCGCGCACCGGCGCAGCAGGTCCTCCGTGTCGCTCGGGCCGTGGTCCACCCGTCACCTCTCAGCCGGTGGCGGACGTGAGCTCGCCGCCGTCGTCCATGATCGGCCGGATCACCACCGGGTACACCGGGGCGCCCTCGGGCTGCGGGCAGAGCGCGATGCGGGCGGCGATCTCGGTCACCCTGTCCAGGCTCTCGCAGTCGAGCACCCAGTACCCGGCGAGCAGTTCCTTCGTCTCCCCGTACGGTCCGTCCGTGATCACCGGCCTGCCGTCCGGGCCGGGAAGCACGGTGCGGGTCATGGCGGGTGCGGCCAGGCCGTGGCCGGCCACCATCTCGCCGGACTCGGCCAGATCGTTGTTGACGTCCTCCATGAAGGCGAACATCGCCTTCAGGTCCTTCTCGCTCCAGGCCGGGCTCGCGGCCGACGCCGTGCCGCCCATCGCCTCGTAGTCGGCCTGCGAGCCCTGAACCATCACGAGGTACTTCATGGTGTGCTCCTCGGATCCGCTCCGCCGCCCCGTGCGGGCGGCTCTCACAGGGGACGTCGGAGCCGGCCGGGGGGTCTCGACACCACGCGGGCGTTTTCCCGGAATCACTCCGCCGCGCGGGGCCGGAGACGGCCCCCGTAGAGTTCGGCTGCGTTGTCCGACGAACACCCCGAGGTACCGGCCGTGTCCCCCGCATCCCCTCCGCCCCGCGCCCCGGCGCCCGCGTCCGCCGTGAGTGTCGTGGGGATCGGCGCCGACGGCTGGACGGGTCTCACCGGACAGGCCCGCGCCGTCCTCGCGGACGCCGAGGTCCTGATCGGCGGCGAGCGCCAGCTGCGGCTGCTCCCCCCGGACTGCACGGGGCTCCGTGTGCCCTGGCCCTCGCCGCTGCGGCCGGCCGTGCGCGGGCTGCTCGCCGCGCACGCGGGCAGCAGGACCGCCGTCCTGGCCAGCGGTGACCCCATGTTCTACGGCATCGGCCGGGCCCTGGCCGATGAGCTGGGCGCCGGGGCGCTGCACGTCCTGCCGCACCCGTCCTCCGTGTCGTACGCCTGCGCCCGGCTGGGCTGGCCGGTGGAGGACACCGAGACCGTCACCCTGGTCGGCCGGCCGGCAAGCCGGCTCGCCGCCGCGCTGCACCACGGGCGCCGGGTGCTCGTCCTGTCCGCCGACGCGGCCACTCCCGCCGCCGTGGCCGCCCTGCTGCGGGACCTGGGCTTCGGGCCCAGCCGGATGCGGGTGCTGGAACAGCTCGGCGGCACGGACGAGGACTGCCTGGACGGCACCGCCGGCACCTGGGAACACCCGCCGGGCGACCCGCTCAACGTGATCGCCCTCGACTGCGTGCGCGCAGCGGACGCCCTCCGTCTCGGAGCCGTCCCCGGGCTTCCCGACGAGGCCTACGAGCACGACGGGCAGCTGACCAAGCGCCACGTGCGGGCCGCCACCCTCGGCGTGCTCGCGCCCGCGCCCGGCGAACTCCTGTGGGACATCGGCGGCGGCTCCGGATCGATCGCGGCCGAGTGGATGCGCACCCATCCCTCCTGCCGCGCCGTCACCGTGGAGCGGGACCCCGTGCGCGCCGGGCGCATCGCCCGCAACGCCGGACGGCTCGGTGTGCCCGGGCTGCGCGTGGTCACCGGACGGGCGCCGGACGCCCTGGCCGGGCTGCCCGCGCCGGACGCCGTGTTCGTCGGCGGCGGGCTCACCGCACCCGGACTGCTGGACGCCTGCTGGGACGCGCTGCCCCCCGGCGGCCGGCTGGTCGCCAACACGGTCACGCTGGAGTCCGAGGCGCTGCTCACCCAGTGGTACCGGCTCCACGGCGGCGACCTGGTCCGCCTCGCGGTGGCCCACGCGGTTCCCGTCGGCGGGTTCACGGGGTGGCGTCAGGCGATGCCGGTCACGCAGTGGTCCGTACGGAAGCCGGCGGCCGCGCCCCCTCAGGACCTCCGGACCGCCCCAGACCCCTCGCACGCTCCAGGAGACGACAGATGACCGTGTACTTCATCGGTGCGGGCCCCGGTGCCGCCGACCTCATCACGGTGCGCGGCGCCCGCATCCTCGCCGCGAGCCCGGTCTGCCTGTACGCGGGCAGCCTGGTGCCGCGCGACCTGCTCGCGGAGTGCCCGCCGGACGCCCGGCTGGTGGACACGGCGCTGCTCGACATCGACCAGATCACCGCCGAGCTGGTACGGGCCCACGAAGGGGGCCACGACGTGGCCCGGCTGCACTCCGGCGACCCCTCGGTGTTCAGCGCCGTGAACGAGCAGATGCACCGGCTCGACGAGGCCGGTGTGCCGTACGAGGTCGTCCCCGGCGTCCCCGCGTTCGCGGCCGCCGCGGCTGCCCTCAAGCGCGAGCTGACGGTGCCCACCGTCGGGCAGACCGTGATCCTCACGCGGATCGCGCAGCGTGCCACGGCGATGCCCGAGGGCGAGGACCTGGCGACGCTGGGCCGCAGCGGGGCACTGATCGTGCTGCACCTGGCGGCGCGCTACGCGGACCGGGTCGTGGCCGAACTGCTGCCGCACTACGGCGCGGACTGCCCCGCCGCGGTCGTCGCCATGGCCTCCCGTCCGGACGAGATCGTCCTGCGCGGGACGCTGGAGACCATCGCGGACCAGGTGAAGTCGGCCGGAGTGATCCGTACCGCGGTGATCATGGTCGGACGGACGCTGGGCGCCGAGCAGTTCCGCGACAGCCACCTGTACTCCCCGGCGCGGGACCGCCACACCTGCTGAGGGCCGGGGCGCACGGTCCGCCGGATCAGCGGACCGTGCTGCGCCCCACGACCGTGCCCGCCCGGTCGACGCAGATCACGTCCACCGCCACCGGCGCCCCGCGCAGCACCGAGAGCGCCTGGTCCCGGGCCTCGGCCGCCACCAGGTCGCCGAGCGGCACCCCGGCGGCGACGCACAGCTGAAGTGCGGCGAGCCCGGTGTTGGCCACCTCGATCTCCGCCGCCAGTGCCTCGCTCGCGCCACCCCGCCGGGCCAGCCGCGCGAGGAAGGGCTTGTCGACCTGGGAACGGGCGGAGTGCAGGTCCAGGTGACCGGCGGCGAGCTTGGACAGCTTGGCGAACCCGCCGCAGATCGTCAGCCGCTCCACGGGGTGCCGGCGCACGTACTTCAGTACCGCGCCCGCGAAGTCGCCCATGTCCAGCAGGGCGATCTCCGGCAGGCCGTACTCCGCCACCACCGTCTTCTCCGAGGTCGAGCCCGTGCACCCCGCCACGTGCCGGTGCCCGGCGGCCCGTGCCACGTCCACCCCGCGCCGGATCGAGTCGATCCAGGCGGAGCAGGAGTAGGGCACCACGACGCCGGTGGTCCCCAGGATCGAGATGCCGCCCAGGATGCCCAGGCGGATGTTCCACGTGAAACGTGCGATCTCCTCGCCGTCGTCCACCGAGACGGTGATCTCGACGTCTCCGGTGCCGCCGTGCTCCCGCGCCACCCGTGCGACGTGGTCCCGCATCATCTGGCGGGGGACGGGGTTGATCGCCGGTTCCCCGACGTCGAGGGGCAGCCCGGGAAGCGTCACGGTCCCCACGCCGGGGCCGGCCCGGAACACCACCCCGGAACCGGGCGGCAGCAGCCGTACGGTCGACCGTACGAGGGCGCCGTGCGTGACGTCCGGATCGTCGCCCGCGTCCTTGACCACACCCGCCGTGGCCCGCCCGTCCGCCAGTTCCTCCACCGCGAGGGCGAAGGCGGGGGTCTGGCCCTTCGGCAGGGTGATGGTCACCGGATCGGGGAACTCGCCGGTCAGCAGCGCCGTGTACGCGGCCGTCGTCGCCGCCGTCGCGCAGGCGCCGGTCGTCCATCCGGGCCGCAGACCGGTGTGCTTGAGTTGGGCGGCGCGCCCGCCCTGCGCCTCACCGCTCATATGGATGGACCGATCCGATGCCCTTGCACGTACTCGTCCTCGGCGGCACGACGGAGGCCCGCCGCATCGCGGAGTCCCTGTCGGCCGCGGACGGGACCCGGGTCACCAGCTCGCTGGCCGGCCGGGTCGCCCGGCCGAGCCTGCCACCGGGCGAGGTCCGGATCGGCGGCTTCGGGGGCGTCGAGGGCATGGCCGACTGGCTCCGCGCACACCGCGTGGATGCGGTCATCGACGCCACCCATCCCTTCGCCGGAACGATCAGTTTCAACGCGGCCTCCGCCGCCTTTGCCGTCCATGTTCCCCTCCTGGCCGTGCGCCGGCCCGGCTGGGTGCCGGTGGAGGGCGACCGGTGGCACCTCACCGACTCCCTCGCGGGAGCGGCGCGGCTGCTGCCGGAGCTGGGACGACGGGTGTTCCTCACCACCGGACGCATGGGACTCGCCGCCTTCGCGGAGCTGGACGCGCTGTGGTTCCTGATGCGCTCGGTGGACGCCCCCGAGGCACCGTGCCCCCCACGGATGGAGATTCTGCTGGACCGGGGGCCGTTCTCCCTGGAGGACGAGCGCGAACTGATCCGGCGTCACCGCATCGACGTCCTCGTCACCAAGGACAGCGGCGGCGACGCGACGGCCCCCAAGCTCACGGCCGCCCGGGAGGCGGGAATCCCCGTGGTCGTGGTCCGGCGCCCGCCGGTCCCGGCCGGGGTGCCGGTGGCCGCGACCCCGGAGGAGGCCCTGGACCTGCTGCGGACCGTCCTCGGGGATTGCTGAGCCGGCGGCCGGCCCGCCGGCCGTGGCCGGACCGTGGCGACCGGTCGGGATCACGGCCCGGTCAGTCCGCGGGACCCTGTCCATCCGCGTCCCGCGGGTAGCGGCGCGGCGTCCAGACGATCTGCCGGCCGTCTCCCCGCCGGACCCAGCGGGTCTGCGAGGACCCCACGATCAGGATCGTCCGCATGTCCACCTCCAGCGGATCGAGGTCGGCCAGCCGCACCGTGCGCACGCTCTCCGACGGGCCGCCCACATCGCGGCCCAGCACGACGGGCGTGTCGGGGGAGCGGTGTTCGAGGAGCAGGTCGCGGGCCTTGCCGACCTGCCACGTGCGGCTGCGGGAGCCGGGGTTGTACAACGCCATGACCAGGTCGGCCGCCGCTGCCGCGCGCAGCCGCTCGGCGATGACCTCCCACGGCTTGAGCCGGTCCGAGAGCGAGATCGTGGCGTAGTCGTGGCCGAGCGGCGCCCCCGCGCGGGCGGCGGCGGCGTTGGCCGCGGTCACTCCGGGCAGCACGCGCACCGGGATGCCGGAGTAGGCGTCCTGCGAGGCGGCCTCCAGGACGGCCGTGGCCATCGCGAAGACCCCGGGGTCGCCACCGGACACCACGGCGACGCGGTGCCCCCGGCGTGCGAGGTCGAGGGCGAACTCCGCGCGCTCGGACTCCACCTTGTTGTCGGAGCCGTGCCGCTGCTGGCCGGGACGGACCGGCACCCGGTCCAGATAGGTGGTGTAGCCGACCACGTCGTCGGCGGCGGCGAGGGCGCCCCGCGTCTCGGGGGTCAGCCACAGCGGTCCGGCCGGTCCGGTGCCGACCACGACGACCTCGCCGGAGCCCGGGGCCCGCTCGGGGCGGGGCGCGTCGATCCGGCTGGGCAGCACCGCGACCGCGAAGTAGGGCACGGAGTCCGCGTCGGTGTCCGCCAGGTCCCCGGTCCGCTCGCCCGCCATGGTGGCGCGCTCGACGTACCGCGCCTCGGCGAGCCGCCCGGACGCCTCGAACGCGCGCCGCACCGCGGGGAACGTCCGGCCCAGCTTCATCACGACCGCCGAGTCCGTGGCCGCCAGACGCGCCGTCAGCTCCTCCTCGGGCAGGGTGCCGGGCAGGATCGTCAGCACCTCCTCGGCCTCGACGAGCGGGGTGCCGAGCCGGGCGGCGGCGGCGCTGACCGAGGTGACACCGGGGATGACCTCGGTGTCGTAGCGGTCGGCGAGACGCTTGTGCATGTGCTGGTACGAGCCGTAGAAGAGGGGGTCGCCCTCCGCGAGCACGGCGACGGTGCGTCCCGCGTCCAGGTGCGCCGCGAGCCGGGCGGCGGCCTGCTCGTAGAACTCGTCGAGCGCGCCCCGGTAGCCGCCGGGGTGGTCCGTGGTCTCCGTCGTGACCGGGTAGACCAGGGCTTCCTCGATGTGGTCGGCGCGGATGTGCTGCGCCGCGATCGAGCGGGCGATGGAGCGGCCGTGCCGGGCCGAGTGGTAGGCCACGACGTCGGCCTCGCCGATGATCTGCACGGCTCGCACGGTCATCAGCGCCG
This sequence comes from Streptomyces sp. NBC_00178, assembly GCF_036206005.1. Lineage (NCBI taxonomy): Bacteria > Bacillati > Actinomycetota > Actinomycetes > Kitasatosporales > Streptomycetaceae > Streptomyces > Streptomyces sp. NBC_00178. The sequence goes on from NZ_CP108143.1 coordinate 3,902,139, forward strand.
GGTCGCCCGGGCCGAGCCCGACGCCGTACAGCCGTCCGGTGCCTGCGGTCCCCTGCTGCTCGGGCATGCTCACTCCTCCTCGCTGGCGATGGCGTTCACCGCGGCGGCCGCGATGGCGCTGCCGCCGCGCCTGCCCCGCACGACGAGGTGTTCGAGCCCGGACGGGTGGGCGGCGAGGGCGTCCTTCGACTCGGCCGCGCCGATGAAGCCGACCGGCACGCCGATGACGGCGGCGGGGCGCGGGGCGCCCTCCTCGATCATCTCCAGCAGGCGGAAGAGCGCGGTGGGGGCATTGCCGACGGCGACGACGGCCCCTTCCATCCGGTCCCGCCAGAGTTCAAGGGCGGCGGCGCTGCGGGTGGTGCCGAGCTTCGCGGCGAGCGCGGGGACGGCCGGGTCGGACAGGGTGCAGACGACCTCGTTGTCCGCGGGCAGCCGCTTGCGGGTGACGCCGCTGGCGACCATGGCGACGTCGCACAGGATGGGCGCGCCGGACCTGAGGGCGGCGCGCGCGTCGGCCACGGCGTTCGGCGAGAAGGCGAGATCGCGTACGAGGTCGACCATGCCGCAGGCGTGGATCATGCGGACGGCGACCTGGCTCACGTCGGCGGGCAGCCCGGCCAGATCCGCCTCCGCGCGGATGGTGGCGAAGGACTGGCGGTAGATCGCCGGTCCGTCCTTCTCGTACTGGTGCACAGTGCTGTCGCTTTCTTCTTCTACGTCTTCTGCGGGGAACGGGGTGGGTCGAACGGGGTTGACACGAAATGGTGGTGATGCGCCGTCAGCCGCCGGAGCCCCGGGCCGAGGCCACGGCGGCGGCCAGCGCGGCCGGGTCGTCCCGGACCGTCACCGGCCCGTCGGCCCGGTCCCCCCGCACGTGGGAGATCCGGTGTCCGTCCGGGGTGGCGACCACGTCGATCCACTCGCCGCGCGGGTGGCCGCACCGGCGTGCGCAGCCCGACCAGTACACCGGGAGCCGTCCGGGCGGTCCCACGGCGGCCCCCGCCTGGGCCCGCACGTCGGCCAGCGACTTCGCGCAGCCGGGCCGCCCGATGCAGGCGCCCACCCCGGCCCACGGAGAGCCGGGTCCAGTGATCAGGCCCGCCTCGGCGAGGGTGCCCGCCAGGGCGTCCGCCGCGCCGGGCGCGACGCCGGTGACGACCACTCCGCGCCACGGCGTGAGCCTCATCCCCCCGGCGCCGGAAAGCAGTTGCCACTGGGTCAGGTCCAGCCGCCCGAGCGGTACGCCGACGGACAGCGCGGTCGCGCGCGGGCCGCCCGGGACCGGGCCCGGCTCGGGGGAGCGGGCTTCGAGGGGCCGGGGGTGGCGGCCGGGCGAGGTGGTGACGCCGGCCTGCCCCAGACGTCGTACGACCTCGTCGGGCAGTGCGGCCTTCGCGTCGTCCGGCAGGTCCGCGACCCGCCAGGCGCCGGTGCCGTCGGCCGCGTCCAGGAACGCCCCGGCGGCGGCGAGCAGGGCGCGGGGCCCTTCGGCGGCCGGGAGGCGGAAGACGGTGTCGGCGGACCCGACGCGCAGTGCGGCGCCGGCGCCGAGGCCGATCAGGGTGAGATCCGCGCCGAGGGCGTCGACATCGCCCCGGCCGTCGTCGAGGGCGAACAGGAAGCGCCCGGAGAGGCGCGTGGCACGGTCGCTCCCGCAGAGGAGGCGGTCCAGCTCCGCCAGCCAGGGGCCGACGTCGGCGGCCCCGCCGCCGTCAAGCCCGGACAGCGGGGAGGCGACCACGTTGCGTACGCGTTCGTGGCGCTCCGAGGGAAGCAGCGCGGCCGCGTCCAGGAGCCCGGCCAGCTCCGCGCCGCAGCCGGGGGTGAGCCCGCGCAGCTGGACGTTCCCGCGCGAGGTGAGATGCAGCTCACCGTCGCCGAGACGCCCGGCGGCCTTTCCCAGGGCCCATGCCTGTCGGGGTGTCAGCACCCCGCCGGGTATCCGGATCCGCGCCAGCGCACCGTCGTCCGCCCGGTGCAGACGCAGGGCTCCGGGGCAGGCGTCATCACTGCTCCGGGCACGCGCGTCGCCCGGCGAACGGGGCGTAAGGGGGGAGGCGGACATGGCGGCGAGCATACCCACCGTGACCGGGGCGGGTCCCTGCCGTCACTGTGACCTACGGGACACCCGCCGCGGCCCCGGCCGGGGTGGGGGCCGTCTGGTCAGCACCCCCCACCCGCCGCCTACTATGCCTAGCGGCGGTCCGTCGGGTCCGCCATCGCCAGACGGCGACAGGGGAGGAAGCCCGGTGTGATTCCGGCGCGGTCCCGCCACTGTGAGCCCGGCCCACCGGCCGTGCGAGTCAGGAACTCCCTTCCCGAACCCCCGGTCTCCGTGCCGGGCAGGGGAGACCCGACGACACTGCCCGGGGCGTGGACACCCCGAGGAAGGGCCGACGCCGCATGATCCTGCTCCTGTCGACGTCCGACACCGACCTGCTGAGCGCGCGCGCCTCGCAGGGACCGGTCAGCTACCGCTACGCCAACCCTTCCCGGCTGGCCCCGGACGGACTTCCGCAGCTGCTGGAGGGCGCCGACCTCGTCGTCGTACGCCTCCTCGGCGGTGTGCGTGCCTGGCAGGAGGGCCTGGACGAGGTGCTGGCGACCGGCCGCCCCGTCGTCGTGCTGACAGGTGAACAGGCCCCCGACGCCCAGCTGATGGCCGCGTCGACCGTGCCCATCGGCATCGCCGCCGAAGCGCACGCCTACCTCGCGCACGGCGGCCCCGCCAACCTGGAACAGCTGGCCCGGTTCCTCTCCGACACCGTGCTGCTCACCGGCCACGGCTTCGAGCCGCCCGCCCCGGCCCCCGCGTGGGGCCCGCTGGAGCGGACGGCCAGGGACGTCACCGGCCCGACGGTCGCGGTGCTCTACTACCGCGCCCACCACATGAGCGGGAACACCGGCTTCGTCGACGCGCTGTGCACGGCCGTGGAGGACGCGGGCGCCCGCCCCCTCCCGCTGTACGTCGCCTCGCTGCGCACCCCGGAGCCCGAGCTCATCGACACCCTCCGGGCCGCCGACGCCATCGTCACCACGGTCCTCGCGGCGGGCGGCACCAAGCCGGCCACCGCGTCGGCGGGCGGTGACGACGAGTCCTGGGACGCGGGCGCCCTCACCGGCCTCGACGTCCCCGTCCTCCAGGCGCTCTGCCTCACCAGCTCCCGCGCGGCCTGGGAGGAGAACGACGAGGGCGTCTCCCCGCTGGACGCGGCCACGCAGATCGCGGTGCCGGAGTTCGACGGGCGGCTGATCACGGTCCCGTTCTCCTTCAAGGAGATCGACGAGGACGGTCTGCCCGCGTACGTCGCCGACACCGAGCGCGCCGCCCGGGTCGCCGGGATCGCCGTACGGCACGCCAGGCTCCGTCACATCCCGGCCGCCGAGAAGCGGATCGCGCTCGTCCTGTCCGCCTACCCGACCAAGCACTCCCGCATCGGCAACGCCGTCGGCCTGGACACCCCCGCCAGCGCCGTGGCGCTGCTGCGCAGGCTCCGGGCGGAGGGCTACGACTTCGGTCCCGAGGAGGAGATCCCGGGGCTGGTGTCCGGCGACGGCGACGAGCTGATCTACGCGCTCATCGAGGCCGGCGGCCACGACCAGGAGTGGCTCACCGAGGAGCAGCTGGCCGCCAACCCGGTCCGCATCCCCGCCGCCGACTACCGCCGCTGGTTCGCCACGCTGCCCGCCGAACTCCGCGAGTCCGTCGAGGAGCACTGGGGCCCGGCCCCCGGCGAGATGTTCGTCGACCGCTCCCGCAACCCCGAGGGCGACATCGTGCTCGCCGCCCTGCGGCGCGGGAACCTGCTGATCCTCATCCAGCCGCCGCGCGGCTTCGGCGAGAACCCGATCGCGATCTACCACGACCCGGACCTGCCGCCCTCGCACCACTACCTCGCCGCGTACCGCTGGATCGCCGCCTCCGCCGAGGACAACGGCTTCGGCGCCGACGCGATGATCCACCTCGGCAAGCACGGCAACCTGGAGTGGCTGCCCGGCAAGAACGCCGGCCTGTCCGCCGCCTGCGGTCCCGACGCGGCGCTGGGCGACCTGCCGTTGGTCTACCCGTTCCTGGTCAACGACCCGGGCGAGGGCACCCAGGCCAAGCGCCGCGTGCACGCCACCCTCGTCGACCACCTGGTGCCGCCGATGGCCCGCGCCGACAGCTACGGCGACATCGCCCGGCTGGAACAACTCCTGGACGAGCACGCCCAGATCGCCGCGATGGACCCGGCCAAGCTGCCGGCGGTCCGCGCCCAGATCTGGACCCTCATCCAGGCCGCGAAGCTCGACCACGACCTGGGCCTGGAGGGCCGGCCCGAGGACGAGGGCTTCGACGAGTTCATCATGCATCTCGACGGCTGGCTCTGTGAGATCAAGGACGTCCAGATCCGCGACGGCCTCCACGTCCTCGGGAGCGCCCCGGCCGGCAAGGACCGCGTCAACCTGGTCCTCGCCGTGCTGCGCGCCCGGCAGATCTGGGGCGGCACCGCGTCCCTGCCCGGCCTGCGGGAGGCGCTGGGCCTCGACGAGTCGGCCGCCACCCGTACCGCCGCCGACGAGACCGAGGAGCTGGCCCGCGCGCTCGTCCAGGCGATGGACGACGCGGACTGGGACGCTGCCGCCGTCGCCGGTGTGGCCGCCGGGCACCCGCAGGCCGTCGCCGACATCCTCGGCTTCGCCGCCCGCGAGGTCGTGCCCCGCCTGGCCGCGACGACCGACGAGCTCGACCACGCGGTCCACGCGCTGAACGGCGGCTTCGTGCCCGCCGGACCGTCCGGCTCCCCGCTCCGCGGCCTGGTCAACGTCCTGCCGACCGGCCGCAACTTCTACTCCGTCGACCCGAAGGCCGTCCCCTCCCGGCTCGCCTGGGAGACCGGCCAGGCCCTCGCCGACTCGCTGCTGGAGCGCTACCGCGCCGACAACGGCGAATGGCCCACCTCGGTCGGCCTGTCCCTGTGGGGCACCAGCGCGATGCGCACCGCCGGCGACGACATCGCCGAGGCGTTCGCCCTGCTCGGCGTCCGCCCCGTCTGGGACGACGCCTCGCGCCGGGTCACGGGCCTGGAGGCGATCCCGTACGAGGAACTGGGCCGCCCGCGCATCGACGTCACCCTGCGCATCTCCGGCTTCTTCCGCGACGCGTTCCCGCACACCATCGGCCTGCTCGACGACGCCGTGCGCCTCGCGGCCTCGCTCGACGAGCCGGCCGAGCAGAACTTCGTGCGCGCCCACACCCAGGCCGACCTGGCCGAACACGGCGACGAGCGGCGCGCCACCACCCGCATCTTCGGCTCCCGGCCGGGGACGTACGGCGCCGGACTCCTCCAGCTCATCGACTCCCGCGACTGGCGCACGGACGCCGACCTCGCCGAGGTGTACACGGTGTGGGGCGGTTACGCCTACGGCCGTGAGCTGGACGGCCGTCCGGCCAGGGACGAGATGGAGACCGCGTACAAGCGGATCGCCGTGGCGGCGAAGAACACCGACACCCGCGAGCACGACATCGCGGACTCGGACGACTACTTCCAGTACCACGGCGGCATGGTCGCGACCGTACGCGCGCTGAAGGGCACCGCCCCCGAGGCGTACATCGGCGACTCGACCCGCCCGGAGACCGTCCGTACCCGCACGCTGGTCGAGGAGACGTCCCGGGTCTTCCGCGCCCGGGTGGTCAACCCCAAGTGGATCGAGGCGATGCGCCGCCACGGCTACAAGGGAGCCTTCGAGCTGGCCGCCACGGTCGACTACCTCTTCGGGTACGACGCGACGACCGGCGTGGTCGCGGACTGGATGTACGACAAGCTGACCGAGACGTACGTCCTCGACCCCACGAACCGCGCGTTCCTCCAGCAGGCCAACCCGTGGGCGCTCCACGGCATCGCCGAACGCCTTCTGGAGGCGGAGTCCCGGGGGATGTGGGAGAAGCCGGACCCTGCGGTCCTCGACGCCCTGCGGAAGGTCTTCCTGGAGACGGAAGGCGACCTGGAGGGCGAGGACTGAGGCAGGCACCCGGCCGGGCAGGGCTCCGGCCGGGTCCCCGCGGTCCTGCCTTGCCGCCCCGGCGCCCAGGGTTCACCCTGGTGGCATGGGTGATCCGGCGGACCACACGCCGATGACGGGTGTCCAGCACGCGTTCCGCCTGCTGGAGGCCGTGGCGGCGCACGAGGGCGGCGCGCCCGCGAAGCAGCTCGCGCGCGAGGCCGGGCTGCCCTTGGACGAGGCCCTGGAAGCGCTGCGGGGACTCGTCGACGACGGTTACCTCCGCAGGCTCGACGACGGCGGCCTGATCCTCAGCGACAGACTGCACGGCAACGGCTCGGGGCCCTCGGTCGACCCGGTGCGCCCGGCCCTCGCCTCGCTGCGCGACGAGGTGTCGGCCGCCTCCTACCTCACCTTCTACGAGGAGGGCGAGATCCGGATCGCCGAGATCGTCGACGGGCCGCAGACCCCGAAGGTCGACCTCTGGGTCGGGTTCGAGGACGCCGGACACGCGACGGCCCTCGGCAAGTGCGTCCTGCGTGAGCTGGACGACGAGGCGCGGGGTGACTACCTCGCGCGGCACGAACTCCCCGACCTCACCCCGCGCACGATCACCCACCGGGAGGATCTGCTGCGGCAGCTCGAATCGTCGATGTCGACGCCGGTGATGATGGACCGCGAGGAGTACGACCTGGGGACCGTGTGCATCGCGGTGCCCGTCTACCACGGCACGAAGCTAGGGTCGCTGGGCGTCTCGTTCCGGGCGGACCGCATGTACCGCACGAGGCAGGTCAGGGAGAGCCTGCTGGCCTCGGCGGAGCGCGTGAGCAGGAGCCTGTCCTTCGGCGGCGGCTGAGAGCGCCGGCGGGGCACCGCGCACCGGCTGGACGGCGTACCAGCTCTGTGGGTCGGCCCGCCGCACGGGTGCGGACCCGGGCGGCGTACCGGCTCTGTGGGTCGGCCCGCCGCACGGGTGCGGACCCGTGCGGCGGCTGCGCCCTACGTGCCGCTTCCGCCCGCCGTCAGCGCCCCGAGGTCGTCCAGCAGGCCGCGCATCAGGCGGGACATGTCGCGTTCCTCGGAGTCACCGACCCAGCGTTCGAAACCGACCTTGAACACGGCGATGCCCGCTTCGGCCGTCAGGCTCGCTGCCGCTTCCGCCACGCCGCGGTGGCGCAGGGTCTCGGCGAGGGCGGCGGACAGTGAGGCCAGCTTCATCAGCTCGCGCTCCTGGAGCTCCGCGTTCGCCATGATCACGGCCTGACGGGTGCGTGCGTACGCCCACCGGCCGGTGAACATCCCGGAGACCGCGTCGAGGCCCACCGCCAGCGCTTCGACGGGCGCCGCCGTCCGCGGGGCGTCGGCGACGGCGCCGACGAGCAGGTCCCGCAGGCCGGTGCCGTCGAACAGCACCTCCCGCTTGTCCGCGTAGTGCCGGAAGAAGGTCCGCTCGGTGAGGCCGGCCCGCTTGGCGATCTCCGCGACGGTGGTCTGCTCGAACCCGCGCTCGCTGTAGAGCTCCAGCGCCGCCCGCGCCAGGCGGCCGCGCGCGTCCGGCTCCCATCTACCCATGGGCCGATCCTACGTGATGGCAGTGCCTGACATCAGGTGTTAGCGTTGATGACAGGCACTGACATCGAGAGTTTCGAGGTTCTCCCATGCGCATCTTCGTGACCGGAGCATCCGGCTGGATCGGCTCCGCCGTCGTACCCGAACTCATCGGCGCGGGACACCGGGTGACGGGGCTCGCCCGGTCCGACGCCTCCGCCGCCGCGCTCACCGAGGCCGGGGCCGGGGTCGTCCGGGGCACCGTCGACGACCTCGACGTCCTGCGAGACGCGGCCGAGGCGTCCGACGGGGTCGTCCACCTCGCCTTCAAGCACGACATCGCCTTCAGCGGCGACTTCCAGGGTGCCGCCGAGGCGGACCGCCGTGCCGTCGACACCTTCGGTGACGCGCTCGCCGGCTCCGGAAAGCCGTTCGTCCTGGCCTCCGGGCTGGCCGGTCTCGCACCGGGACGGACGGCGACGGAGCGGGACATGCCGACGATCGACGGCTCACCGGCCGCGGTCCGCGCGGCCACCTCCCTGGCGGCGCTCGGCCTCGCCGCGCGGGGTGTCCGCTCCTCGGTGGTGAGGCTCGCCCCCACCTGCCACGGCGAAGGGGACAACGGCTTCATGGCCACCCTGGTCGGCATCGCCCGCGCCAAGGGCGTCTCCGGTCACGTCGGGGACGGTGCCAACCGCTGGCCCGCGGTCCACCGCCTCGACGCGGCACGGCTGTTCAGGCTGGCGGTGGACGAGGCGCCCGCCGGGTCGGTCCTGCACGGCGCCGCCGAGGAGGGCGTCGCGATCCGGGACATCGCCGAGGTGATCGGCCGCCACCTGGGCGTACCGGTGGTGTCCGTGGCTCCGGAGGACGCCGCGGCGCACTTCGGCTGGCTGGCCGGTTTCCTCGGTGCCGACGCGCCCGCGTCGCACGCGCTGACCGGTGAGCTGCTGGACTGGCGCCCCACCCGGCCCGGTCTCCTCGAAGACCTCGACGCGGGGCACTACTTCAAGGCCGCCGACGCCTGAGGGCTGCTGCTTCCTGCCGCGCGCCGAGCGTCCGGGTCCCGGGGGCCGGCCGCGACGGGGGTCCCGGGGGCCGGACGCGACCGGGGTCCCGGGGCGGGAAGCGGGGGCGCAACCCCCGGTGGTGGCGTGCCGGCCACCGGTCCGGGAGGCCGCGTCCTGGTGGGTCAGCGCGCCAGCCACTCGCGGTAGCGGGTCGGGGCGATGCGCGCGTCGGGTCCCGCGGTGATCGCGTCCCCCTGGACGGCGCCGAACATCCCCGCCGAGCCGTCCGTGACGACGGTGCGCTTGTCGCCCCGTGCGGCCAGCGTGATGCCGCCGAGCTCGTCGAGCGTGTACGTGTCGGCGCCCGCGATGTCGAGGGTCCCCTGAAGGGGGCGGCCCGCCGCGACCTCGGCGACGATCGCAGCCACGTCCGCGGCCGCGATGGGCTGGATCGGGGTGGCGGGCAGCCGGACGGTCTCCTCGTCCGCGCTCCAGGACATGACGGAGTCCATGAACTCGAAGAACTGCGTGGCGCGCACGATCGAGTACGGGACCCGGCCGGCCTTGAGCAGGTCCTCCTGGAGCACCTTGGCGCGGTAGTAGTCGAGCTCGGGCACCTTGTCGACGCCCACGATGGACAGCACCACCGCGTGTCCGACGCCCTGCTCCCGGGCGGCGGCGAGCAGGTTCTCCATCGTCGTCCGGAAGAAGTCGAACGAGGCCTCGTCGAAGGTGGGTGAGTTGGTCACGTTGACGACGGCGTCCACCCCCTCCAGGGCGGCCTGCAGGCCCTCCCCGCTGATGAGGTCGACGCCGGTGGACTGCGAGTGCGGCACCGCCTCGTGTCCGGCCGCCTGGAGATCCCGGACCACCTGTGAACCGATGAGTCCGGTTCCGCCGAGCACTGCGATCTTCATGTCGTACCTTCCCTGGCATGGATGAATGGGCGATATGCCGGTAATGCCCGGCTCCGCAACACTCTACGCCTCAAACTCGGATAACTCTTGTCCGAGACAATACTCGGACAAGGCTTATCCGGGTATCGGAAGGTACTGTGAAGTGGTGAAGATGTCGGGTGGAGTCGAATGGGCGTTGCACTGCTGCACCGTGCTCACGACGAGCAGCGAGCCGGTCCCCGCCGCGCGCCTGGCCGAGCTGCACGACGTGTCGGGCAGCTACCTCGCGAAGCAGCTCCAGGCCCTCGCGCGCGCGGGGCTGATCCACTCCACCCAGGGGAAGTCCGGCGGCTACGCCCTGACCCGGCCCCCGGAGACGATCACCGTCCTCGACGTCGTCCAGGCCGTGGACGGACCTGCACCCGCCTTCGTCTGCACGGAGATCAGGCAGCGAGGTCCCCTGGCGACGCCTGCGGCCGCCTGCACCACCCCCTGCGCGATCGCCCGCACGATGGGGGCGGCGGAGTCCGCGTGGCGCGCGTCGCTCGCGGCGGTCACGATCGCCGACCTCGCCCGTGACGTCGAGGCGGACTACGGTCCGCAGGCCATGGCGGGCATCGGCAACTGGCTGGCGGACAGGGACTCCTGACCCGACGGCGGGGGCGCTCCGTCCCGGAAGCGTGCACGGTGTCGTCGCAGCGCCTCACCGCCGCGGGGCCACTACGGCGGTACGTGCGCTTGGCCGGGAGCCGGCCGGCCGCATCTCCGTGAGGCGGCCGCGGGCATCACGGCGAGGCGGGCCGCGGGTATCGGCCCGGGGCGGCCTCGGAGAACTCCGAACCCGGCAGGGCCTCAGGAGGATGCGGAAGCCCGCGACCCGCCCTCCAGAGGCAGCAGTTCGGGGCGCTTCGCGCTGCGACCGTCGCCCGAGGACCGTCCGCGCAGCCGCCGCCCGATCCACGGGCCGAGGAAGCCGGCCGCCCAGCGGAGTTCCGCCCCCGCCGCGTGCAGTCGGGAGGGAAGCTCCTGGGGCGGCAGGGGCTGGGCCCAGCTCTTGTCGTCGCCGAGGAGCCCCAGGGCGTGGGCGGCCGCCGCGGCGATCCGCGCGTGGCCGAGCGGACTCGCGTGCAGGCGGTCCTCGCTCCACAGCCGGGGGTCGGTGGCCACGGGCAGCAGGGCCACGTCGGCGAGCACGACACCGTGCCGGGCCGCCGCCTCGCGGATGCGGTCGTTCATGTCGAACACCCGGGCCCGCACCGGGCGGGCGACGGGGGCGATCTTCGCCACGTCGGGGAAGGTCAGGGTCAGCACGCGCGCCCCGGATGCCGTGAGCGCGGCGAACATCTCCTCGAGCTGCCCGGCGACTCCCGCGGCGTCGAACTTCGGCCGGAGCAGGTCGTTGACACCCGCGACGACGGTGGCCAGGTCGGGGCGGAGGGCCAGCGCGGGCGCCAGCTGCTCGGCGCGCACCTGCCCGGCGACCCGTCCGCGTACGGCCAGGTTGGCGTACCGCAGGCGGGGCTCCGAAGCGCCGATGTGCTCCGCGAGCCGGTCCGCCCAGCCACGCAGCCCGGTCGCGTCGTCGCCGTCCCCGACGCCCTCGGTCTGACTGTCGCCCAGTGCGACGTACCGCAGGAACTCACCGTTCGGCACGGCTGGTCCGCCTTTCCTCGAGTGCGCCCACGGTGTGCAGGCACCAGTCCCGGTGACTCCGTTCGAAGGACAGCCCGCGCAGGCACGTCAGATACGGCCCGATGCGGTCCCCTGTACGCAGGTACTCCTCCTCGGAGGCGTCGCCGCGCAGCCGGAGGAGGACCTTTCCGAGCAGCTCGATCCTGGCCTCGGCCGCGGCGGCCCGCTCGCGCAGCTGCAGGACGACCGGTGCGGTGTCGATGTGATCGGCGGCCTGCACCTTGACGAGCAGGTCGTCCCGGATGAAGGAGGGTCTGGACGCGTCGGCGGCGAAGCGTTCCAGCTCCGCGAGACCGGCCTCGGTGACATGGAAGAGCCGCTTGTTGGGCCGGCTCTCCTGGATCACCTGGCGGCCGGCGACCAGCCCTCTCCGCTCCAGCTCGGCCAGCTCGGCATAGAGCTGCTGGGGCACGGCGTGCCAGAAGTTCGCGACGCCGACGTCGAAGGTCTTGGCCAGCTGGTACCCGCTGGACTCGCCGTCCAGGAGCGCAGCCAGCACCGCGTGCCGCAGTGCCACCGGACCTCCCACCCGCAGGGTCGTTCCCGTCATGTAGTCATCGACAAGAATAGTCAGTTTTCTGACTAGGGCAAGGGCGGGTCCGACGGCCGCGGCGTGCGAGGAGCGGCCGCCACCGCATCGGTCAGGAATCGAGAAGCGCGCGGCCGGAACCGGACTTAGCGTCGGTTCCATGACTTCCACGGCTTCCACGGCTTCCATCGCTTCCGTCTTCCTCGACGCGGCCGACCCGACCGCCGCCGCGTGCTTCTACTCCGACGCCTTCGGGCTCGAGTCCCTGGTCGGTGTCCGGGCCTCGGACACACCCGCGGAGGGCTTCCGCGGCTTCACGCTGTCGCTCACCGTGTCCCAGCCCTCGGGCGTCGACCGCCTCGTCGAAGCGGCCCTGACCGCAGGTGCGACCACGACGAAGCCCGCCACGAAATCGCTCTGGGGCTACGGCGGTGTCGTCCGGGCCCCCGACGGCGCGCTCTGGAAGATCGCGACCTCGGCGAAGAAGGACAAGGGCCCCGCCACCTCGGAGATCGACCAGGTGGTGCTCCTCCTCGGAGTCGACGACGTCGTCGCGAGCAAGAAGTTCTACGTCGGTCAGGGCTTCACGGTGGGGAAGAGCTTCGGACGCAAGTACGTGGACTTCGACACCCCCGCGAGCCCGCTCAAGCTCGGGCTCTACGGCCGCAAGGCCCTGGCCAAGGACGCCGGGGTCGCCCCCGAGGGCACGGGGCCGCACGGGATCACGATCGGTGGGGCCGGCGGGCCGTTCACCGACCCGGACGGATTCGCCTGGGAGGCGGTGCGGGCCTGAGCGGACGCGGGCCGGGGGAGGGCTGCTGGCCCCGGGGGGTCTGCGTCGAGGGCGACTCTTGAACAGGTTCGAAATCAGAGGGCGTTCGCTGTGGCCCTCCTGGTACTGTCGCCCTCTCGCGCGGGGATCGAGCGGCGGTTCCGTAAGCGCCCCCCCTGCAGCGATCATCTTGGGGAGGGGCTCCTTTCATGATTCGTCCGCTGGAAAGACGGGCCGGGCGCCGGCAGCGCGTGCTCGGCCGTATCGCTCTCACCGTCACGCTCACCGTGACCGCCGGCATCGGCACTGCTGCGGGGTCGGCTGTCGCCGACACCCCCGGCGCATCCGCCGGTCCCGTCGTCATCAGCCCGGGTGCACGCTTCGTGCCCCGCGCCACCATCATCCTGAACGCCGGTGAGACGGGATTCCTCACCGCGCAGGAGGGCGACGACCGCCTTCGATGGATCGACTACGCCACCGGTGCGACGACCGTCGCCGACCACCGGCTGTCCGAGCCGCTCACCTACGACGTGGACGATTTCCGATTCACCCGGTACCCGCCGGACTTCGGCCACGGCTCCGACACCGTCGCGGTCTACGCGGACTCCCCCGCACCGCACGTGACGCTCCAACAGCGGGCCGGCGACGGACCGGAGACCACCGTGGTGATTCCGGAGGGACAGGCGTACGTCGCGACCTACGGCGACACCGTCCTCACCCGGACCGGAGCCGAGCAGGCCGTGACCAGCCTGCACCTCCTGCACCTGGAGGACGGCGAGGTGAGGGACCGGAGACTGGAAGGCCTGCCGGAGGGGTGGGACCTCTCCGTCAGCGAGGGCGACGCCCGGTCCATCGCGGTCCGCGGCATCAAGTGGGAGGACTCCCACATGTCCCAGGGGTGGTGGGTCGTCGACCTCGCCACCGGCAGCGTGAAAACCCTGTCCACGAGGGGCGAAAGCGTTTCCTTCGACCGCGACACGATCTTCCACGTCGGCGCTCCGTCAGGAGACACCGCCCAGGTGTACCGCCGCGACGATCCGGAAGCGGAGCCGACCACCGTCGACCTGCGGGACGTGGCCTCGTACAACGACGTCGTGCGGCCCCTCGGCGACCGCTTCGTCACCGTGGCCCCTCCCAACGACGGCAACGGCGAATACCGGGGTAACCAACTCGTCCTGCGGGATGCCACGGGGAGCTGGAAGTCCCTGCTGGCCGTGGCCTCGCCCTCGGTGCACCGGACGCCCGACGGCTCGCTCCTGCTGGCAGGCGCGGAAGAGCGCACCACCTACGGCGCGCTCGACTGGGGCTACTACCTCTTCAGCCTCGCCGCGGACGGCACGGTCACCCGCAAGCGCCTGGCGGACATCGAGGACCGGGAGGCCGAACCGGCCGGCATCTCGCTGGGCAGTGGCATCCTCACCACGGCCGACGACTCGAAGCACTACGGCCCCGCCACCACCATCGGCGGTTACCGGAGCACCTGGCTGAAGACCGCCGGCCGTCCTGAGGAACTCGACTCGACGGTCGACGGCGTCGTGTCCGGCCGGGACGACGACTGCGGCAGCAGCGAGGACGCCTACTGCGTGACGATGTTCGCGAGCGGCGACGGTCACCATGGACGCAAAGCCTCGACCGAACAGGACGCCACCGTGCTCTACCGGAACGGTGCAGCTCCATGGGGCCCGCAAGTGACCTCCGGGCTCGGCAGCCCGCAACTCGTGGACCTTTCCGGCCGCTTCGGCGTCGTGAACCAGGGCTGGGGCGGGCAGCAGGCTGTCCTCCACTTCAAGGACTCCACCACCGGGAACGTAGTTCTGAAGCGGGACCCGGTGGCAACCTCGGTCTGGGGCGACACACTGTGGAGCGCCGTCGGCCGGTGGGACAACACCAGTTCCGGCGTGTCGACCCGGGTGGAGGCGAAGAACCTGTCGACGGGCGCTGCCGGTGCGTCGTTCGACGCGGGCTGCGTCCCCAGCGACCTGCAAGCCGTGGGCCGCTGGGTGTACTGGCGGTGCAGCGACTACTGGCACGCCTTCAAGGGCGCAGGCGTCTACGACCTGCAGTCCAGGACGTCCCTCGGACTCGGGCCCGACGAGACACTGCTCGGCGACGGCTACCTGGTCCACCGCTCGGACGCCGCGGGCCTCACCCTCCTCGACCTGCACAACGGTCTCCCGGCCGGCGGCAAGGAGGCGGATCTGCCCCAGCGCCTGGTGGCCACCGCCGCCGAGCTCGGCAACCGGACCGTTCGCCGTTCCGGGTGGACCGTCGACCGATTCGGCGGGCACGTCGCCTACACGGGCGCGGACCGTCGGGTGCGGGTCGTCCCGTCCGGCGTACCTGCCTCCCAGATCGCCGTCATCGACTCCGACACGCCCGCACTGGACATCAAGGCGGGTCCCTGGAAACCGCGTTGGTGGCTCTCGAAGCCGGCGGGGTCGTGGGTGCTGACTCTGGTGGACAAGGCGACCGGGCAGACCGTACGGACACTGTCCGGCGGAGAGGCCCGAGGGCAGGTGGCACCGTCGTGGGACGGCAAGGACGCGACCGGGAGGTATGTCCCGAACGGGGCCTACTCCTGGACCCTGACCGCGAAGCCCGCGGACGGCGTCAAGTCGGACGCCTCCACCCTTGGGACGGTGGCGGTGACCGGCGGTGCCGCTGTGCGGCGTGACTACGTGGGCGAGGACGGGTACCCGGACCTGTACGCCCGCGGTACCGACGGATCCCTGCTCGTCTACCAGGGCAATGCCTCAGGGACGGTGTCGGCGAAGACTGCCGGCGGTACCTGGCCCACCACCTCGGCCCTCGTCCCCTTCGGCGATGCCGTCGGCGACGGCGCCAACGACACCCTGGTCGCGGACAAGGACGGCTTCCTGTACCGCTATTCCCCTGAGCGCGGCATGGCCGTCACTCCGGAAGCCCCGTACACGAAGATCGGCAGCGGCTGGGCGGCCTTCGACGGTTTGACCTACTCGGGCGACCTCACCAACGACCGGATCCCGGATCTGGTGGCCCGGCAGACCGCGACCGGTGACCTGTACCTGTTCGCGGGGACCGGCGCCGGGGGCTTCACGCGCACCGGCCGGATCGGCACCAGTTGGAAGAGCCTCACCATCGTCGGCGCGGGTGACCTCAACGGTGACGGACACGCGGACCTCGTCGCCCGCACCACGAACGGCGACCTCTACCGCTACTACGGGACCGGCACGGGGACCATCTCGTCCGGCACGAAGATCGGCTCTGGCTGGGGCGGCATGGCCGACTTCGTCGGCATCGGCGACCTCACCGGCGACGGCAAGGACGACATTCTCGGCCGCACCACGACCGGTGACCTGTACCGGTATGCCGGCAACGGCACCGGTGGCATCGGCTCCGGTGCCAAGATCGGCACCGGTTGGAAGAGTTTCGCCAGCGTCCGCTAGGCGTTCTGCCAACGGAGGGCGGGTGCGGTGACAGTGATCACCGCCCTGGGATCCGAATCCTGAGTGAGGGCCTGCCGGTCCGGTGCGGAGTGCGACGTCCACACCGGCCCGGGAGGCCCTCGTGCCCCGCACTGCGCAGGATCCACCAACGTCGAAGGGCCCCGCAGCAAGCTGCGGGGCCTTCGACGTATTGCCCGGTGAGAGCAATGGCGGAGGATACGAGATTCGAACTCGTGAGGGGTTGCCCCCAACACGCTTTCCACACGCTCGTCCGGCGGTACGGGGACGATCAGGGGGCATGCCGACCTGCGGGCAGAACCAGCGGTTACAGGCTTGCCGAACTGTGGTGTGCGCGTGTGGATGAGACCAGAACTGAGACCGGGCACGTGTTCATTTACCGGCCTCCGGGCCGTACCACTGCATGGCCTGGCCGGTGATCGCAGCGATGCATGCGAAGTCGTGGTCGCGATGCAGGAGGGTCAGCCCCTGGAGTTCTGCGGTGGCGGCGACGACGAGGTCAACAGCTCCCGCGCTGCGGTGCTGACCACGCTGGGTCAGTAGCTCTTGAACCTGCCAGGCGCGGTCGTATGCGCGGTCATCGACGGGCACCCAACCGAACAGCAGCCGCATGTCCTCGACGCCGCGCGCACGGTCTGCGGCGGAGCGGGCGCTGTAGAAGAACTCCAGCTCGGTAATAGGGCACGTCGCGATGAGCCCTGCCGTGGCAGCCTGGTCCCAGCCGTACTGTTCGGCGTCGTCGCGGAAGAATCGAGCGAGCGCGCTGGTGTCGATCAGGAACTGTGCCGCGCTCACCGCCGGTATTCCCTCTTGTCCGCGAAGACATCCAGATCAAAGCCTCCCCCGCCCGCTGCGGCCCGCAGCCGAGTGAGAGCGAGAGCCCGTCGGCGGTTCTCGAGTACCTCGCGCAGCGCACTGTTGACCGTCTCCCTCTTGGTGCCGGTACCCAGGGCCTGAGCTACGGCGGCCAGTAGTTCGTCGTCAAGGTCGATCACTGTGCGGCTCATCGAGCACCTCCGGTGATATCATCTCGTACGCCGAGTATATCTCAATAGGTATCTACCACGGGCAAGCTTCTGGTGAGCGCCACGACAGGGGTCACTCAGGGTGCTGAGCTGGACCACCACGCAGGGGCGCCTCCCGGCCGACCCGTGTTGCACGGTAGCGCCGACGACGAGCGCGACTTCCTGCATGGCCAGGTCCAGGCTTGCCGTCCCGAAGGCCCTTGTCTGCACCAGAAATGAGGCTTCTTGTGATCTTCGCCTACAAGGTGAAGGCACCATCAGCCACTGTTCAGGCCTGATCGCTGCTCGCCGGCCTCCGGGGACGGACGGGACGCGCGAAGCGCGCGCGCTCCTGGCATTGCCGACGAACGTCGTGCGGCAGCCCGAGTGGGAGTGGCTGCAGGATGCCGAGGGCATCGGGACCGGAGGGTCCCGCGGAGTCCCGTTGAGGCGCTGATTAGACCACCAACGTCGAAGGGCCCCGCAGCAAGCTGCGGGGCCCTTCGACGTATTGCCCGGTGAGAGCAATGGCGGAGGATACGAGATTCGAACTCGTGAGGGGTTGCCCCCAACACGCTTTCCAAGCGTGCGCCCTAGGCCACTAGGCGAATCCTCCGCGGCAAACAATACAAGACGCCAGGGGGTGCTCGCGAACACGTTCCCCGTAGATCGTTCCGGAGGGCTCTCCGGCCGGATCGTCGTGGGGGAGCGGGTGGACGGCAGGGGGCGGGGATCGGCTAAGGTGGGCGTCAGCCCCTCACGTGGCGCTATCTGACTGAACTCCCCCAGGGCCGGAAGGCAGCAAGGGTAGGTCGGCTCTGGCGGGTGCGTGGGGGGCCCTTGCGTGCCCGGGGTGTGGTGTCCCGCCGGGGGCGCCGGTCCGGGGCGGGCCCGGTTGTCGGTGCGCCCCGATAACCTCGTATGTGTGTCGTCCCTTGCGCTGTACCGCCGCTATCGCCCCGAGTCCTTCGCCGAGGTCATCGGTCAGGAGCATGTCACTGACCCGTTGCAGCAGGCCCTGCGGAACAACCGGGTCAACCACGCGTACCTGTTCAGCGGGCCGCGCGGCTGTGGAAAGACGACCAGCGCGCGCATCCTCGCCCGCTGTCTGAACTGCGAGAAGGGCCCCACGCCCACACCCTGCGGAGAGTGCCAGAGCTGCCGGGACCTGGCGCGCAACGGGCCGGGGTCGATCGACGTCATCGAGATCGACGCCGCGTCCCACGGTGGCGTGGACGACGCCCGTGACCTGCGGGAGAAGGCCTTCTTCGGTCCGGCGTCGAGCCGGTACAAGATCTACATCATCGACGAGGCCCACATGGTCACCCCGGCGGGGTTCAACGCCCTGCTGAAGGTCGTCGAGGAACCGCCGGAGCACCTCAAGTTCATCTTCGCGACCACGGAGCCCGAGAAGGTCATCGGCACGATCCGTTCGCGTACGCACCACTACCCCTTCCGGCTCGTGCCGCCCGGGACGCTGCGCGGCTACCTCGCGGAGGTCTGCGACAAGGAGGGCAGCAACGTCGAGGACGGTGTGCTGCCCCTCGTGGTGCGGGCGGGCGCCGGATCCGTGCGTGACTCGATGTCCGTCATGGACCAACTCCTCGCCGGCGCACGCGACGACGGTGTGACATACGCCATGGCGACCTCTCTTCTCGGCTATACGGACGGGTCCCTGCTGGACTCCGTCGTGGACGCCTTCGCGGCGGGCGACGGGGCCGCCGCCTTCGAGGTCGTGGACCGCGTGATCGAGGGCGGGAACGACCCCCGGCGCTTCGTCGCCGATCTGCTGGAGCGGCTGCGCGACCTGGTGATCCTCGCCGCCGTGCCCGACGCCGGCGAGAAGGGGCTCATCGACGCCCCCGCCGACGTGGTGGAGCGGATGCAGGCCCAGGCTTCCGTCTTCGGCGCCGCTGAGCTGAGCCGTGCCGCCGACCTGGTCAACGAGGGCCTCACGGAGATGCGCGGGGCGACCTCGCCCCGCCTCCAGGTGGAGCTGATCTGCGCCCGGGTCCTGCTGCCCGCCGCCTTCGACGACGAGCGTTCGCTGCAGGCCAGGCTGGACCGGCTCGAGCGCGGTGCGGCGTCCTTCGTCCCCGCGGGACCCGGCCCCGCCATGGGGTACGCCCCGGGGCCGGACGCCCATGGAGCCGGTGCGGGGATGCCGGGTGGCCCGGCCGCCGCCCGTGCCGCCGTCCGCGGCGACGCCCAGGGCGGGGCTCCCGCCGGCATGCCGCCGGCCGCGCCCGTCGCCGCCGAGGCCGTGGCGCCCCCGGCCGTCCAGCGGCCCCCCGCGCCGTACGAGCCCCCGGAGCAGCAGCCCTCGGCCGCCCAGCAGCCCCCGGAGCAGCAGCCCCCGGCCGCTCACCAGCCCCCGGCCGCCCAGCAGTCCCCGGCCGCCGAGCAGCCCCAGGCCGGGCAGCGTCCCGGAGCATGGCCCGCCGCGGCCGGAGCCGGCAGCGGGGGCGAAGCGGCTCGTCGCCCCGGCGGCTGGCCGACGGCTTCCGCGCCCGGCGGTGGCGTCCCGCAGGCGCAGCCGCCCGCTCCGTCGCCCGACCGGGCGGCATCGGCTCCCGCTCCCGCCCCGGCGGCCCCGGCACCTGCGCCGGCGGCCCCCGGCACGGCTCAGGGCGCCGCCCAGGTCCGCACCATGTGGCCGGACATCCTGGAGGCCGTGAAGAACCGCCGCCGCTTCACCTGGATCCTGCTCAGCCAGAACGCCCAGGTCACGGGCTTCGACGGCAGCACCCTGCAGATCGGCTTCCTGAACGCCGGGGCGCGCGACACCTTCACGAGCAGCGGGAGCGAGGAGGTGCTGAGGCAGGCGCTGGCCCAGCAGTTCAACGCCAACTGGCGTGTGGACGCGGTCGTCGACCCGTCCGGCGGCGGCATGCCGCCGCAGTCCGGTGGCGGCGGAGGTGGGGGCCGGCCGCCGGCCGCCCCGTACCAGCCCCCCTCGGCGCCGCAGGCTCCCGCCTACGAACCCCGGCCCGCCCCCGCCGAGCAGGGCCCGCCGCCCGTGCAGCAGGCCCCGCAGCAGGAGCAGGGCCGCCCCGAGCCGTCTTCCTACGACCGGGCGGCCCCCGAGCCTCCACGGCCGGTCGCGCCGGAGGACGACACCGCGGAGGCGGACGATCCCGACCTGGTCGACTCCGCGCTGTCCGGGCACGACCTGATCGTCCGCGAGCTGGGGGCCACGGTTGTCGAGGAGTTCACCAACGACTGAGGCCGGACGGCACCCGCGTGCCCGTCGTCCCGCCTGCGAACCGTGCACCGTCCGCGGACACCCGCCCGTGCCGGGTCGGCACTCCGCGTCCCGTCCCCGGCCACGTCCACGGAGCGGAGCCCGTCGAGGCCCTTCGCCCCCGGCGGCTAGGCTGCATCCCGTGAAGGTCCTCGTCATCGGCGGCGGCGCCCGCGAACACGCCCTGTGCCGCTCTCTCTCCCTCGACCCCGATGTCACCGCTCTGTACTGCGCTCCCGGCAACGCCGGAATCGCAGAGGTGGCCGAACTGCACCCGGTCGACGCGCTCGACGGCGACGCCGTCGCGCGCCTCGCCACCGAACTGGGCGCCGGGCTGGTGGTCGTCGGTCCGGAGGCGCCGCTCGTCGCCGGTGTCGCCGACGCCGTCCGCGCGGCCGGCATCCCCTGCTTCGGCCCGTCCCGTGAGGCCGCGCTCCTGGAGGGCTCCAAGGCGTTCGCCAAGGACGTCATGGCCGGTGCCAACGTCCCGACGGCCCGCAGCTACGTCTGCACGACGCCCGCCGAGATCGACGAGGCGCTCGACGCCTTCGGAGCGCCGTACGTCGTCAAGGACGACGGTCTGGCGGCCGGCAAGGGCGTCGTCGTCACGGAGGACGTCGAAGCCGCCCGTGCCCACGCCCTGGCCTGCGAACGGGTCGTCATCGAGGAGTTCCTCGACGGTCCCGAGGTCAGCCTCTTCGCGATCACCGACGGCACCACGGTGCTGCCCCTCCAGCCCGCCCAGGACTTCAAGCGCGCCCTGGACGGCGACGAGGGCCCGAACACCGGCGGCATGGGCGCGTACTCGCCGCTCCCCTGGGCCGACCCGAAGCTGGTCGACGAGGTCATGCGGACCGTTCTGCAGCCGACCGTCGACGAGCTGCGCCGACGCGGTACACCGTTCTCCGGACTGCTGTACGCGGGTCTCGCGATCACCTCGCGCGGAGTGCGGGTCATCGAGTTCAACGCCCGCTTCGGGGACCCGGAGACCCAGGTGGTCCTGGCCCGGCTGAAGACCCCGCTCGCCGGTGTCCTGCTCGGTGCCGCCAACGGCACCCTGGACGCCGTACCCGCTCTGACGTGGCACGACGACGCCGCGGTCACCGTGGTCATCGCCTCGCGCAACTATCCGGAGACGCCCCGGACCGGGGATCCGATCGAAGGGCTCGCGGACGTCGCGGAGAAGGATGCGCCCCACGCGTTCGTCCTGCACGCCGGCACGCGGCAGGACGGCGACGCGGTGGTCAGCGCCGGAGGGCGCGTGCTCTCCGTGACGGCCACCGGCAAGGACCTCACGCAGGCCCGTGAGCGCGCCTACACGGCGCTCGGCCGCATCCGGCTCATCGGCTCCCAGCACCGTACGGACATCGCGCGGAAGGCCGCCGAGGAGGCCTGAGCCGTACCCGTCCGTCCCTGTGCCCGGCCCTCCCGCGAGGCGCCGGGCACAGGCGCGTCCGGTGCCCGGCGGATTGCACCGGCGCGTTCGCGGGTATCACCGGACCCCTGCTCGCCCGCGCGTCAGCAGCTTTGCCCAAAGCCATTCCATCGGGTGACGGCTCGGCCATCCGGATGACGGCTGCCGAGCCCCCAACTAGGGTGCGGCGCAAGCGTTCCGGCACTTGGCCCACCGGCATTGCGATGTCAGTGACGGGTGCCACAGTGGGGGAGTGACCAACACCGTCGCGGGGGCAGAGGGGGTGACGTACAGCCGTGTCCGGTACCGGTTCGGTTGAGGAGCTGGGCGCGCACGCAGCGCGCGCCAGGGCCCTGGCTCTGCTGCGCATCCGCAGCCGTGCCACCGCCCTGGCGGTCCTCCCGGCAGGCGCGGCTGTCGTGCTGCTCGTCGCGAGCGGTCAGGGGCGCGTCGACGGAAGCGCGTGGACCGCGGCCGCCTGGGCGGTGACGGCCTGCGCGGTCCTCGTGCTCCTGGTCGCCGCCGGCGTGGGCGTAGCCCTGGCGCGCGCGAGGCCTGCCGTCAGCCCGACGGTGCCCCTCAGCGAGACGGCCGCACCCGATCTGTACCGGCTGGTCCGGGACCTCGCCGACCGGCTCGACGTCCCGGCGCCGTCCGCCATAGCGCTGACCCCCGACTGCGACAGCTGGCTGGAGGACCGTACGCACCCCTCCGCCGGCCCCGGAGTGCCGGACGCGACCCCCGGTCCGGTGGGCGCCGGGCGGGGCCGCCGCGCCCCCGTCGCCCCGGTGCTCGTCATCGGCTCCCCCTTCCTGTGGTGGATGCGGGTCGCCGAGCTGCGCGCGGTACTCGCCCCCGTGGTCGCGGGCACCGGGCCGTCCGCGCACCCCGACATAGCCGCGGCCCGTCGTTTCGTCCGCGGCCTGGACGCCGCCGTGGCCGACGCGGCCCTTCCCGGGCGGGGCATCCGGCGCCTTCCCACGGCCTTCGTGGGCTGGATCGCCAGGCTGATGCTGCGCGGCTGCCGTGGGCACGCCGCCGAGATGGAGCGCTGTGTGGCCGCCGCCGCGTCGGGCCGCGCCCAGGACGTCGACTACGGCCTGAGGATCCGCGCCCAGGAACAGGTCGGCCTCGCCTACGCGGGCTGGGACCGGCTGCTGACCAGGGTGGCGCTGCCGGCCTGGCGGATGGGCCGCTGGCCCTCCCGGCTCGACGCCGGAGTCGTCTCCGCACTGACGGAGCTCTCGCGGCGCGACCGGCTCGCCGAGGGCTTCACCGACCGGCTGGGCGAGCGACCCGCCTGCGACCTCATCGAGGAGCCGGGCGCCGCCGACGAGGCGGCCTCACTGCTCGCGGCCCGGCTCTTCCACGGCGGTCCGGCCGAGCCCGGCCCCGGCTGGGCCCCCGTCGACTGGCAGCAGTACCCCGAAGAGGTCGTGGACCGGAAGTGGCGTTCCGAGGCCGCCCGGCTCCACCGGGTGCTCGACGCGCTGGGCGTCGCCGCGAGCGTGCCGGTGGGGGGACCGGGGGCGTCGGGGCCGGTGGTGCCCACGCTGGCGCGCGTCATCGATCACCTCGCCACGCCGGGCGCCGACAGCGAAGCGCTCGCGGCGGGGATCGGCGCGGCCGTCGCCCGCGACGGGACGGGGGCGGGGCCGCGTGCGGGAGAGGCCGTCGGCGGCGGGGGCAGCAGCGCGGTGGACGGTTCGGCGGCCGGGACGGCCACCGGCGCGCAGGATCTCTGGGGGCCCGTGCCGCTTCCGCTCTTCCCCCTCCAGCCGCCGCGCACGGACACGGAACTGCTCGCCGACCATGTGGTCGCGATGGTCTGCTGCGCCGCCGTGGACACCGCGGGGGCGGCGCCCGGCCTCGACTGGCTCGACGGTCCCGCCCTGCTGGTGGACGGCGGCCGGAGGTCGGACCTGGGAGCGCCGGTGCTCAGCCTCGTGGAGGACGGCGACGCGGAGCCGCTGCGCTCCTGGCTCAGCTCGGTGGGCGTCCGCGCGGACAAACCCGTACGCCTGGGCTGAACGACCGTCCGTCCACTTAGCGGGCGAAATGTTCCGAATGTGCGCTCAATACCTGGATGAGCGTCTTCCGTTCACGTCAATTCGCGACGAACGGTGACGGACCGCACGCGATATGTGATGTGCTGGGGGCCCGCGCCGGCGTCAGGCGCATCGGGTCTCACGGGGGATGAGGGAGGGGTGCGCGATGGGGACGGAGCATATTCGGCGGTGGGAATCGGGTGCCCTCGCGCACGCCGTGAGCGACCCGTTCGGCATGGGTCCGCTGCCCTGGCTGCGCGGCAGCGAGAACTACTTCGACGACACGGGCCAGGTCGTCCCCTGGTACGCCGACACCGCCCTCGGCCGCAGCGGATCGGGCGGTGGCACGCGCACGGCCGACGACGTGCACCGCCAGATCAAGGGGTTCGTGTCCCCGGGCGCAGCGGCCCCTGGCGAGGCCATCGACTTCCACATCACCGTGGACCCGCCGCAGCAGTTCTCCGTCGACGTCTACCGCATCGGGCACTACGCCGGAGACGGCGCCGCCAAGATCACCACGAGCCCGCGCCTGTCCGGCATCGTGCAGCCGCCGCCGATGACGGCCGAGCGTACGGTCTCCTGCCACCACTGGTGGCTGTCCTGGCGGCTGCAGATCCCGACGTACTGGTCCGTCGGCGCGTACGTGGCCGTGCTGACCACCGCCGACGGGTACCGCTCGCACATCCCCTTCACGGTCCGCGACGACCACCCGGCGGACCTGCTGCTCCTGCTTCCCGACATCACGTGGCAGGCCTACAACCTCTACCCGGAGGACGGCAGGACCGGCGCCAGCCTCTATCACGCCTGGGACGAGGAGGGCCGGCTGCTCGGGGAGGAGGACGCCGCCGCCACGATCTCCTTCGACCGCCCCTACGCGGGTGCGGGCCTGCCCCTCCACGTGGGCCACGCCTACGACTTCATCCGCTGGGCCGAGCGCTACGGCTACGACCTCGCGTACGCCGACGCCCGTGATCTGCACGCCGGACGGGTCGATCCCAGTCGCTACCGCGGCCTGGTCTTCCCCGGCCACGACGAGTACTGGTCGGTCCCGATGCGCCGCACGGCCGAGCGGGCCCGGGACATCGGCACCTCGCTGGTGTTCCTCTCGGCCAACACCATGTACTGGCAGGTCGGCCTCGGCCCGTCGCCCTCGGGCGTCCCCGACCGGCTGCTCACCTGCCGCAAGCGCCGCGGCCCCGGGAAGCCGGCGCTGTGGCGCGAGGTCGACCGCGCGGAACAGCAGTTGCTGGGCATCCAGTACGCGGGCCGGGTCCCCGAACCCCATCCCCTGGTCGTCCGTAACGGCGGTCACTGGCTCTGGGAGGCCACCGGGGCTGTGGAGGGCGACGAGATCGCCGGGCTGGTCGCCGGCGAGGCGGACCGCTACTTCCCGCGTACGTCCCTGCCGGAGCACGAGAACCGCATGCTGCTCGCGCACTCCCCGTACAGCGACAGCGAGGGGGCGACCCGGCACCAGGAGACCTCGCTCTACCGCGCCCCCTCGGGCGCCCTCGTCTTCGCTTCCGGCACCTTCGCATGGTCCCCCGCGCTCGACCGTCCCGGCCACGTGGACGCCCGCGTCCAGCGGGCCACGGCGAACCTCCTCGACCGGATCTGCAAGCGCGACTGACGGGCACGGCGCAGGCGCGGATCGGCCGCCGCGGTCACACGCCGGCCGAGGGGCACGGTGCCGGTTCGCGTGCCCCTCCCTCGGGTCCCCGGCGGAGCCTCCCCCGGGTTCGGGCTTCCGCCGCAGGCCCGGGCGCCGCCGCTCCCCGTTCACGAGGTGACCCCTGTCGGCGCGGCCGCTTCGCATGCGGGACAATCGGAACCACTCCTGGATCAACCTACGCGGAGGCAGCGTGTCCGGTTTCGTAGAAAAGCCCGAGCCCGTGCAGGTGCCGGGGCTCACCCACCTGCACACCGGCAAGGTGCGCGACCTGTACCGGAACGAGGCGGGTGACCTCGTCATGGTCGCCAGCGACCGTATCTCCGCGTACGACTGGGTCCTGCCCACCGAGATCCCCGACAAGGGCCGTGTCCTGACGCAGCTGTCGCTGTGGTGGTTCGACCAGCTCGCCGATCTCGTCCCCAACCACGTCCTGTCGACGGACCTCCCGGCCGGGGCGCCCGCCGACTGGGCGGGCCGCACCCTGATCTGCCGTTCGCTGCGCATGGTCCAGGTCGAGTGTGTTGCGCGCGGTTACCTGACCGGTTCCGGCCTGACCGAGTACGACGCGACCCGCACGGTCTGCGGTCTCGCGCTCCCCGAGGGGCTGGTCGACGGTTCCGAGCTCCCGGCGCCGATCTTCACCCCGGCCACGAAGGCCGCGGTCGGCGACCACGACGAGAACGTGTCGTACGAGGAGGTCGCCCGCGAGGTCGGCGCTGAGACGGCGGCGGCGCTGCGCCGGACGACCCTGGACGTCTACGGACGGGCCCGGGACATCGCGCGGGAGCGCGGGATCATCCTCGCCGACACGAAGTTCGAGTTCGGCTTCGCGCCCGCCGCCGACGGTGGCGAGGAACTGATTCTCGCGGACGAGGTGCTGACCCCCGACTCGTCGCGCTTCTGGCCCGCCGAGAGCTGGGAGCCGGGCAGGGCGCAGCCGTCGTACGACAAGCAGTTCGTGCGCGACTGGCTGACGTCCCCGGCTTCCGGGTGGGACCGCCACGGTGAGGAGCCGCCGCCGGCCCTTCCGCAGGAGATCGTCGACGCGACCCGCGCCAAGTACGTGGACGCGTACGAGCTCCTCACCGGTCTCAGCTGGCCGGTCGAGGGTCACTGACGGAACGCAAGAAGGCCCCGGTCGCGATGACCGGGGCCTTCTTCCATGGAGCGGACGACCAGGTTCGAACTGGCGACCTCAACCTTGGCAAGGTTGCGCTCTACCAACTGAGCTACGTCCGCGTGCGCCGAAGCGCGCTGCTTACTATACCCAACCTCTCGCCCCGCTGAGACGCACCGTCGTGCGGCAGTGCGCCGGCCGAGCCCCGGGCGGGCCGCCGACACGTGGTCGGGCTCGCCCGTCCTGCGGCGGGAACGTGTGCTCCGCGAACTCGGTGACGGGAGCCGCGTCGGCCCTGGACTTCGGTACGGCCGCCCCAGGGGTCTCGGTGGGCTACCCCTGGGCCCGATCGACCCGGCGGCCAACTCCGGCCGGACAGAACGGTTTCCGGCGGGCGCGGCAGGAGGGCCCCGGCCGCCCGGTGAAAACCGCTGCCCGCCGGGGGAGGGCCCCGCGCTCGCGCCGGGAGGGCACCCCGAAGTCCTGGGCCGCCGGTGACCCGCCTGAACGAGGTGTGCTGGTCCGGCAGTCCGGCCCACCGGGATGTGGCGACCCTCACACCGTGCAGCCGTGCAGCCGTGCAGCCGTCCAGCCGGGAACGGTGGCGGCGGTGTACCCAGGTCATGCCCGTCCGCCCCGGACAGTTCCCGATTTCCTCGATGCCGATGCCGATGCCGATGCCGACGCCGATGGCGATGCGGATGCGGATACGAAGAGGAACCGGATGCCGGCGCCGGGGCGGAATCCGGTGCCCCTGCTCGGGCGGCCCGTCGCCGTCGTCGCCGCATCACGACGCATGACGTGGGTCGATAACCGGAAACGTCAAAGGCCCCGGTCGAAATCGACCGGGGCCTTTGAATCAAGAGCGGACGACCAGGTTCGAACTGGCGACCTCAACCTTGGCAAGGTTGCGCTCTACCAACTGAGCTACGTCCGCATTGCTGCCACTCGGCTTTCACCGGTGGAGCGGTCACTACTCTACCTGATCCACTGAGTGGTCCGGTAAGGCAGTGCAGAGCGGGTGACAGGAATTGCACACTGCGCCTTCCCCCTGGAAGGGGGATGTTCTACTACTGAACTACACCCGCACGCTGCGTCGGACCCGGCTTTTCGGCCTTGCCCTTCGGCGTGCTCCAGACTCTAGCCGACCTGCAGGGGTGTTGTGCAAGTCGGCTCCCCGAGGTGTCGTCCCGGGGAGCGGTGGGCGTCGGACCGGAACGGAACATTCCGGGCGCCGCCCTCAACTCGCCGCGTGGAACGCCTCGTAGACCTTCTTCGGGATCCGGCCGCGGGCCGGCACCTCCATCCGGTGCGAGCGGGCCCAGGCGCGCACCGCGGCGGGGTCGGGTGCCAGTGAGGTGTGGTGATAGGCCACGGGGGCCTTGCCGCGCTTGCCGGTATTTGTCTGCTTTCGGCCGGCCGACACGTACGGGGCCAGTGCCGTGCGCAGTTTCTCTGCATTGGCGGGATTGAGGTCGATCTCGTAGGACTTACCGTCCAGGGAGAAGGTGACCGTTTCCTCCGCTTCTCCCCCGTCGATGTCGTCGGAGAGTGTGACCACGACGCGCTGAGCCACGGATATCGGTCCTTTCCTTCGGCACCGCCGCGTCTGGCATGCGTCGATGCCGGCCTTCCGGCGGCTGGGCGGATACGGATCGACGGTTGTCGACTGTTCCGGGGCGATCGTGCTTTCCCTGTATTCATTTGTACAGCGGTGGGAGGTGCATTGTGAAGCCCGTCCAATTACTTCCGCGTGTTGCTTCCGTACGGCGCCCCCGGGCAATCGGGGTGAAGATTTTTTCCTCAGGTTTTTCCGTGTGCTGCTCCGCTCCGATATCGCGGCGTGATCCGGGCCACTCCATATCTACCCGCGTAGAATTTCCGGCCAGGTACGCTGAGTGGACCCGCGGGGATCTGGGGAACCCCTCGGAACACAGCCGCACCACACCACCGGGAGTGCCAGTGGCACGCGTCGTAGTCGACGTCATGCTCAAGCCGGAGATCCTCGACCCGCAGGGACAGGCTGTGCAGCGCGCACTGCCTCGTCTCGGCTTCGACGGAATCGCGGACGTTCGTCAGGGAAAGCGTTTCGAGCTCGAGGTCGAGGGGCCGGTCGACGATGCCGCCCTCGCCCGTATTCACGAGATCGCCGAGACCTTCCTCGCCAACACCGTCATCGAGGACTTCACCGTCAAGGTGGAGGAGGAGAAGTGACCACCCGTATCGGAGTCGTCACTTTTCCCGGCACGCTCGACGACCAGGACAGCCTGCGGGCCGTACGGATCGCGGGGGCCGAGCCCGTATCGCTCTGGCACCGTGACAAGGACCTGCACCAGGTCGACGCCGTCATCCTGGCCGGCGGATTCAGTTACGGCGACTACCTGCGCGCCGGCGCCATCTCCCGGTTCTCGCCGGTGATGGAGACGGTCATCGCGCAGGCGAAGGCCGGTATGCCGGTCCTCGGTATCTGCAACGGCTTCCAGATCCTGACCGAGGCGCACCTGCTGCCCGGCGCGATGCTGCGGAACAATCACCTCCACTTCATCTGCCGCGACCAGAAGCTGCGGGTGGAGAACGCGGAGACCGCCTGGACCTCGGACTACACGGCGGGCCAGGAGATCTCCGTACCGCTGAAGAACATGGACGGCCGGTACACCGCCGACGAGCGCACGCTCGACGAGCTGGAGGCCGAGGGCCGCGTCGCCTTCCGCTACGCCGACGTGAACCCGAACGGCTCGCTGCGCGACATCGCCGGCATCACCAACGCCGCGGGCAACATCGTCGGTCTGATGCCGCACCCGGAGCACGCCGTCGAGCCGCTCATCGGCACCGGTCGCACCGACGGCCTGGGTTTCTTCACCTCGATCATCAAGAAGCTGGTCAACGCATGAGCCTCGACACGGTCAAGCACGCGGCCGAGACGCCGGACGCCGGACAGCCCTGGAAGGAACTCGGCCTCAAGGAGGACGAGTACGCCCGCATCCGGGAGATCCTGGGCCGCCGTCCCACCGGCGCCGAGCTCGCCATGTACTCCGTGATGTGGTCCGAGCACTGCTCCTACAAGAGCAGCAAGGTCCACCTCAAGCAGTTCGGCGAGAAGGTCCCCGCGAACGACGCGATGCTCGTCGGCATCGGCGAGAACGCCGGTGTGGTCGACGTCGGCCAGGGTTACGCGGTCACCTTCAAGGTCGAGTCGCACAACCACCCCTCGTACATCGAGCCCTACCAGGGCGCGGCCACCGGCGTCGGCGGCATCGTGCGCGACATCCTCGCCATGGGTGCCCGTCCGGTCGCGGTCGTCGACCCGCTGCGCTTCGGTGCCGCCGACCACCCCGACACCCGGCGCGTCCTGCCCGGCATCGTGGCGGGCATCGGCGGTTACGGAAACTGCCTCGGTCTGCCGAACATCGGCGGCGAGGTCGTCTTCGACGCCTGTTACCAGGGCAACCCGCTCGTCAACGCCGGCTGCATCGGCGTGATGAAGCACGAGGACATCCACCTCGCCCAGGCCTCCGGCCCCGGCAACAAGGTCATCCTCTACGGCGCCCGCACCGGCGGCGACGGCATCGGCGGTGTCTCCGTGCTGGCTTCGGAGACCTTCGACGACACCAAGCCCACCAAGCGCCCCGCCGTCCAGGTCGGCGACCCGTTCCAGGAGAAGCTCCTCATCGAGTGCACCCTGGAGATCTTCAAGGAGAAGCTCGTCGCGGGCATCCAGGACCTCGGCGGCGCCGGGCTCTCCTGCGCCACGAGTGAGCTGGCCTCCGCGGGATCCGGCGGCATGCGCGTCGAGCTGGACACCGTGCCGCTGCGCGACTCCTCCCTCTCGCCCGAGGAAATCCTCATGAGCGAGTCGCAGGAGCGCATGTGCGCGATCGTCGAGCCGCAGCACGTGGACCGCTTCCTGGAGATCTGCGAGAAGTGGGACGTCATCGCCACCGTCATCGGTGAGGTGACCGAGGGCTCGCAGCTGGAGATCTTCTGGCACGGCGAGCAGATCGTGGACGTACCGCCGCGGTCCGTCGCGCACGAGGGCCCGACCTACCACCGGCCGTTCGCCCGGCCGTCCTGGCAGGACGCGCTCCAGGCCGACGACGCCGGCAGGCTCGCCCGCCCGGCGAACGCCGCCGAACTGCGCGAGCAGGTCCTGAGGCTGGTCGCGTCGCCGAACCAGGCCTCCAAGTCCTGGATCACCGACCAGTACGACCACTTCGTGCAGGGCAACACGGTGCTCGCGATGCCCGAGGACGCCGGCATGGTCCGGATCGACGAGGAGTCGAACCTGGGCGTGGCCATGGCGACCGACGGCAACGGCCGTTACGCGAAGCTGGACCCCTACACGGGCGCGCAGCTCGCGCTGGCCGAGTCGTACCGCAACGTCGCCGCGTCCGGTGCCAAGCCGCTCGCCATCTCGGACTGCCTGAACTTCGGTTCGCCCGAGGACCCGGACGTCATGTGGCAGTTCGCGGAGGCCACCCGTGGTCTCGCGGACGGCTGCCTGGAGCTGGGCACCCCGGTCACCGGCGGCAACGTGTCGCTGTACAACCAGACCGGTGACACGGCGATCCACCCGACGCCGGTCGTGGCCGTGCTCGGTGTGATCGACGACGTCACCCGGCGCACGCCGGTCGCGTTCGCCGAGGAGGGGCAGCTGCTCTACCTCCTGGGCGACACCCACGAGGAGTTCGGCGGCTCGGCCTGGTCCGAGGTCGTCCACCAGCACCTCGGCGGCATGCCGCCCAAGGTCGATCTGGGCCGCGAGAAGCTGCTCGGCGAGATCCTGATCTCCGCCTCCCGCGACGGCATGATCGACGCGGCGCACGACCTCTCCGACGGCGGCCTGATCCAGGCGGTCACCGAGTCCTGCCTCCGGGGCGGGAAGGGTGCCCGGCTGGTCGTCCCGGACGGTCTGGACGCGTTCACCTTCCTGTTCTCGGAGTCGGCGGGCCGCGCGGTCGTCTCGATCCCGCGCAGCGAGGAGCTCCGCTTCAACGACATGTGCGGTGCGCGGGGTCTGCCCGTCGCCCGGATCGGTGTCGTGGACGGTGACGAGATCGAGATCCAGGGCGAGTTCAGCATCCCGCTGGACGAGCTGCGCACGGCGCACGAGGGGACTCTGAAGGGTCTGTTCGCCTAGGTTCTGCCTACGCCGAAAGCCCCCGTCCGGGTCGACCGGACGGGGGCTTTCGGCGTTCTCACGGAAACTCGTTGATGGATGTTACGTAATTACGTAAGGTTGTGTTCTGTGGAGCTTGAGGAACGCGTCGCCGAACTGGAGCGCCGGCTCGCGGTGCTGGAGGCGGCGGCGGGTGGCGGCAGGCCGGAGCTGGGCGACGGCGACTTCTGGGCGCTGGACGGTCTGAAGGACCAGCTCGGCCTGGTCGGGGACGCCGCGGCCGACGGCGGGGTGCTGTTCACCGGCGTCGTCCGGCTGCCCGCAGGTGAGCGCTACGAATGGCAGTACGGCGCGCTCACCGAAGGACTCCTGGGCACCGACGAGGACCGCCCCGACTGGACGGAGGCCGCCGAACCGCTCGCGGCCCTCGGCCATCCCGTACGCCTGCGGCTGCTCCGCGAGATCCTCGCGGGCCGTCGCACCGCCGCCGAACTGGCCGCGCTCGACCAGACGGGCACGACCGGGCAGGTCTACCACCACCTGCGGATGCTCACCGCCGCAGGCTGGCTGCACACGACGGGGCGGGGGCGTTACGAGGTGCCGGGCGCCCGGGTCGTGCCGCTGCTGGTGGTCCTGACGGCCGCCCGGCCGTGACGGGCGGGCCGCACGGGACCGCGTGACATCCGCAGGACGAGACCGGCAGGACGAGACCGAGGGGGGCCACATGCCCGTACGCAAAGCCGCGATGATCGTCTACCGGTGCTGCTGGATCGTCTTCGTCGCCCTGGTGCTGGTGGGCTTCCTCGCCGAACCGGTGGTCCCCTACGGGCTGACCTTCGTACCCGCCGCGGTGGCGGTCGTCATCGGACTGCTGGTGGGCCGCCGGGGCCGTGAGGAAGCGGCCGAGGAGCGGTCACCGGTGGAGATCGCGCCGCCGGTGACGGGGCGCTGGACGGCGCTCAACAGCCCGGCGGACAAGGTCCCCAGCCACGGCACCCACGGTTACGGCCAGTCCCACGCGATCGACATCGTCGCGGAACCCGGCACGGGCGGACGGCCGCCCTTCAGGTGGCTGTGGCCGGTGGTCCGGCCGAACACCGACTTCCCGGCCTTCGACGCCCCGGTCCTCGCGGTCGCGGACGGCACCGTCGTGCACGCGAGCGGGGGCCGGCGTGACCACCTCAGCCGGAACTCCGGTCCCGCCCTGGCGTATCTGATGCTGGTGGAGGCGTCGCTGCGCGACATGTCGGGCGCGCGCGGGATCTTCGGGAACCACGTCGTGCTCGACCTGGGCGAGGGCGTGTACGCCGTGTACGCCCATCTCCGCCGCGGTTCGCTCCAGGTGGCGGCGGGCGACACCGTGCGCGAGGGGCAGCCCATCGCCCGGTGCGGGAACTCGGGCAACTCCACCGAACCGCATGTGCACTTCCAGCTGACGGACCACCCCGACCTCGACGTGGCACGAGGAGTGCCGTTCACCTGGCGGGGCGTCGGTGTCCCTGCCGGAGGTGAGGCCTTCGTGGTCCAGGAGACCGTGCGCGGCGACTGATAACTTGCGGGGCGCCACGCGAGGTCGAACTGACGGGGGGCCGATGATGGACGACGACGGCACGCGCGCCGAAGCGGACGGTTCCGCAGGGCGGGGGCGTCTGCGAAGAGTCCTGAACACGGGAGTCGTACTGGTCGCCGTGGCGGGGATCGGCCTCAGCGTCTGGGCGATCGTCAGCGACGTGCTCGACCTCCGCACCCGGGACGAGAGCCGTGAACGCATAGAGGCGGGGTGCGGCGGACTCGTCGACCCCGACCAGGTGCTCGCACTCGGAGGCGGCGTCGACCGGGTGAAGCTCTCCGACCGCTACCGCCTCAGCACCGCGCGGAGTGACAGCC
Organism: Streptomyces sp. NBC_00178; assembly: GCF_036206005.1. NCBI lineage: Bacteria > Bacillati > Actinomycetota > Actinomycetes > Kitasatosporales > Streptomycetaceae > Streptomyces > Streptomyces sp. NBC_00178. The sequence goes on from NZ_CP108143.1 coordinate 3,935,516, forward strand.
GTTGCGTCGTCTACCGGGTGGGTGATCCGGGGACGACGTACGGACACGTCTCGCTCGACCTCACCCTGTACCCGGCCAACCCGAACGCCGACGAGCACACGGTGGGCGCCGACCACGACCCGTTCGACTACTTCACCACCGAGAACAAGGACGACGTCACCGCCGCTGCGCAGTACACGCTGCCGCATCCGCTGGGTGACGGCGCCCTGGGGGAGTACGACGCCCGCTCGGTGACGGTCAGGGCCCTCTGCGCGGACGGGGGCCGGGTCTCCTCCGTCAGGGTCCGGGCCAAGGCCATGTACGAGGGCCCCGTCCCGTCCGGCGACCGCCGCGGCCTGACCGTCCTGGCGCGCCAGGCGGTGCGGCGGGCCGCGGCGGAGACGGACTGCCGGGCCGAACTCCCCGCCGTGCCGTCCGCGTTCCCCGAGCCCGCCACCGCGCTCGTCCCGGCCGCGGAAGCGGGCGGCACCTGCGCCTGGTACACACGGCACACCGCCGCCCACGGGCAGGGCGCGCTCCCGGACCGGGCACTTGCCGCACCGGCCGGGAAGGCCGGCGCCCATGACTCCTGCCTGCTCGCCATGAGCCCGGAGGGGACCGAGAGGATCTGGCCGGCCTACGAGAAGAGGTACCCGGACGGCACGGACCTGGACAAGGCGCTGACCGTGCGCCCGCCGTGGATGCAGACGGACACCCTGGTCGGCGACGGCACCAGGGGATTGCGGACCCGCTACAGCCGGACCTCGATGCTTCCCTCCTCGGCGGGAGCGGCCGACGGCGTCCTGTGGGCCTCCTCCGTCTGCGGCGGCAGGCCCGCCCTGCACCTCATGCAGGTGTCCTTCCCGTACGACGACATCCTCCGGGACCGCCTGGAGCCCCTGTTCCGGGCGTACGTCGAGGACGCCACCGCGCGCCGGGGCTGCACCCGTGTGGTCCTCCCCACGGCCGCGGACATCGCAGGGTCCTGAAACGCTGGGCGGAGGGGCGCCGGGCCCTGAACGCCGGGTGGAGGGCCGCCCGGGCGTGGCCTCCGTGGGGGAGGGCCCGGTGTCACAGGCGCCGGTTAGTCTCGCCCGTATGCCCCCGGCCAAGAAGCGCCCGCGCGCCTACGACCTCAGCCGGACCCGCACGGCGGTCCTGGCGCAGTTCGCACACGTCCAGGCCGCCGTCCGCGCCTTCACGCCCGGGCAGTTGTCCGGTCCGTCCGGGCTGGGGGAGTGGACCGTGCGGGACCTCGCGGCGCACGTGACCACGGTGCTGGAGCGGGTCAGCCGCGAGCTGGAACTGCCGGCGCCACCCGGCGTCACACCGCAGCTCACCCTGCTGGAGTGGCCCCTGTCCACGGCGCCGCGGGCCGAGGACATCGCGGACGACGCCAGAGCCCTCGCCGCGGGGCGGCCCGGACTCGGCTCGCTCTACGAGGAGACGGCCGAGCGGTTCGCCCGGCTCACCGCCGGCGCCCCGGGGGAGCGGCTCGTGACGACCCGGGCGGGCACGATGCGGCTGGGCGACTTCCTCGTCACCCGTACCGTCGAACTCGCCGTCCACGCCGACGATCTCCACCGGGCGACGGGTCTCGCCATCCCCCACGACCGTCAGGCACTGGCCGCCTGCACCCGGCTGCTCGCCGACGCGCTCGCGGACAGGGCTCCCGGCGGCTCGGTCGAGGTGCGGGTCCCGCCCTTCGCCGTCGTCCAGTGCATCGGCGGCCCCAAGCACACCCGGGGCACCCCGCCCAACGTCGTCGAGACGGACCCGCTCACGTGGCTCCGGCTGGCGACCGGTCGCACGGGGTGGGCGGAGGCGCTCGACGGGGCCCGGGTCAGTGCCAGCGGCGAGCGGGCGGATCTTGCCGCGCTGCTCCCGCTGATGAGCTGAACGGAACCGGATCGACCGGTCGTCCCGTCCCATGGCCATGCGCACACAACGTATGCCTGTCAGTGTCCTTGCCCTCGTGACCACCTTCACCCTTGCCGCCTGCGGTTCGGAGTCGGGCTCCGGAGCGGCATCCGGGGACTCCGGGGACGGCAGCGGCACCGTACGCACCGAGCCGGCCCTGACCGGTGTCCACTGGAACGTGTCCTCCCTGACCGTCGGCGGAAAGAAGAGGACCGCGCCCGCCGGGGCCCACGTGGAGATCGGCCCCGGGGGGAAGGCCACCGGAAGTCTCGGGTGCAACCGCTTCACCGCCGACGTCCGTGTCGACGGTTCCGCCGTCACCGTCGGACAGGGCACCACCACCGAGATGGCCTGCGCGGACGACGTCCAGGAATTCGAGGACGCGATGGGACGGGCCTTCCGCGGCACGCTGGAGGCGGCGGTCACCGGGCGGGGCGACGCGAGGACCCTGACCCTGACGACCGCGCAGGGCGACTCGATCGCCCTGCGCTCCGAACCCCCGGCCGCGCTCACCGGAACCGCGTGGAAGGTGAGCGGCCTGCACACCGGCGGTGTCGCGTCCTCCCTGCCCGAGGGCACGAAGGACGAAGCGCGGCTCACCTTCGGCGAGGACGGCACGGTGGAGGGGAACCTCGGGTGCAACTCCTTCCACGGCAAGGCAGCCGTCTCCGGCTCCACGATCACCTTCGGGCCCCTGGCCTCGACCCGGAAGATGTGCCCGGGCGGCGCCATGGAACTGGAGCGGGCCCTGCTCGGCGCCATGAAGGGGGAGACGACGTACACGATCGCGCACCGCACCCTGTCGCTCACCGCGAAGGGCGGCGAGGGACTCGACGCGACCGCGCCCCCGGCCGGGCACTGACCCGGGACCGTCTCGGAACCTCGGATGTCCGTCCGGCACGGGAGCGGACCGAGCGGACGCGGGCGTCCGGCGCCGGGCCGCAGCCACCGCCGGGGGCCAGGGGCCGCCGCGAGGCGGAAGCGGGCGGCCGGGGGCCTTCGCGGCAGTCACCGACCGCGCACGGACCGGCGGCCGGAAGCCTCCGACGAGGCGTTCACCCGGGGCCACGGGGCTCCGGCGGAGACCGTCCGGTGTGAGGCTCGCCACGATGCGGGCGGCCGGCGCGGTCCGGTCCGGCCCGGCGGCCGGGCTCGCCGAACGCCACGGGGGAGCCGTCGGCGGGGCCGGACGGCCGACAGGACCGACCCGTCGGTAACCGGCGCCCATCCCGGGCCACGGGCGCCCGGCACCGTTCTCGGGCCCGGGTGGGCAACCGACCATGATCACGCGTAGTGATCATCCGTACGCGCCCCGGGCCGCCTGCCGGGGGCCCGCACCCGTTCGCCCGAGGCAGTCCAGGAGCCCCCGTCGGAGGTTCGCCCAATTCGGACCGGTGGTCGATCTCGCCTACACTCGGTGGCGTGCCTCGTGGTGATGGACGACTCAACCACGACCTGCTCCCCGGAGAGAAAGGCCCCCAGGACGCTTGCGGCGTCTTCGGTGTCTGGGCTCCCGGCGAAGAGGTCGCCAAGCTCACCTATTTCGGACTGTATGCCCTGCAGCACCGTGGACAGGAGTCCGCGGGCATCGCAGTGAGCAACGGGTCCCAGATCCTGGTCTTCAAGGACATGGGACTGGTCTCGCAGGTCTTCGACGAAACGTCTCTGGGATCGCTCCAGGGCCACATCGCGGTCGGTCATGCCCGTTACTCCACCACCGGTGCCTCGGTGTGGGAGAACGCGCAGCCGACGTTCCGTGCCACCGCGCACGGCTCGATCGCCCTGGGTCACAACGGCAATCTGGTCAACACGGCCCAGCTCGCCGAGATGGTCGCCGACCTTCCCCGTAAGGACGGCCGTGCCACCCAGGTCGCGGCGACCAACGACACCGATCTGGTGACCGCGCTGCTCGCCGGGCAGAGAGACGCCGACGACAAGCCGCTCACCATCGAGGAAGCCGCCACTACGGTGCTTCCCCAGGTGAAGGGCGCCTTCTCGCTCGTCTTCATGGACGAGCACACCCTCTACGCGGCCCGTGACCCGCAGGGCATCCGCCCGCTGGTCCTCGGCCGGCTCGAGCGCGGCTGGGTGGTGGCCTCCGAGTCCGCCGCCCTGGACATCTGCGGTGCGAGCTACGTCCGCGAGATCGAGCCGGGTGAGCTCGTCGCCATCGACGAGAACGGCCTGCGCACCTCCCGCTTCGCAGAAGCGAAGCCGAAGGGCTGCGTCTTCGAGTACGTCTATCTCGCCCGCCCCGACACCGACATCGCCGGGCGCAACGTCTATCTCTCGCGTGTGGAGATGGGCCGGAAGCTGGCCGCGGAAGCCCCCGTCGACGCCGACCTGGTCATAGCGACGCCGGAATCGGGAACCCCCGCCGCCATCGGTTACGCCGAGGCGAGCGGAATTCCGTTCGGAGCCGGACTCGTCAAGAACGCCTACGTCGGCCGGACCTTCATCCAGCCCTCGCAGACGATCCGCCAGCTGGGCATCCGCCTCAAGCTGAATCCGCTCAAGGAAGTCATCAAGGGCAAGCGCCTGGTGGTCGTCGACGACTCGATCGTCCGCGGCAACACCCAGCGTGCCCTGGTGCGGATGCTCCGCGAGGCCGGTGCCGCCGAGATCCACATCCGGATCTCGTCCCCGCCGGTCAAGTGGCCGTGCTTCTTCGGCATCGACTTCGCCACGCGGGCGGAGCTGATCGCGAACGGCATGACCGTCGATGAGATCGCCACCTCCATGGGTGCGGACTCGCTCTCGTACATCTCGCTCGACGCGATGGTCGAGGCGACGACGATCGCCAAGCCGAACCTGTGCCGCGCCTGCTTCGACGGCGAGTACCCGATGGAGCTCCCGGACCCGGAGCTGCTCGGCAAGCAGCTGCTGGAGACCGAGCTGGCCGCCGGCCCCGCCGCGACCGCGGCTGCCGACGCGCTGCGTCGTCCGTGATCCGGACCGACCGGCCGCTTCCCCACCAGCCCCGCACTCCCACACGAAAGATCCCGGGCCATGTCTGAGACAACAGGTGCTTCCTACGCCGCGGCGGGCGTCGACATCGAAGCCGGTGACCGCGCCGTCGAGCTGATGAAGGAGTGGGTGAAGAAGACGAAGCGCCCCGAGGTCGAGGGCCTCGGCGGCCTCGGCGGGTTCGCCGGTCTCTTCGACGCCTCGGCGCTCAAGCGCTACGAGCGCCCGCTGCTGGCCTCGGCGACCGACGGCGTCGGCACGAAGGTAGACCTGGCCCGGCAGATGGGCGTGTACGACACCATCGGCCACGACCTCGTCGGCATGGTCGTCGACGACCTGGTCGTGTGCGGGGCCGAGCCGCTCTTCATGACCGACTACATCTGTGTCGGCAAGGTGCATCCCGAGCGTGTCGCGGCGATCGTCAAGGGCATCGCCGAGGGCTGCGTCCTCGCGGGCTGCGCCCTGGTGGGCGGCGAGACCGCCGAGCACCCCGGGCTCCTCGGCCCCGACGACTTCGACGTCGCCGGAGCGGGCACGGGCGTGGTCGAGGCGGACCGCCTCCTGGGCCCGGAGCGCATCCGCGAGGGCGACGCCGTGATCGCGATGGCGTCCTCCGGTCTTCACTCCAACGGGTACTCGCTCGTGCGCCACGTGGTCTTCGACCGTGCCGGATGGACCCTGGACCGTCAGGTCGAGGAGTTCGGCAGGACGCTCGGTGAGGAGCTCCTGGAGCCCACGAGGATCTACTCCCTGGACTGCCTCGCACTGACCCGTACGACCGAGGTGCACGGCTTCAGCCACGTCACCGGCGGCGGTCTGGCCAACAACCTGGCCCGGGTGATCCCGGACGCGCTCCACGCCACGGTCGACCGCGGCACGTGGACCCCGGGCGCCGTGTTCGATCTGGTCGGCAAGGCCGGCAAGGTCGAGCAGCTGGAGCTCGAGAAGACCCTCAACATGGGTGTCGGCATGATCGCGGTCGTGCCCGCCGACTCGGTCGACGCGGCACTGACGACGCTGGCCGACCGGGGTGTGGACTCCTGGGTCGCGGGCGAGATCACCGCGCGCGGTGACCACGCCACGGGTGCCGAGCTGACCGGTAGCTACGCACGGTAGGACGTCGTGTCCGCCGGTCCCGGCCCCGGGCCGGACCGGCGGCGGGCCGCGTACGAGCGGTGCACCCGACGGGAGCCCCGTCGTTGCCGGGCCCGGACAGCACAGAACCCGGTCCGGGCGGACCCGGACCGGGTTGATGTGTCAGAGCGAGGTCAAGCGCCGCGGCGCTGTGACGACGGACCGGACTGTTCGTCCTCGTCCGCGTCCTCGTCGTCGTTGTACAGATCCGCGTACTGTGCGTACGGGTCATCTTCCTCGTCGTCGTCCTCGAACGGCTCCGCGTTCGGTGGCTGACTCGAAGGCGATGCGCCCAGCTCATTGGCCAGACGCGACAGGTCCGTCCCGCCGCTGCTGTACTTCAGCTGGCGGGCGACCTTGGTCTGCTTGGCCTTTGCCCGGCCGCGCCCCATGGCTCGACCCCCTCGGTGACGGGGCTCGACGGCCCCAGAGTCTTGACACGCGTTCATGTTTCAGGACGGACTCTCGGCTGAGAGACCGCGCCCGTGGCTTTAACGGTACCTGCTTCCTCGGCCATACGGTACGCCGCCCGCATCACGTGCCTTCGCGCAGGACCGTCGAGGAGCCCTTCCTCGCTGGTCAAGACCGATTTTAACCTCTTGTGGACGGCCGACCCGCCGACCTGGGTGAGTCTTGTCTCCCCAGGGCGGGCCGGCCGCTCCGGGAACCCGTGCGCGGCCGCGCCGGCGCCCCCCGCGGGCCGTCCGGCGGCGGGGGACGGAGCTCGCGCGGGACGGGTCAGCGGCGGCGGGCCTCCGCCATCCGCTGCTCGGCGATCCGGTCGGCCGCGGCGGCCGGCGGAATCCCGTCCGCCTTCGCACGTGCGAATATGGCCAGCGTCGTGTCGAAGATCTTCGAGGCCTTCGCCTTGCACCGGTCGAAGTCGAAACCGTGCAGTTCGTCGGCGACCTGGATGACGCCACCGGCGTTCACGACGTAGTCCGGTGCGTACAGAACCGAACGGTCGGCCAGGTCCTTCTCGATACCCGGGTGCGCCAGCTGGTTGTTGGCGGCTCCGCAGACGATCTTCGCGGTGAGGACGGGGACGGTCTCGTCGTTCAGGGCGCCCCCGAGGGCGCACGGCGCGTAGATGTCGAGGCCCTCGGTGCGGATCAGCGCGTCCGTGTCCGCGGCCACGGCGACCTGCGGGTGCAGGTCCGTGATCCGGCGGACGGACTCCTCGCGCACGTCGGTCACGACGACCTCGGCGCCGTCGCTGAGCAGGTGCTCGACCAGGTGGCGGCCCACCTTGCCGACGCCGGCGACGCCTACCTTGCGTCCGCGCAGCGTGGGATCGCCCCAGAGGTGCTGTGCGGAGGCCCGCATGCCCTGGAAGACGCCGAACGCGGTGAGGACGGAGGAGTCGCCCGCGCCGCCGTTCTCGGGGGAGCGGCCGGTGGTCCAGCGGCACTCCCGGGCGACGACGTCCATGTCGGCGACGTAGGTGCCGACGTCGCACGCGGTCACGTACCGGCCGCCGAGCGAGGCCACGAACCGGCCGTAGGCCAGGAGCAGTTCCTCGGACTTGATCTGCTCCGGGTCACCGATGATCACGGCCTTGCCGCCGCCGTGGTCGAGCCCGGCCATGGCGTTCTTGTACGACATGCCGCGCGACAGGTTCAGCGCGTCCGCGACGGCCTCCGCTTCGGAGGCGTACGGGTAGAAGCGGGTGCCGCCGAGGGCGGGACCCAGGGCGGTGGAGTGGAGGGCGATGACGGCCTTGAGGCCTGTGGCGCGGTCCTGGCAGATGACGACTTGCTCGTGGCCGCCCTGGTCCGAGTGGAACAGGGTGCGCAGCACGTCGACAGGTACGCCGGTCACATCGGTCACTGTGGTGACTCCCAAGTACGAAGCGGCGGAAGACCCTCCTGAAGGTGGGGAGGGTCCCGGCCGGACCGGCAGCGGCCGGTCCGACTGGGCAAGAGCGTAAGTCCTCGGGACACGCGGATCCGCGCGGGTGCGCGGGATCACCCCCTGGTGGAGTACCGGCATGACACGATTCACCGCATGTCGGTGGTGTCTTCGGTGCTCGTCCCCTACACGTCCTATCTGCGGGTGTACGAGCCGCTCGCCGCTTTCCGGGAGCCCGAGAGAGGCCACTGGGCCCGTTACGCGCAGCGGTCGGTCCTGCCCACCGCGCAGGACGAACTGCGACGCTCGCTGGCGGACTTGGTGCCCACCCCGCCGGTGCCGGTTCCGGTGCACGAGAGCGGGGACGCGTTCGTGGCGGAAGTGGACGGCGTGGTGTGCGTGTGCCCGTGGCGCACCCGGATGCGGAGCTGGATGGCGCTCGGCGAGCTGGGGGGTCTGTTTCCGGCCACCGTGCTCGACGCGGTGCTGCCCCCGGTGGTGCGGGGCCAGGCGGCGGCGGACTACGAGCGGTGGTCGGAGCGGAACCCGGACGCCCGTCCCTGGATCCGGACGACGGTGTGGCACGTGCCCGTGCGCTGGTTCGTCCTGTTCGACGACGAGGAGCGCGAGTACGTCGCGGCCGGCGCCGACGGCGGGCGGCCCTCCCTGCGCTACCGCACCCCGATGGTGCAGGCGCGGCGGCGGCTGGCGAGGGCGTTGCGGACGCTGCGGGAGACGGTCGACGAAGGGCCGCTGACCGAGGGGCTCGTGGACGTCGGGCGCTGGCTGGAGGAGTTCCATCCGCGCGGTCTGGTCGAGCTCGACTACGGCGGCCTCGTGCACGCCCTCTCCGGCGAGCAGCTCGCGGGTGACCGGTCGGCCGCGGACGTGGCCGAGGGCATCGCGGCCCTGCGCGCCGGGGACGGCGACGCCGCGGGTGTCGCGTACGGGCGTCTCGCCGACCGCTGGCGGGCGGTGCGCGACCTCCAGTCCTCCAACTAGCGCGAAGTAGTGTGAATTGGAACGCAACGTCGCATAGAGGTGTTCGGGGCAGGGAAGAGACATCCCGTGAGGTGTCCGACATCCGTGGGCACCGGGGAGGCCGGCGGAGGTGGGCGGGATGCCGTGACAGGAGCCGAGAGGCGCGTGACCGTGTGCCAGGTGTGACGCGTGCGACAGGTGAGGCGAGGATGCGCTGGTCCAGGCCTTGGGACCTACGTCCTGAACCGGGCCTTTGTCTCAAGCGTGACGGACAGCACTAACGGGGCCCTTGCGCCCTTCCCTACTCCTCATGCCAAAATAGGACAAGGAGTCCGGGGAGGGCTCCGTTCGCCTAACTATGGGCGTCATGCTTCGCATTGCACGCTATGGGGGGTCTGACGACTTCTGACGACTCCTGGTTGACCTGTGACTGATCGTTACTGGGGCGTGACTGTCCGCTATGGCATGGTCCATCGGCTTCCGTCGCTGATGAACACCTGGGAGGGCAATTCCATCGGTTTGGCCGACGTGGCTGGACGGATGGTGTAGTTGTAGTGCCGAGGACAAGCCGTTCGTCCTATAACCGACTCGGCCCGCGTCCGCCATTTCGGGCAACGTGGGTCAAGGTGCAGAATTTAGAGGAAAGAACCGAGATGGTTCGGTTCTCCCGAGGAGGCCGCTCATGACCGCTCGCACCCCTGATGCCGAGCCGCTGCTGACCCCGGCTGAGGTCGCCACGATGTTCCGCGTGGACCCGAAGACGGTCACCCGTTGGGCAAAGGCTGGCAAGCTCACGTCCATCCGCACGCTCGGTGGACATCGCCGGTACCGCGAGGCAGAGGTCCGCGCACTGCTTGCGGGTATCCCGCAGCAGCGCAGCGAGGCCTGACACACCCCTGTCGCCGCAGCCATAACAGGGCTCCGGAGGTCCCCCAACCCCCGGTGATCCCACAGATAGCTCCACACGACGGGCGCCCGCCCCAACGGGCGCCATACCTGTGACATGCGGGTTCGTCGTTCGATCGCGCTGGACTCCGCCGGGTCCAGCGCGATCTGCGTTTTCCGGGAGCGCGGGGGCGCGGTCGTCCCGGCGTGCGCGCCGGCCCTCGAACGGGGCGTTCCGGACGGGCTGTTCCGAGCACCGGCGCCGGTCCTCCGAACCGGCCGACGGGTCGGTTTGCGTGGCCCGGCGTGTGAGTGTGGGCGGGACTGTTCGGGACTGTTCGCCCGGGTCCCGGACGTCGTGGGGCAGCTCGTGCGGAACGGTCCGGGATGTACTCCACGGGGAGTGCAATTGCACATATTAAATTCCCCAGTTGTAGGAAGTGCGTAAGGTGCCCCTTCCGAAAAACTGGTTCAGTGACTCGCGTCACACCGGAGCGCGCCCCGCCGGGCGCGGGCCTGTCGCTCCGGGAGTGGTGTCCGCGGCGGTCGGCGGGTCACGCCCCGGCGGCGCTTGTGTCATCGGGAGGCGCTTCGCGGCGGCCCTGAGAGCGCTCCCCGGAGGGGGTGTCGCCCTCCGGGGGCGGATCGTGCGGGCCGGCCTCGCCCCAGGCGTCGCTCCCGCGGCCGTCGGCGGCGCTCTCCGGGCCCGCGGGCGGCTGCGCCTTCATGCCCGATTCGGCGGGCTCCGAAGGCTCCTGTGGGGCCGTCAGGGGCTCCATGGCCAGTCGCAGCAGCCGATGGCACACAGGGCAGTGACGGGTGAGGTGGCGATAGCCGGACGCCGCCGCCAGATGGGCGCGCAGCAGCGCGCGGGTCTCGTGCCTTGCCGTGGACGCGGACATGCGCGCGACCTCCCGGTGGACCCCGCCGCCCCCTGCCGGGTGAACCGGGGCGGACTTCCGTCCTACGGGGGTACCCGCGTCCGGAGCCGTAGTCAAGACGCGAGAAAGCCCGGATCCAGGGGATCCGGGCTTTCATCTACTGCGGTCCTGACGGGATTTGAACCCGCGGCCTCCACCTTGACAGGGTGGCGAGCACTCCAAACTGCTCCACAGGACCTCGTTTTCGCTGCTTGCCTTGCGGCCTGCTGCGAAACGAGACTCTACAGGAGGTCGGCGGGCCAGGTCGAACTCACCCACCGTGCGGGGACCGTCACGGCCCGGCGCCCGGTCCGCTCAGGGCGCCGCCGCGTCGATCGCCTTCACGATCCGCTTGTCCGAGACGGGCTGCGCGGTGCCGAGGGCGTGCGCGAAGTAGCTCACCCGCAGCTCCTCGATCATCCAGCGGATGTCCAGGACCTCCTGCGGCACGGGCCGTCCCTGCGGGAGCTGTTCGAGGAGCCAGGCGTACTCGTCCTGCATCTCGTGGACCTTCTCCATGCGCGTCGTGTCCCGCTGGGCGTTGGACGGCATCTGCTGCAGCCGGCGGTCCTCGGCGACCAGGTAGCGCATCAGGTCGGGCAGCCTGCGCAGGCCCGTCGCGGTGACGAACCCGGCCGGCATCAGACGGGCCAGGTGGTCCCGTACGTCGGTGAGGTTGTCGATCAGGACCAGGCTGTTCACCGTCTTGAGCCGGCGCTCGCAGGCCTGCCAGGCCGCCAGGATCTGCTGCACCTGGCCGACCGTGCGGACGGTGAGGTCCACGAGGTCGGCGCGCACCTTGTCGTACAGCGTGCGGAACGACGCCTCGTCCCAGGCCGGTCCGCCGTGAGCGGCGATCAGCCGGTCGGCCGCCGCCGTCGCGCAGTCGTCGAACAGCGCCTGGATGGAGCCGTGCGGATTCCGGGACAGCGCCAGCTTCTGCTGGTTGGTGAGCTTGTCCGAGGCGAACTTGGCCGGACTCACCGGGATGTTCAGCAGGATCAGCCTGCGGGTGCCGCGCCACATCGCCTGCTGCTGCTCGGCCTCCGTGTCGAAGAGCCGTACGGCCACGGTCGCGCCCTGGTCGACGAGCGCCGGGTACGCCTTCACCGGCTGGCCGGCGCGGCGGGTCTCGAAGACGCGGTTCAGGGTGCCGATGGTCCAGCCGGTGAGGCCCGAGCGCTCGACGGACTCCCCCGAGGGGCCCGCGGTGGCCGCCGCCGCCTTGGAGAGGGCCTGGCGGGCCTTGGGTCGCAGCTGGATCCTCAGCGCCTCCAGGTCCTTGTCCTCGGCGACCTTCCGGCGGCGTTCGTCGGTGATCCGGAAGGTGATCTTCAGGTGGTCGGGGACCCGGGACAGGTCGAAGTCGTCGGCCGTGACCGGCACGCCGACCATCCGCTGGAGCTCGCGGGCGAGCGTGAGCGGCAGGGGTTCCTGCAGCGGGACCGCCCGGTCGAGGAACGTGGCCGCGTAGTTCGGCGCGGGGACGTAGTGCCGGCGGATCGGCTTGGGCAGCGAGCGGATGAGCTCGGTGACCACCTCTTCGCGCAGGCCCGGGATCTGCCAGTCGAAGCCCTCGGACGTGACCTGGTTGAGCACCTGGAGCGGGATGTGGACGGTCACGCCGTCGGCGTCCGCGCCCGGCTCGAACTGGTAGGTCACCCGGAACTTGAGCTTCCCCTGCCGCCACGAGTCCGGGTAGTCGTCCTTGGTGACGGCCCCGGCCTTCTCGTTGATGAGCATCGAGCGCTCGAAGTCGAGCGCTTCGGGCTCGTCGCGGCGCTTGTGCTTCCACCAGGAGTCGAAGTGGGCCCCGGAGACGATGTGCTCGGGAATCCGCTGATCGTAGAAGTCGAAGAGCGTCTCGTCGTCGACGAGGATGTCGCGGCGCCGGGCCCGGTGCTCCAACTCCTCGACCTCGCCGAGCAGTTTGCGATTGTCATGGAAGAACTGGTGGTGCGTGCGCCAGTCACCCTCGACCAGGGCGTTCCGGATGAACAGGTCGCGCGACGCCTCCTGGTCGATACGGCCGAAATTGATCTTGCGCTGGGCGACGATCGGTACCCCGTAGAGCGTGACCCGCTCGTACGCCATGACCGCCGCCTGGTCCTTCTCCCAGTGCGGCTCGCTGTAGGTGCGCTTCAGCAGGTGCTCGGCGAGGGGTTCGATCCACTCCGGCTCGACCTTCGCGTTGACGCGCGCCCACAGCCGGGACGTCTCGACCAGCTCGGCCGACATCACGAAGCGGGGCTGCTTCTTGAACAGCGCGGAGCCCGGGAAGATCGCGAACTTGGCGTTGCGGGCCCCCACGTACTCGTTCTTCTCGGTGTCCTTCAGCCCGATGTGCGAGAGGAGACCGGAGAGCAGGGAGGTGTGCACCGCCTGCTCGGGGATCCCCTCGTCGGCCTTGGGCTCCTCGACGCTGATGCCCATCTGCTTGGCCACCGTGCGCAGCTGCGCGTAGATGTCCTGCCACTCCCGGATGCGCAGGAAGTTCAGGTACTCCTGCTTGCACATCCTCCGGAACGAGGACGAGCCGCGCTCCTTCTGCTGCTCGCGGACGTAGCGCCAGAGGTTCAGGTACGCCAGGAAGTCCGACGTCTCGTCCTTGAAGCGGGCGTGGTTCTGGTCGGCCTGGGTCTGCTTCTCCGCGGGCCGCTCGCGCGGGTCCTGGATGGACAGCGCGGCGGCGATGACCATGACCTCGCGGGCGCAGCCGTTCCTGTCCGCCTCGATGACCATGCGGGCCAGCCGCGGGTCGACGGGCAGCTGGGAGAGCTTGCGGCCGAGGGGGGTGAGCCGCTTTTTCGGATCCTTCTCGCCCGGATCGAGTGCCCCCAGCTCCTGGAGCAGCTGGACGCCGTCGCGGATGTTGCGGTGGTCCGGCGGGTCGATGAAGGGGAACTTCTCGATGTCGCCGAGGCCGGCCGCGGTCATCTGGAGGATCACGGAGGCCAGGTTGGTCCGCAGGATCTCCGGGTCGGTGAACTCCGGCCGGGTGACGAAGTCGTCCTCGGAGTACAGCCGGATGCAGATGCCGTCCGAGGTACGTCCGCACCGGCCCTTGCGCTGGTTGGCGCTGGCCTGGGAGATCCGCTCGATGGGCAGCCGCTGGACCTTGGTGCGGTGGCTGTAGCGGGAGATGCGGGCGTTGCCCGGGTCGATGACGTACTTGATGCCGGGGACGGTCAGCGAGGTCTCGGCGACGTTGGTCGCCAGAACGATCCTGCGCCCCGTGTGGCGCTGGAACACGCGGTGCTGCTCGGCGTGCGACAGGCGCGCGTAGAGGGGCAGCACCTCGGTGTGTCTGAGGTTGCGTTTGTTCAGGGCGTCCGCGGTGTCCCGGATCTCGCGCTCGCCGGAGAGGAAGACCAGCACGTCGCCGGGGGCCTCGTGGCCGAGCTCGTCCACCGCGTCGCAGATCGCGGTGATCTGGTCGCGGTCGGAGTCCTCGCCCTCCTCTTCGAGCAGCGGGCGGTACCGCACCTCGACCGGGTACGTACGCCCGCTGACCTCGACGATCGGAGCCTCGCCGAAGTGGCGTGCGAACCGTTCGGGGTCGATGGTCGCCGAGGTGATGACGACCTTCAGGTCCGGGCGCTTCGGCAGCAGCCGGGCCAGGTAGCCGAGCAGGAAGTCGATGTTCAGGGACCGCTCGTGGGCCTCGTCGATGATGATCGTGTCGTAGGCCAGCAGCTCGCGGTCCGTCTGGATCTCGGCGAGCAGGATGCCGTCCGTCATCAGCTTCAGGTACGTCGACTCCGGGTTCACCTGATCGGTGAAGCGGACCTTCCAGCCGACGGTCTCGCCGAGCGGTGTCTTCAGCTCGTCGGCGACCCGCTCCGCGACCGTGCGGGCGGCGATCCGCCGGGGCTGGGTGTGCCCGATCATGCCCCGGACGCCGCGCCCCAGCTCCATGCAGATCTTGGGGATCTGCGTGGTCTTGCCGGACCCGGTCTCACCGGCGACGATCACGACCTGGTGGTCGCGTATCGCCTCCAGGATCTCGTCCTTCTTCTGGCTGACCGGGAGCTCGTCGGGGTACGACAGCGCGGGCAGCCGGGCCGCGCGCGCGGCGAGGCGCCCGGCCGCCTTGCCCGCTTCGGCCGCGATCTCGTCCAGCACGGACTGTCGGGCCTCGGGCTTGCGGATGCGGCGCGCTCCTTCGAGGCGCCGGCCGAGCCGGTTCGCGTCGCGGAGCGAGAGCTGTCCGAGCTGGGACTGGAGATCGGCGAAGGAAGTAGACATACGGATCCCAGGATCTCACCCGGGCGTGAGGAGTGGCGAACCCATTTCGCACCGGGCCTGTCATGCGGGCGGGGATGCGTCACACCGGTGACCGAGCGGTCATGGGTGGTCACAGGCCGTACCATTTCGGGCAGCTGGTCACCCCTTCCCCGTCCGAGGCGGTTCCGTGTCCCCATCGCAGTGGCGCAGCGCGGCGGCCGTGCGTGACACCGGGCCGCGGGTGGTCCGGACGCCGGCCGCTGCCGCCGGGGCCCTGCGGCGCCGGGGGATAGCCGGCCCCGCCGCACGCTCCGAGCCGAGTGTGCAGGCGGGTCCCCCGATCCGTTCCCCCTGCCCAGCAGACACCCCCGCACCAGCCCGGAGTGCCGCATGCCCACGCCCCAGCGCACCTCGTCGCCCCTCCTGAAGCCGCTGCTCATCGGCCTCGCCGTCGCGCTCGCCGCGGGACTGCTCGGCTTCGTCTCCTATGTGGCCACCGCTCCCGACGGCGCCGCGTCCGACGCACCGGCCGTCCGCACGACCGAGGACACGGACCCCGACGTCCAGCGCGAACTGGCGCGCCTCGCCCGCCGCGACGCGGGCGACAAACTGGCCCAGGGCCGCACCGACGCCCCCGTCGTCCTCATCGAGTACGCCGACTTCCAGTGCGGCTACTGCGGCAAGTTCGCCCGGGACACCGAACCCGAACTGATCCGGAGGTACGTCGACGACGGCACCCTGCGGATCGAGTGGCGCAACTTCCCGATCTTCGGCGAGACGTCCGAGGCGGCGGCCCGCGCGGCCTGGGCCGCGGGGCAGCAGGACCGCTTCTGGGCCTTCCACCGGGCCGCCTACGCCGAGGACGCCAAGGAGAAGGGCTTCGGCAAGGCCCGGCTCAGGGCCCTCGCCGCACAGGCGGGCGTCAAGGACCTCGACCGGTTCGCGCGCGACGCCGACAGCCCGCGGGCCGCGGAGGCGGTCCGGGCGGACAAGGAGCAGGCCTACGGGATCGGCGCCACCTCCACGCCGTCCTTCCTCGTCAACGGCCGCCCGCTCGCCGGCGCCCAGCCGACGGCCGTCTTCACTCAGGCCGTCGAGGAGGCGGCGGCGGAGGCCGCGAACGTCGGGAACGCGGGCAATGACGCCGGGAACCGGGCGAAGTGACCCCCGGCATCGGCTACTTCGCGGCCCTGCTCGGCGGACTGCTCACCCTGGTCAGCCCGTGCAGCGCCCTGCTGCTCCCCGCCTTCTTCGCCTACACCGTCGACTCCCCGACGCGGCTGCTGGCGCGCACCGGGATCTTCTACACCGGTCTCGCCACCACCCTTGTCCCGCTCGGCGCGGCGGGCTCGTACGCCGGGCGGCTGTTCTACGGCCACCGCGACGCGCTCGTCCTCGGTGCGGGCTGGCTGATCATCGGACTCGGCCTCGCGCAGATCGCGGGGCTGGGCTTCGCCTCCCGCCGGATCGCCGCGCTCAGCGGCCGCATCCGGCCCACGACGGCACTGTCCGTCTACGCCCTGGGCGCGGTCTACGGACTGGCCGGCTTCTGCGCGGGCCCGGTCCTCGGCGGCGTCCTCACGGTGGCGGCCGTCAGCGGCAGCCCCGCCTACGGCGGGCTGCTCCTCGCCGTCTACGCCCTGGGCATGGCCGTACCGCTGTTCGTGCTCGCGCTCCTCTGGGAGCGCTTCGGTCTGGGCCGCAGGGCCTGGCTGCGCGGGCGGACGCTGCGCGTCGGCCGCCTCGGGGTGCACAGCAACTCGCTGCTCTCGGGTCTCCTCTTCGTCGGACTGGGCGTCCTGTTCCTCGTCCGTGACGGGATGGCCGCACTGCCTGGACTCCTGGATGTGGACGCCTCGTTCGCCGTCGAGCAGTGGGTGCGGCGGGTGGGTGCGGGCGTACCGGACGCGGCGGCCCTGGGCGTGGTGGTGGGTGTGGCACTGCTGGTGCCGGTCGTGCACGTGGTCCGGCGGCGCCGCGACGGGTGACGGGGTGCGGGTACGACGAAGGCCCCGTCCGTGGACGGGGCCTTCGGGTGGTGGCTGGGGCCGGGATCGAACCGGCGACCTATCGCTTTTCAGGCGATCGCTCGTACCAACTGAGCTACCCAGCCACGCAGCTCATACGGGCTGCAGCGGTCCTGACGGGATTTGAACCCGCGGCCTCCACCTTGACAGGGTGGCGAGCACTCCAAACTGCTCCACAGGACCAAGCTAATGTGCGAGACAAGTCTCGCACACGGTAAAGCGTGCCCCCAACGGGATTCGAACCCGTGCTACCGCCTTGAAAGGGCGGCGTCCTGGGCCACTAGACGATGAGGGCTAAGGGCCCACCTGCGCGCTTTCCAGCGCGTCGGGGACGTGAGAAGCATATGGGATGCGGGGAGGTATCGCCAAAACGGTTTACGGGGAGGTCGTCGGGACGCTCGGCGAGGGCGACGGGGAGGTGAGGTTCTCCTCCGGGAGGTGGCGGCCGACCTCGGCCGTCGTGAGGCCGAGCCCGCCCAGCGTGATCTCGTCCCAGGCCTGCAGATGCCGGGTGGAGCGGTCCAGGTAGAGCACGGAGGCGCGCACCTTCTCGGGCTTCTCGTTCTGCACGGCGCGCAGGCCGCCGCCGCCCGTGGAGCCCTCGACCTTCAGTCGGGTGCCCAGGGGGAGCAGTTCGTTCACCCGGTGGTGGAGATGGCCGGCCAGGACCAGAGGAACCGTTCCGTCGGTCTCCCGGGCCGCGTTCGGGTCGTGGGCGACCGCGATGTCCACCGGGGTGCCCGCACGCTTCTGGTCGCGCAGCGCGGAGGCGAGCCGCATGCCTGCGAACTGCTCGGCGGCCTTGCCGCCCCTGGGACGTGCGCGGTCGGGGGTGAACTGGGGGTCCCCGGTGCCCGCGATGCGCAGTCCGGCCACGTCCACCGCGTCGCCCTCGTCCAGGACGTGCGCGTTCCTCGTCTTCTCCAGATACGCCTGGGTCACTTTGGAGTCGTGGTTGCCCCGCACCCAGACGTAGGGGGCGCCGAGGTCGCGGACCGGGTCGAGGAAGCCGTTCTCGGCGGCCGTGCCGTGGTCCATCGTGTCGCCGGAGTCGATGATCACGTCGATCTCGTACTGCTCGACCAGCGAGGCGATGATGTGCCAGGCGGCCGGGTTCAGGTGGATGTCGGAGACGTGCAGGACCCGGATGGTCCCGGGGTCCGGCTGGTAGACGGGCAGCGTGGACGTGGCGTCGTACAGCTTGGTGACGTTGGTGACCAGGCGTGCCAGCTCCTGCTGGTAGACGTCGAACTCGGTGACGATCGACCGGGCGTCGCCGACGACCGAGGGGGCGCTGGAGAGCAGCCCGGAGAACTTCGGCTCCAGGACCGACTTCGGGTTCCAGGTGGCGTACGCGCTCACGCCCGACGCCGCCAGCAGCGCCAGCGCGAGTCCGCCGGCGGCCAGCGCGCGGCGCGGGCGCCGGTAGACGACGAGGCCGAGGGCCGTGGCCCCCGACACGACGGCCACGCACGAGCGGAAGGCCAGCTCACGGGTGCCGGAAGCGACGTCGTCGGTGACCTCCTGCTGCAGTCCCGACAGGCGCTCGGGGTGCTTCACCAGGGCCTGGGAGCGCTCCGGGTCCAGCTGGTCGACGTCCACGTCCAGGCGGACCGGGGCGTGGTGGGAGTCCAGCTCCAGGGCGCCCAGCGGGGACACGTTGATCTTGGTCCCGCCGCTCACCGACGGCCGCAGGGTCATGGTCGTGTCCATGGGGCCCACCGGCGTCCGCACACTGCCGACCACCAGCAGCCCGAGCCAGGCGCCCAGCACCACCACCGCCAGCATCACGAAAGCGCGCCGCCAGGGGTGCGCGGCCGGTGCGAGACCGACGGCCGCGGGGGTACGGGAGCGGGACGGGCGGAGTCGGCGGACACGGGCGGCTGCGGCGTGGAACGGGCGTGCCATTGGGCGCGTATGCCCCGAACGGACGGCGGACATGCGGACCGGCGGGCGGCCGTGGGCCGGGCGGGTGGCCTTCGGACGCCGTGCGGCCCGCCCGCGGGTGGCCGCCGTACGTGACAATGGCCGGGTGCTGGAGATGACGCGCGAGGAGTTCGAAGAGCTGGTGAGCCTGGCTCTTGACCGTGTCCCGCCGGAGCTGATGCGGCTGATGGACAACGTCGCGGTGTTCGTGGAGGAGGAGCCGGAGGACCCCGGGGACCGGGAGCTGCTCGGCCTCTACGAGGGCACCCCGCTCACCGAGCGGGGCGAGTGGTACGCGGGTGTGCTGCCGGACCGGATCACCATCTACCGGGGCCCGACGCTGCGCATGTGCGAGACGCGCGAGGACGTCGTCGCCGAGACCGAGATCACCGTCGTCCACGAGATCGCGCACCACTTCGGCATCGACGACGAGCGGCTGCACGAGCTGGGGTACGGGTGAGCAGCCAGAGCCCCCCGCCCGAGCACCCGTCCGTCGACCCGGACGTCGACCTGTCGGTGCCCGCGCAGCGCGCGGAGATGAGCGGCGCGGGCAGGTGGCGGGTCCTGGCCGTGGTCGCGGCCGGCGGCGCGGCCGGGTCGGCGGCGCGCTACGCGGTGACCCTCGCCGTGCCCGCCGCGGAGGGCGGTTTTCCCTGGGCGGTGTTCGCCGTCAACGTGGCGGGCTGCGCGCTGATCGGTGCGCTGATGGTGCTGACCGTCGAACTCGGCAGGATCACGCACCCGCTGGTGCGGCCCTTCCTGGGGGTCGGGGTGCTCGGCGGGTTCACCACGTTCTCGACGTACGCCGCCGGGGTGTCGGACCTGCTGGTCCGTCAGGAGGTGGCGACCGCGACCGCGTACGCCGCCGTGACGGCCGTCGCGGCGCTCGCCGCGGTGTGGGGGGCGGCCGTGCTCACCCGGGCGCTGGCCGGCGCGACGGGGCGGGCGTCGTGAACTGGCTGCTGGTCGTCCTCGGAGGGGCCGCCGGGGCACCGCTGCGCTACCTGACGGACCGTGCGGTACAGGCGCGGCACGGCGCCGGGCTGCCGTACGTGTTCCCGTGGGGGACCTTCACGGTCAATGCGGCGGGCAGCCTGCTGCTCGGGGTGCTCACGGGCGCCGCGGTGTCCTCGCCGGTCTTCGCGCTGCTGGGGACCGGCCTGTGCGGGGCGCTGACGACGTACTCGACCTTCTCGTACGAGACGCTGCGGCTGGCCGAGCAGGGGCGCGGCTTCCTGGCGGGTGCCAACGTGCTGGCGTCGCTGCTGGCCGGGCTCGGGGCGGTCTTCCTCGGGGCGGAGGTGGCGGGCGGTTTCGGCGGCGCCGGGGGCTGAGCGGGAGGACCGCCGCGTGTACGGGAGTGGTGCCGGGGCGTGTCCCCGGCGGGGGCGGGGGAGTTGAACACGTCGCCCCCGTCCCTCTCCGCCCCGGAGGTCCATCCCGTGCGCCAGTTGTCCGCCCGCGTCCGCTGGGCAGCCGTCACCGCGCTGACGATCGCCGCTTCCACCGGCTGCATGAGCGTCGGCGACGACGCAGGAGACCCGTCACCCTCGCGCCAGGCCGACCGGAAGGGGTCCTCGGCCCGGCCGGACGGGGGAACCGCGTCCGGCTCCGGGTGGTCCGGTTCCGGCGGCGGGCGTGCCGAGGCGCAGTCCGACCGGCACGATCCGCGCCGCAAGCCGGACGCGAAGTCGCCGGGCCGCGGCCCGTCGGCCGGTCCCGAGGACACGCCCGGAGTGCCCGGTGTCCCCGGCACTCCGGAACCGACGCACGGCGGACCGCTGCCCACGCCCGAGCCGAGTGCCCCCGGCCCCGGCGAGCCGCCGCCCCCGCCGGTGTCCCCGGAGCCGCCCCCGCCCTCGCCCGATCCGGAGCCGTCGCAGCAGCCCGAGCCGCCCACGGCGTCGCCGGCCGCGGCGCAGTTCCGCACCGACGCGATGGGGGCGCCGGACCGGGTGGACGTGTGGCCCACTCCGAGGGCATCGCCGCAGGTCGCGCCGGTGTGAGCGTCGATCGGGAGGACCCGGTTTGCGCGAAGTGGGGGAGGGTGCGTATGGTAGTAGATCGTTTGATCCCATTGCCCGGCGCCGACACAGAAGAGCGCCGTGTGGCGCGTACTCTCCCTTGCCGTGGCTGGACCGCATTGAGGCGGTCGAAATTGCGAAAACACGGAGTTACGGGCGCGTGCCGAGACTCCGGAAGGTTTCGCATTTCGCATGTCAATTTCCAGTTCTGACCACACCGTCATGCCCGAGAGCATCGAGAACGACGTCGAGATCATCGACGTCGTCGAGGCCGCCGAGTCCCTCGTGGCCCAGGCTCCCGACGCCGTCGAGGAGACCCCCGCCGAGGAGACCTCCACGGAGGACGCCGAGCCCGGCATCACGTTCGCCTCGCTGGGCCTGCCCGAGGGCATCGTCCGCAAGCTCGCGCAGAACGGTGTGACGGCCCCCTTCCCGATCCAGGCCGCGACCATCCCGGACGCCCTGGCCGGCAAGGACATCCTGGGCCGTGGCCGTACCGGCTCCGGCAAGACCCTCTCCTTCGGTCTGCCCACCCTGGCCTCGCTGGCCGGCGGTCACACCGAGAAGAAGAAGCCCCGCGCGATCATCCTCACCCCGACCCGTGAGCTCGCGATGCAGGTCGCGGACGCGCTCCAGCCCTACGGCGACGTGCTCGGCCTGAAGATGAAGGTCGTCTGCGGCGGTACGTCGATGGGCAACCAGATCTACGCGCTGGAGCGCGGTGTCGACGTCCTCGTCGCCACCCCGGGCCGCCTGCGCGACATCATCAACCGTGGCGCCTGCTCCCTGGCCAACGTCCAGGTCGCGGTCCTCGACGAGGCCGACCAGATGTCGGACCTGGGCTTCCTGCCCGAGGTCACCGAGCTGCTCGACCAGATCCCCGGCGGCGGCCAGCGCATGCTCTTCTCCGCCACCATGGAGAACGAGATCGGCACGCTCGTCAAGCGCTACCTGAGCAACCCGGTCACCCACGAGGTCGACAGCGCGCAGGGCAACGTCTCGACCATGTCGCACCACGTCCTCGTCGTGAAGCCGAAGGACAAGGCGCCCGTCACGGCCGCGATCGCCGCCCGCAAGGGCCGCACGATCATCTTCGTCCGCACCCAGCTGGGCGCGGACCGCATCGCCGAGCAGCTCATCGAGTCCGGCGTGAAGGCGGACGCGCTGCACGGCGGCATGACGCAGGGTGCCCGTACCCGCGTGCTCGAGGACTTCAAGAAGGGCCTCGTCAACGCCCTGGTCGCCACCGACGTCGCCGCCCGCGGTATCCACGTCGACGGCATCGACCTGGTCCTGAACGTGGACCCGGCCGGTGACCACAAGGACTACCTGCACCGCTCGGGCCGCACCGCCCGTGCCGGCAAGTCCGGTGTCGTCGTCTCGCTGGCGCTGCCGCACCAGCGCCGCCAGATCTTCCGCCTCATGGAGGACGCGGGCGTCGACGCATCGCGTCACATCGTCCAGGGCGCGGGCGTCTTCGAGCCCGAGGTCGCCGAGATCACGGGCGCCCGGTCGCTGACCGAGGTCCAGGCCGACTCCGCGAACAACGCGGCCAAGCAGGCCGAGCGCGAGGCCGCCGACCTCACCAAGCAGCTGGAGCGCGTCCAGCGCCGTGCCGTCGAGCTGCGCGAGGAGGCCGACCGCCTGGTCGCCCGCGCCGCCCGCGAGCGTGGGGACGACCCGGAGGCAGCGGTGGCCGAGGTGGCCGCCGAGGCCGAGGCCGCCCTCGTGGCCGCCGCGTCCGTGCCGGAGCAGCCGGCTGCCCGCGACGACCGTCGTGATGACCGGGGCAACTACGCCCGTCGTGACGACCGTGGCGGCGACCGTGGTGGATACCGCGGCGGCAACGACCGTGTCGGCGAGCGCAGTGGCCGTCCGGCCGGTTCGAACGGCTACCGCGGCAGCAGCGACCGTCCGTCCTTCCGCGGAAGCAACGACCGTCGTGAGGACCGTCCGGTAGGCGGCGGTTTCCGCTCCGGTGGCGGCGACCGTCGTGACGACCGCGGTGGCCGTTCGTTCGAGCGTCGTGACAACGACCGCCCGGCGTTCAACCGCGACCGCCGTGACGAGCGTCCCTCCGGTGGCTTCCGCTCCGGTGGCGGCGACCGTCGTGACGACCGCGGTGGCCGTTCGTTCGAGCGTCGTGACAACGACCGCCCGGCGTTCAACCGCGACCGCCGTGACGAGCGTCCCTCCGGTGGCTTCCGCTCCGGCGGCGGCGACCGTCCGTTCAACCGTGACCGCCGCGACGACCGTCCCTCGGGCGGCTTCCGCTCCGGTGGCGGCGACCGCCCGACCGGCCGTCGTGACGACCACCGCGGTGGTACCGGCACGGGTACCGGCACCGGCACCTTCGGCCGCCGCGACGACAAGCCGCGCTGGAAGCGCAACGGCTGACCGTCGCTGAACGACTGAGGCGAAGGGCCCGTACGACACCGACCCGGTGGCGTACGGGCCCTTCCCGTCTCTTGGAGTCCCCGCGCGGCACCGGCCTCGTCCGGTGTCGCGCGGCCGGCGGCGCATGCGGGGCCCCTGGTGCGGGCATCGCTGGGGGCATGACAAACGACGAAGCGGTGGCCGCCGAGCCGCCACCCGATGCCCTCCGTCCCCCCGCCGCAGCGGCCACCGACGAGGAACGGCTGGCCGAACTCGGCTACACGCAGGTGCTCGCCCGGCGGATGTCCGCCTTCTCCAACTACGCCGTCTCCTTCACGATCATCTCGGTGCTCTCCGGCTGCCTGACGCTGTACCTGTTCGGCATGAACACCGGCGGGCCCGCCGTCATCACCTGGGGCTGGGTCGGCGTCGGGCTCATGACGCTGTTCGTCGGGCTGGCGATGGCCGAGATCTGTTCGGCGTACCCGACGTCCGCGGGGCTGTACTTCTGGGCCCACCGCCTCGCCCCGCCGCGCTCCGCGGCCGCCTGGGCGTGGTTCGCCGGCTGGTTCAACGTGCTCGGCCAGGTCGCCGTCACCGCGGGCATCGACTTCGGGGCGGCGTCCTTCCTCGGGGCGTACCTGAACCTCCAGTTCGGCTTCGAGGTCACCCCCGGCCGCACGATCCTGCTCTTCGCCGCGATCCTGGTCCTGCACGGGCTGCTCAACACCTTCGGCGTCGGCATCGTCGCGATCCTCAACAACGTGAGCGTGTGGTGGCACGTCGTCGGGGTCGCCGTCATCGTCGGAGCGCTGACGTTCGTGCCGGACTCGCACCAGTCCACCTCGTACGTCTTCACGGAGTTCGTCAACAACACCGGCTGGGGCAGCGGCTTCTACGTCGTGATGATCGGCCTGCTGATGGCGCAGTACACCTTCACGGGCTACGACGCCTCCGCCCACATGACGGAGGAGACCCACGACGCGGCCGTGGCGGGCCCCAGGGGCATCGTGCAGTCCATCTGGACCTCCTGGATCGCCGGCTTCGTGCTGCTGCTGGGCTTCACCTTCGCCATCCAGTCGTACGACGGCGCCCTGAACTCCCCGACCGGCGCACCGCCCGCGCAGATCCTCCTGGACGCGCTCGGAGCCACCACGGGAAAGCTCCTGCTGCTCGTCGTCATCGGGGCCCAGCTGTTCTGCGGTATGGCCTCGGTCACCGCCAACAGCCGCATGATCTACGCCTTCTCGCGCGACGGGGCCCTGCCCTTCTCCCGCGTCTGGCACACGGTCAGCCCCCGCACGCGCACCCCCGTCGCGGCGGTCTGGCTGGCCGCGCTCGGCGCGCTGGCCCTCGGCCTGCCGTACCTGATCAACGTCACCGCGTACGCCGCCGTGACCTCCATCGCGGTCATCGGTCTCTACATCGCCTACGTCATCCCCACCCTGCTCCGTCTGCTGCGGGGCGACGACTTCGTCCGGGGTCCCTGGCACCTGGGCCGCTGGTCCCGGCCCGTCGGCGTCGTCGCGGTGGGCTGGGTCGCGGTGATCACGGTGCTGTTCATGCTGCCCCAGGTGTCCCCGGTCACCTGGGAGAGCTTCAACTACGCGCCCCTGGCCGTCCTGGTGGTGCTCGGCTTCGCGGCCGTCTGGTGGCTGGTGTCCGCCCGCCACTGGTTCCTCAAACCGGTCGTACCGGAACACACGCGCACGATCGAGGGTGAACCCATCGAATCCGCGGACTGACCGGCCCCGCTCCGGCCACGACAGGGCCCGGCACCCGATACCCGATCGGCTGCCGGGCCCGGGGCGGCTATGCTCGGGGGTGATCCATCACGGGCCGTTAGCTCAATTGGTCAGAGCAGCGGACTTTTAATCCGTTGGTTGTGGGTTCGAGTCCCACACGGCCTACGTGATGCAGGGCGAGGAGATGTCCTCCGACCTGCTACTTAGCGCTCCGATCGGCTTCGGCCGGCCGGAGCGCTCCGTCGTTTCCGGATACCTGCCGTACGGGCGCTCGGCGGTCGCCTGGGATCGGCCGCCCGTGCCCGGCTCAGGGGCGGGGCCAGGGGCGGCCGCCGATGCGCTCCAGGTCGGTGTTGAAGCGCCGCAGGTAGCCGGCGAAGGCGGAGATCTCCTCCTCGGGCCAGTCGGCCATCACGGTGTGCAGGGACTCGACCATGCCCTCGCGCTCGGCGTCGAGGGTGCGGGCGCCCTCCTCGGTGATGCGGAACTTGCGGGCCATGCCCCCGTCCGGATCGGGGATGCGTTCCACGAAGCCGGCGCGCATGACCGCGGCCGTCTGCCGGTTGAGGGTCGAGACGTCGAGGTCGAAGGCCTCGCTCAACTCGCCCACCGACATGGGGCCCTGGACGCGGATGCGGCTGAGCAGGACGTACGCGCTGCGTTCCAGGAGGCCGTCCTTGCGGCGGCCTTTCCTCTTGTTCAGGAGTCCGTGGCGGCTGAGCAGCATCTGCTCGTACTCGACCTCCTGCGTGGCCTTGTCCATGCGCGGGCGCCTCCTGCTTCCTGCCGGGCGAGGCCGGTGTCTCGTCGTGCGGGCTCGGCTTCATCGTATGGTCACGCCGACGTGCATGGGCCATAGAATGTGCATGATGCAATAGAAGTGTACGATGCCATTCCTTTCGCCGAGAGATAGCCGAGGACCCGCGACATGGATGCCCCCCAGCCCACGGCCCGCGCAGGCGGTGTGATCCCGACGCTGGCCCTCGCCGGCACCGTCGCCGCGATCATGCAGACGCTGGTGACCCCCCTCATCGCCGAACTGCCGCGGATCCTGGACACCTCGTCCTCGAACGCGGCCTGGGTGATCACCGTCACGCTCCTGGTCGCCGGTGTCTGCGTGCCGGTGACCGGACGCCTCGGCGACCTCCTCGGTAAGCGCAGGATGCTGCTGGCCTGCGCGGTCCCGCTGGTCGCCGGGTCGGTGGTCTGCGCGATGGCCTCGTCCGTCGTGCCGATGATCGTCGGGCGTGGCCTCCAGGGCATGGGCATGGGCATGGTGCCGCTGGGCATCGCCCTTCTGCGGGACGTCGTGCCCGCCGAGAAGCTCAGCGGCTCGATCGCCCTCGTCAGCGCATCCATGGGCATCGGCGGCGCGCTCGGCCTGCCGATCTCGGCCGCCGTCGCCGAATACACAAGCTGGCGTGTGCTGTTCTGGGGTTCGGCCGTGCTCGCCGTGGCCGTCGCCGTACTCATCTGGATCTTCGTCCCGGACGTCCCGGCCGGGGCCAAGGGGCAGCGCTTCGACGCGCCCGGCGCGGTCGGGCTGGCCATCGGGCTCGTCTCGCTGCTGCTGGCGATCTCCAAGGGCGCCGACTGGGGCTGGGGTTCGGGCACCACGCTCGGCCTGTTCGCCGTCGCGGTCGTGTCCCTGGGCGCCTGGGGCTTCTACGAGCTGCGCACCCGTGACCCGCTGGTCGACCTGCGCACCACGGCCCGCCCGCGCGTGCTGCTGACCAACGTCTCGTCCATCCTGGTCGGCGTCGGCATGTACTCCTTCATGCTGATCGCCCCACAGCTGCTGCAGTTCCCGGAGGCCACGGGATACGGCCTCGGCCAGTCGATGCTCGCCGCCGGTCTGTGGATCGCCCCCGGCGGCGTGATGATGATGATCGTCTCGCCGCTGGGCGGCAAGCTCATCAACGCCCGCGGACCCAAGATCGCCCTGGTCCTCGGCGCCCTCGTGATCTCCGCCGGCTACGGCCTCTCGCTGTTCCTGATGGGCTCGGCGTGGGGTCTGATGATCGTCGGCATCGTCATCAACAGCGGTGTCGGACTCGCCTACGGAGCGATGCCCGCCCTGATCATGAGCTCCGTCCCGCTCTCGGAGACGGCGGCGGCCAACGGCTTCAACACCCTGATGCGTTCGCTGGGCACCACCATCGGCTCCGCCGTCATCGGTGTGGTGCTGGCTCAGATGACCATCAGCCTCGGCGGTTTCTCGCTCGCCTCGGAGGACGGGTTCCGCGTCGGTCTGACGATCGGCTGCGTGGTCGCCCTCGTGGCCGCCGCCGTCGCGGCCTTCATCCCGGGCCCCGCCGGCCCCGGTGCGAGCCGCGACCGGACCGGTCCGGCCGCGGCCGGCAAGGTGGCCGTCGAAGCCTGATCCCCACCACTCGGAGCGCCCCGACCGGTCGGCCCGGTCGGGGCGCTCCGGCGTTCCGGGACTTTTCCGCTGCACGGCCATTGACCCTGCGTGCGGGGGGACTTACGTTCATCGCGTTGTTCTTCGTATGTCATATATGAGACGCGATATCAGAGCCGTGAGCCGCACGCGGGCGGGGCCGGGCCCGCTTCCCCGCCCCGCCCGGCGCACCGGACGCCGTCCGGCGCCGCGCCGGTGAGCACCGCAGAGAAGAGAGCCGACATGATCAAGCCCCGCAACAGCCGCCTCGCCGCCGTGACAGCCCTGGTCTCCGTGCTGGCCCTCACCGCGACCGGCTGCGGTGACGACGGCAGCGGCATCACCGGTGCCCAGGGTGCCGAGGGCCCGGGCACCGGGAAGATCGTCTTCTGGGACGAGAACGGCGGTGTCCGCACCGCCGTGTGGAAGGAGATCATCGCCGACTTCGAGAAGGCCAACCCGGATATCGACGTGCAGTACGTGGGCATCGCGTCCACCGAGGCCCAGTCGAAGTACGACACCGCCATCCAGGGCGGCGGCCTCCCCGACGTGGGAGGTGTGGGCGCCGCGATGGTCGCGGGGATCACCGCCCAGGACGCGCTGGAGCCCCTGGACGACCGCGTGGAGGCGAGTTCCCTGAAGGGCCGGCTCAACGAGGCGATGATCGAGAACGTGCGGAGCGCGGCGGGCCGGGACGAGATGTACACGGTGCCGATCTCCGCCACCAACGGGGTGCTGTACTACCGCACCGACCTGTTCGAGAAGGCCGGTCTCGGCGAGCCGGACACCTGGGACGCGTTCTACGCGGCCGCCGCGAAACTGACGGACAGGAAGAAGAACCGGTTCGGCTACACGATCCGGGGCGGCCCGGGCTCCATCGCCCAGGCGCTGGACGCGATGTACGGGCAGTCGGGCATCGAGTCCTTCTGGGACGAGTCGGGGACGAGGACCACCGTCGACGACCCGAAGAACGTCGCGGCGCTGGAGAAGTACGTGGGCCTGTACCGGAAGGCGACCCCGGAGGCCGACCTCAACAACGACTTCACCAAGATGGTCGCCCAGTTCGACGCGGGCGGCATCGCCATGCTGAACCACAACCTGGGGTCGTACCAGGATCACGTCGGCTCGCTGGGCACCGGCAGGTTCCGAGGTATCCCGCAGCCCGAACTGGCCGACGGCAGGCGGGTGATGGTGTCCAACCCGGTCTCCGGCCTGGGTCTGCTCAAGTCCTCGCAGAACAAGGCGGCGGCCTGGAAGTTCATCGAGTTCGCGGCATCCCACGCGTCGAACTCCACGTTCGCCGAGTCCGCGGGGCTGATCCCGGCCAACAAGGACGCCGCCGAGGACCCCTGGCTCGACGAGGCGGAGACGACGAAGCTGGGTGCCGAAGCCCTCTTCTCCGGCGACACCAGGATCGTCCAGCTGCCGTACTACCTGCCCGACTGGAACACCCTGTCCAAGGCCGACAACGAGTCGGGGTTCCAGAAGGTGATGCTCGGCAGGACGAGCGCCGCCGACTTCCTGCACACGCTGGCCGACGACCTCGACAAGGCGCAGGCGGAGTGGAAGGAGCAGCTCCGGACCGGCTGACGGCCCGCAGCGGTCGCGACGCTCCCCGCGACACCCCGGACCGGACGAGGACGACAGTCGCTAGTCCAGGCCCTCCTGGCGCAGCGCGTACATGAGGAGGAACGTCCGGTAGGCCTCGTCGGACACGTCCGCGCAGACGTCGGGCCGCTCGGTCCACGTCGACGTGTTGTCGAGGGCCCGCCGGCACGCCGCCTCGGCCTCGGCCTCGGAAGGGATGTTCGAGAGGAACGCGGCGATCAGCAGGACCACTGCGAGGACGACCACGCCGATACGGATGCGCATGGCCGTTCAACGACCCTACGGCCGCGCCGGTCACTCGCGGCGGGCCGGCGGCCGTGCCGTCACTCCAGGTCGTCGGTGACCGGCGGCAGGTCGGGCTCGATGAACAGGCCGGCGTACTGCGGGCTGGGCAGCGGGGCCGCGGCGGCCGTGTCCGCGGACGCGACCGCGCCGTCGGAGTGCCGCTGGTTCGTGCGAGCGGGCATGTCGGTCATCTCGGTGTCCTGTACGTGTAGGTGTGCGGTGAGAGCCCCGTGACCGAGCCGCTGGTGCGCCTGGCCGGACTGGCCCCGACCGGCGGGGCGGCGAGGTGCCGCTGCCGGTGCCGCGCCGCTCCGGGGTCCGGATCATCATGCGGTGCACGCAGACTGTAACCCTCCCGGCACGGCTTTCCCCCGGAATTGCGAGCCCGGCGTCACCGTCAGTGCGGCGGTGCGGGCTCGATGTTCTGGTTTGCGTGGAAGAGGTTCTGCGGGTCGTAGTCCTGTTTGACCTTGGCGAGGCGGTCGTAATGGCCGCTGTAGGTGGCCCGTACCCGGTCCGGGGACTCGCCCGTGCCCAGGAAGTTGACGTAGGCGCCGCCCATCGAGTGGGGGTGCAGCGCCTCCCAGTACCCGACCGCCCAGTCCCGCAGTGCGGTGGCGTTGGCCGGGTCCGGGTCGATGCCGGCGATGACACCCGACCAGACGGCGTCGCGGTACGCCCACGCGGTGTCGTCGGATCCGACACGGCCCGCCGCGCCGTCGACCGGGTAGAGGTGCATGGTCGACTGACCGGTGGGGAGCTTCTCCGCGAAGGCCGCGTGCACGTCGACCGCGTCGTCGGTGATCTTGTCGAAGAAGTCGCCGCGCCAGTACCACTGGAGCCCGGCGGGCAGGAGTGCGTCGAACATGGTCTGCAGGGCCGGGTAGGGCATCGGCGCCGTGAAGTGGAAGGCGGGCGGCGCCGGTTCGTTCACCACGGCGAGGGTCTGCTCCAGGCCTTCGGGGTCGGCGGTGGAGGACCAGACGACGCCGCACATCTTCTGTCCGTGGATCTCCTCGGGGAAGGGCGGGCCGGGGGGAACGGTCAGTGAGGCGAAGAAGCCGTACAGGTCGTCGGGTGCCTGCGGCAGGAAGTCGCGGTACCAGCGCATGACGTCCTGGAAGTGCTCCAGCGGCCACACGGTGATGCCGACGCCGACCGTGTCCACGGGATGCAGCTCGAAGTCGAACGACGTGACGATGCCGAAGTTCCCGCCGCCTCCGCGCAGCGCCCAGAACAGGTCGGCGTGCTCGCTCGGGTTCGCGGAGACGAAGCTGCCGTCCGCCAGGACGACGTCGGCGGAGACCAGGCTGTCGACGGTGAGGCCGTACTTGCGGGTGAGGTAGCCGTGACCGCCGCCGAGGGTGAGGCCTCCGATGCCGGTCGTCGACATGATGCCCGCCGGGGCGGCGAGGCCGAACGCGTGCGTGGCGTGGTCGAACTCGCCCAGCGTGGCGCCGCCGTCCGCCTGGGCGGTCTGTGTGGCGGGGTCGACCCGCACTCCGTCCATGGGGGAGAGGTCGATCGTGACGGCTCCGTCGACGACGCCGAGCCCCGGGCCGCTGTGGCCGCCGCCCATGACGGCCACGTCCAGGCCGTGCTCCCGGACGAAGTCGACGGCCGCCATGACGTCCGCCGTGTCGTGGCAGCGGACCAGCGCCGCCGGTTTTCTGTCGATCATGGCGTTGTAGACGGTGCGTGCCTCGTCGTACGCCGGGTCGTCCGGGCCGATGACCGGGCCGCGCAGCGCGGTCCGCATGGCTTCCAGTGTGGTGCCGTCCATGGCCTTCTCCTCGCGAGCGTGCGCCCGGCCTCCCCTGGCTCCATCTCATCGGGTGAGGCTGCTGGGCCGACGCCGGCAGCTGGGGATGCCGCGCAGACGGGACCGAACACCGGATGTCGTGTCCTTCAAGAGTCCCGCCGCCGCGCGGGGCCCGCAATCGCGGCGGCGGCTCCCCCAGGACGGGTGTCCCGGGGGAGCCGCCGGGAAAAGTGGTCGGAGCACCGTCCCGGATGGCGTAGAGTTGCAATCACAACGACGCGGGGTGGAGCAGCTCGGTAGCTCGCTGGGCTCATAACCCAGAGGTCGCAGGTTCAAATCCTGTCCCCGCTACTGAAGACGGAGGCCCGGATCCTTTCGAGGATCCGGGCCTCCGTCGTGCGCCCTCGTGACTCCGGGATGCGCGGCTTGACCTTGACGCTGCGTGAAGATCTAGCGTTTCCGGCATGGAGTGGTCCATCCAGGAAATCGCCAGAAGAGCCGGCACCACCAGCCGCACGCTCCGGCACTACGGAGATCTCGGTCTTCTCGTACCGAGCCGCACGGGTGCGAACGGCTACCGCTACTACGACCAGGACGCACTGGTCAGGCTCCAGCGCATCCTGCTGCTGAGGGAGCTGGGGCTCCCGCTGCCGGCGATCAAGGACGTGCTGGAAGGCCAGCGGGACACCGCCGTGGCGCTCCGGGCCCATCTGCGCCTGCTGGAGCAGGAGCGGGAGCGCATCGGACGGCAGATCGCCTCGGTGCGGACCACTCTCCACAGGACCGAGGAAGGGGAGGATCTCATGGCCGAGGAAGTGTTCGACGGCTTCGACCACACGGTGTACGAGCAGGAGGTCGGCGAGCGGTGGGGCCGTGCGGCGTACGAGCGGGGTGACCGGTGGTGGCGGGGGCTGAGCCCCGCCGAGCGTGCCGCGTTCCAGCAGGCGCACGAGGCCATCGCCCGTGACTATGGCGCGGCGCGGGCCGCCGGCCTCGACGTGGCCGGCGACGAGGTGCAGGACATCGCGCGGCGGCACTGCGCGTGGCTGTCGGCGACCACGGAGGTCACCCGTTCGTACGTCACCGGGCTCGCCGGGATGTACGCCGCCGACCCGCGCTTCGCGAAGAACTACGATCGCCACGGGGACGGAACCGCCGTCTTCGTACGGGACGCACTGACGATCCACGCGCGGGACCGGCTCTCCGGCTGACCCCCGGAGGGGCGGGGCGGCGTCGCGCTCCTTCCTTCGGCCGATGAGCGGCCGCGTCACGGCGCGGCTCCGCCCGGCCGGGGCGGGGCGCGGTACCGTCCGCAGCCGTGGCCGGACCGGGCAGGAGTGCACAGGTGGGGAAGCGGGACGTACGGCAGGGACGTGCCGAGGGGAACGCGCGGGCCCGGAGGTTCGTGCGTCTGCTGCCCGTTCTGATGATCTGTGCCGGGCTCGTCTGCGACGTCACGACCCCGCCGGAGGTCTCCGCCGTGCCGCTCTTCGCCGCGGCACCGCTGATCGCGGCTCCCTTCTTCTCACTGGCATCCACGATCCGTACGGGTGTGGCCGCGATCCTCGTCGTCCTCGCCATCCGGGTCTCCGACGGCATGCTCACCGATGCCGCCCCCATCACGGACCTGCTCACCCTGGTCACCGTCGCCGCGCTCTCGCTCGTCATCAACCGGGTCGTGCAGCGTGGCAACGAGCAGCTGGCCTCGGCGCGGTTCATCGCGGAGACCGCGATGCGGGCGGTGCTCCCCGTGCCGGAGGCCCGGATCGGCGGCCTGCAGGTCGCGGCGCGCTACGAGGCGGCGCAGGCCGACGAGTTCGTCGGCGGCGACCTGTTTGCGGTCGCGGACACGCCCTACGGGGTGCGGCTGGTGGTCGGGGACGTGCGCGGCAAGGGCCTGGACGCGGTGGCGGCGGTGGCGGTCGTGATCGGCGCCTTCCGCGAGGCGGCCGAGCAGGAGCGCTCGCTGGAGGGTGTGGGCCAGCGGCTGGAGCGGGCGCTGGCACGGGAGGGCACGCGGCGGGGCGGACTGGACTCGATGGAGGGGTTCGTGACGGCCGTGCTCGCCGAGATCCCGGTGGGTGCCGACACGCTGCGGATCGTCAACCGGGGCCACCCCGAACCGCTCGTGCTCCATGCGGACGGCGCCCTGGACGTCCTGCGGCCGACGGAGCCCGCCCTGCCGCTCGGCATGGGCCTCGACGTGTGGCCGGACCGTGCGGACGAGTGGCCGCTGCCGGCGGGGGCCACCTTCCTGGCGTTCACCGACGGGCTCTCGGAGGCGCGGGACGCGGACGGGGTCTTCTACGATCCGGCGGCCCGGCTGCGCGGCAGGATCTTCCCGGGGCCGGAGGAACTGCTGTCCGCCCTCACCGATGACGTCCGGCTGCACACGGGGGGCCGGTCGACGGACGACCTCGCACTCCTCGCGGTGGGACGGCCGTCCAGGGGGCAGCAGGAGCGGCGGAGGACGGTGAAGATCGTGGGGCGGGACCGTGAATGACCGAAGGCGACCGTCCGTAATCGAAAGACGTCGCTGCGCATAACATTTGACGCAACGTCAGAAAGTGGCGTCTGGGTGAGGGGTGCTCAACTCGCCCGTTTGGGGCTGATTGCCCCCCTAAAGTCCAGGTCAGAGCGATGAACGATCTGTGGGAACCGCTTGGAATCGGACCCGCATGTCTATTAACGTTCGATAACGCAGCGCGGTTGTCCCAGTCGTCGCCAGAGGCGGCACCGTGCGCAGCGCCGAATCCCGCAAGGGAACCGGGGAACCACCTACATGGGGTGAATCGGACACCTGACTCCCGCGAGGGACGAAGGGGCCCGTAGGAGACCTTCCTGCTCCGAACCCGTCAGCTAACCCGGTAGGCGAGAAGGAAGGAAAGGAGTGCGCCCACGTGGCGTCAAATCAGCCTGCCCCCGAGGCTCCGGCACCCTTCAGGCCCGACAGTCCCGGTGAACAGGGCAGGACGTGGGAGGAATGGAACCCCACCGAGGAGTCCATCCGTCCCGTGCGCGGCAGGCACCGCGTCGCCAAGCAGCGTGGTCTCGCCCGTAGCTCCACCGTCCTCGGCGTCGGTGTCATCGCGGCCGTCGGCGCGGGAGGCATGGCCACCGCGCAGAGCAAACCGCCGGTCTCCATCTCCCTTCCCGATTCCATCGCGGACAACCTTCCCGACGCCAAGTCGCTGCCCGGCGTGGGTGCTTACCTCTCCGACGACGCCGACAAGGGCACGGTCACCGCATCCTCCCCGCTGACCACGGCCGGCATCACCGCGGCCGAGGCCGAGCAGGGCACCACGGACGCCGGTGAGGCGCTGCGGGCCCGCATCCTCCAGCAGGCCGAGCAGCAGCAGGCCGGAGCCGAGGCAGAAGCCAGGGCCACCCAGGAGAAGGCGGCGGCCGAGGAGGCCGCAGCGCAGGCGGCCAAGCAGCAGAGCGACGCGGAGGCGAAGGCCGCCGCGAAGAAGAAGGCGGACGAAGAGGCGGCGAAGAAGAAGGCCGAGGCCGAGCGCCTCGCCAAGCTCGCCCTGAGCTACGCCGTCCCCACCTCCTCGTACACCATCACCTCGACCTTCGGCCAGGCCGGTTCGATGTGGTCCTCCGGCTACCACACCGGTCTGGACTTCGCGGCTCCCACCGGCACGCCGGTCAAGGCCGTGCACGGCGGCACGGTGAAGTCGGCCGGGTGGTCCGGGTCCTACGGCTACCGCACGGTCCTGGAGCTCGACGACGGTACCGAGGTCTGGTACTGCCACCAGTCCTCGATGGACGTCACCGCCGGCCAGAAGGTCACCACCGGCGAGACCATCGGCCGCGTCGGAGCGACCGGCAACGTGACCGGGCCGCACCTGCACCTGGAGATCCACACCGCCGACGGCTCGGGCGTCGACCCCATGAGCTGGCTTCGCGGCAAGGGCCTCACGATCTGACCGCCCGCGCCGGCGTACGGCGCAGCTCGATACCCCGGCGGCCCTGGCGCACGACCCCCCGACGCCAGGGCCGCCGGCCCGCCGTCGTCACCGGATAGCCGCCGAGGGCGGAATATGCGGATCCGCCGATGTGTTGTGCCGGGGTATGACATCACTGCGCCCGCTCGGAAACTCGGACCTGAAGGTCTTCCCCCTCGCTCTCGGCGGCAACGTCTTCGGCTGGACCGCCGACCGGGACACCACCTTCGCCGTCCTCGACGCCTACACGGAGGCGGGCGGCAACTTCATCGACACCGCCGACGCCTACTCGGTCTGGGCCCCGGGCAACGAGGGCGGCGAGTCGGAGACGCTCATCGGGGCGTGGCTGTCCGCCCGTTCCCACAGGGACGACGTCGTCGTCGCGACCAAGGCCGGTGCGCACCCCGGGTACAAGGGGCTGTCGGCCGCGACGATCAAGGGGGCCGCCGAGGCGTCGCTCCGCCGGCTCGGTACGGACCACATCGACCTCTACTACACGCACTTCGACGACGAGACGGTCCCCGTCGAGGAGATCATCGGCACCCTGGACGAGCTCGTGAAGGCGGGCAAGGTCCGGGAGATCGCGGCGTCCAACATCAGCCCGGAGCGGCTCAAGGCCTCCCTGGAGTTCTCGGAGCGCGAGGGCCTCGCCCGGTACGTCGCTCTGCAGCCGCACTACAACCTCGTCTCACGCGACACCTACGAAGGCGCGCTCCAGGACACCGCGGCCGCCGAAGGGCTCGCCGCCGTCCCGTACTACGCGCTCGCCTCGGGTTTCCTCACCGGCAAGTACCGGCCGGGTACCGCCGTCGAGAGCGCGCGGGCCGAAGGAGCGGGGAAGCACCTGGAGACCGAGCGCGGCCGCAAGGTGCTCGGAGCGCTCGACAAGGTGGCCCAGGAGCACGACGCGGAGATCGCCACCGTGGCGCTGGCCTGGCTGGCGTCCCGGCCGACCGTGGCCGCACCGATCGCCTCGGCCCGCACCGTCGCGCAGCTGCCCGCACTCGTGGCCGTCGCCGGACTCGAACTGACCGAGGGCCAGCTGGCCGAGCTCACCGAGGCCTCGGCCTGAGGCTCCGGCACCGCCGCTCCTCCTGCCGGGCCCCTCACGCCGAGGGAGGGCCGGTGGGCGGGGCCGCGCGGGGGCCGTGCTCCAGATAGGGGTTGTAACCGCCGTAGTGGCGGTGCGGCGCCGGGATCTCCCGGGGAGCCGGAGCGCCGTGGGGGAGCCTGCGGGGGAACGGTGCCTGGGGGTGCGCCGGGTGGACGCCCGCCCGGCGCGTCATGTGCGCCGCGTACCCCAGCGCAGGGCCCGCGATCTCCCGGCGCTGCCACAGGTGGTGCAGCAACTCCTGCTCCCGGATGGCGAAGTCGGCGCCCGCACCGTCATGGCGCGCCCGCCGGCGCAGCATGGCCAGGGACGTCGCGAACGACTCGTACTCGGCGACCGCGTGGGCGGCGGCCCTGCCCAGGCGGCGGTCCCGGGCCCCGTGCCAGTGCCGCGCCATGTCCCGGGCCATACCCCGGGCCCGCATCGAGGCCAGGGCGGCCGGCTCGGCGGGGCCGATCCAGCCGGCCGCCGCGTAGACCGGGAGTTCCGTGCTCAGGGTCCGCAGTTCCCGCTGACGGGACCAGACGGCCAGCCAGGTCACCAGGCCGAAGCACGGCACCATGAACGCGCCGTACACCGCGTAGAAGCCGTACGGGCCGAGGGCGGACGAGCCGTTCCAGAGGGCGTGCATGCCCATGGCCAGAGCCAGACCGAGCAGCGGCAGCAGCACGCGGCGCACCCGGTGACGTGCGCCGCCCAGCGCCGCGATCCCGAAGCCGATACCGGAGAGCACCGTGAACAGGGGGTGCGCGAACGGCGACATCACCACGCGTACGAAGAACGTCCCGGCGGTCAGCGAGGCGAACCCCGTGGTCCCCAACTCCTGGTCCTCACCGAAGGCCTGGCCCAGGTAGAGGATGTTCTCGGTGAACGCGAAGCCGGTCGCGGTGAACCCGGCGACCACGATCCCGTCGACGACTCCGCCGAACTGCCGCCTGCGGAACAGGAAGATCAGCAGGACGGCCGCGGCCTTCGCGGTCTCCTCGACGACCGGCGCGATGACGGTCGCGCCCAGCGTGTCCGCGCTCGCCGGATCCGCGGTGGCCGTCGCTATCCACCGGGTCGCGAAGGAGTTGGCGATGATGGCGACGAGCGCGGCGGCGCAGGCGCCCCAGGAGAACGCGAACAGCAGGTTCCGCCACGGGCCCGGCTCGACGCGGTCGAGCCAGCGGAAGGCGGACATCAGCAGCGGCACGGGCAGCACGGCCAGGCCCAGGCCCACCAGGAAGCCCTCCGTACCGGTCTGTTCGCGCACCAGGGCCAGGATCACCAGCCCGCACAGGGCGAGCACGGTGACGACCGCACCGGCGCGGAACGCCTTGCTGCGCCAGACCATGCCGACGCGGCTCGGCCGGTAACGCCACTGCCCGCGCTCCGGTACGGCGCCCAGGTACTCGTCGAGCTGCTGCTCCTCGAGAACCGGGACGGCCGGCTGCTGGTGCTGTACGGACCACTCGGACACCTGACGACCCTAACGACAGGGACCGACACCGTGCCACGGTGCGGCGGACGGGACGCCCGCCGCCGGCCGGTCAGTGACGGGTGAACAGCACGTCGTGGACCACATGCCCCTTGTCCAGGCCCTGGCCCTCGAAGCGGGTGAGCGGACGGAAAGGGGGCCGGGGCGCGAAACCGCCGTCCGCCTGCGTGTTCTCGTACAGTGGATGGGCCGTCAGGACGTCCAGCATCTGCTCGGCGTAGGGCTCCCAGTCCGTCGCGCAGTGGACGAGCGCCCCGGGCTTCAGGGAGACCGCCACCAGGTCGAGGAACTCCGGCTGGATCAGCCGCCGCTTGTGGTGCCGCTTCTTGGGCCAGGGGTCGGGGAAGTACACCCGGAGCCCGTCCAGCGAGGCGGGCTCCAGCATCTCGCGGAGCAGGATGATCGCGTCGCCGTTGGCGACCCGGACGTTGGACACCCCCGCCCGGTCGGCGAGGCCGAGCAGATTGCCCTGCCCCGGGGTGTGCACGTCGACGGCGAGGATTCCGGTCGTGGGGTCGTCGGCCGCCATCTGCGCCGTGGCCTCACCCATGCCGAAGCCGATCTCCAGGACCACCGGGAGGCCGTCGAACAGCGTGGCGAGGTCGATGACGCTCCTGCCGTCGATGTCCAGGCCCCAGGTGGGCCACAGGCGCTGGAGGGCCTCCTCCTGGCCGGTCGTCACCCGGCTGCGGCGCGGCTGGAAGCTGCGGATCCGGCGCTCGTGGTGCGAGCCCGCAGGGTCGGCGGCGGGGCCGCCGGGAAAACGGGGCTCCTGGCGCAGCCTCCGCTGACGCTCGAAGGAGGCGGCACGCCGCGCCGCGGCGTCCGTGTCCGCGTCGGTCTCCGGTGCGGTGGCGGGGGCGTCCTCCGGCGGGACGCCGGGCGTCTCCGGGGCGGGACCGGGCGTCTCTGGGGTGGGGTTCACAGGCTCAGACACAATGACCCGATTCTACGGCGGGCGGCGTCCACCCCGTCGCGCGAGCCCGCTGCAGAGCCCGTCGCGCCACCTCCCTCCCGATCGGAAGGGAGGCCGTCGCCGCGGGCGACGGCGCGTTCAGCACGTGCACCGTGTGCGGGGCGTCCCGGATCAGGAAGTCGTCCACGAGCGTGCCGTCCCGCAGGACCGCCTGCGCCCTGACCCCGGCCGGCGACGGGCGCAGGTCGCCCTCCGTCACCTCCGGCAGCAGCCGCTGGACGGCCCGGGTGAACGCGCTCTTCGAGAGGGACCTGTGCACCTCGCCCGCGCCGTACCGCCAGTGCCTGCGGGCGATCCGCCAGGAGCCCGGCCAGGACAGGGTGGCGGCCAGCTCGCGCGGGTGGACGACCGAGCGGCCGTATCCCTCGCGTGCCAGGGCGGGCACCGCGTTGGGCCCGACGTGGACCGTGCCGTCGACGCCCCGGGTCAGGTGCACCCCGAGGAAGGGGAACGCCGGGTCGGGCACCGGATAGACGAGTCCGCGCACCAGTTCGGGCCGGGTCAGCTCGTAGTACTCCCCGCGGAAGGGCACGATGCGCGCCTCCGGGTCGTCACCGGCGAGAGCGGCGATCCGGTCGCTGTGCAGCCCCGCGCAGTTGACGAGGACGCGGGCCCTGACCACCTGGCCGTCGGCCGTGCGCACCGCCACGCCCCAGGAGCGCCGGTCGACGGCGACGACCTCCGCGCCGTACCTCACCTGTGCGCCCGCGGCGCCCGCCTCGGCGGCCAGCCGGACGGCGACGGCGGTGAAGTCGCAGATTCCCGTCGTGCCCACCCGGATCGCCGCCAGGCCGCGCACCCGCGGCTCGTGCTCGGCGATCTGGGCGGGTCCGAGCTCCCGGACCGGCAGGCCGTGCGCGCGGCCGCGCTGCACGAGGGCGTGCAGCCGGGGCAGCTCGTCGCTGCCGGTCGCCACGATGAGCTTGCCCGTCACCGCGTGCGGGATGCCGTGCTCCGCGCAGAAGTCGATCAGCTCGGCGGCGCCCCGCACCGCGTAACGCGCCTTGAGCGAGCCCGGCGGGTAGTAGATGCCGCTGTGGATCACCCCGCTGTTGCGCCCGGTCTGATGGCGCGCGGGACCCCACTCCTTCTCCAGCACCGTGACCCGGGTGCCGGGCGCGGTGCGCGTGATCGCGTACGCGGTCGACAGACCCACGATTCCGCCACCGATCACCAGCACATCGCAGTCGTACGCCGCGTGCGTCATCATCACGCCACCTCCCACCCCGATAGTGCACTGACCCACTGACAACGGGCTCAAACCAGGGGTGGCCGGGGCGTGGCGCACGGGTGCGCCACAGGGCCGGGCATACCGGGACGATCCCGGTGCGCCCTCACACCGGTGTGACGAGAAGTGGACGGGCCCTCTCGCGCAGCTCGGCCACGCGCGGCTCGTCCCCGTAGGGCTCCAGGCGGTGCAGGAGGTCGCGCACGTACTCCGTGGTGCGCGCCGAGGAGATCCGCCCGGCCACCTCGACCGCGCGGGTGCCGGCCGCGCAGGCGGCGTCGAGGTTGCCCGACTCGAGTTCGGCGACGGCCGACACGACGAGGCGCAGTCCGTGCGAGCGGACGAACTCGTCGGTGGGCCGCGACAGGGCCTGCTCGGTGAAGCGGCGGACCTGGCGGGGTGCCTTGAGGTCGCGGTAGCACTCGGCGGCGTCGGCGGCGAACCGGTCGTAGGAGTAGAAGCCGAGCCAGGACGGATCGGAGTCCCCGGTCCTGGAGCGCTCCAGCCAGCTCTCGGCCGCCCTGAGCGCGGCCCCGGCGGCGGGCGCGTCGCCGGCCTTGGCATGGGCGCGCGCCTCGACGAGCCGGAAGAAGCTCATGGTCCGGGCGGTGGCGAGACCGCGGTTGCGCTCGACCGCGGCCTGCGCGAGGTCGACGCCCTCGTCGGCGAAGCCCCGGTAGGTCGCCTGCAGGGACATGGACGCCAGGACGTAACCGCCCAGGGGCACGTCGGCGGCGGCGCGGGCCAGGCGCAGCGCCTGGATGTAGTAGCGCTGGGCGGCTTCCTGCTGGCCGGTGTCGAAGGCCATCCATCCGGCGAGCCTGGTCAGTTCGGCCGAGGCGCCGAAGAGGGCCCGGCCCACCTCGTCGCTGTAGGAGCCCAGGAGGAGCGGTGCGGCGTCGACGCGTAAGCACTCCGGGACCATGGAGGAACGCCAGTCGCCGCCGCCGTACTTGGAGTCCCACCGGCGCGCGTCCTGGGCCGCCTCGCGCAGCTTGGTGACGTCGCTGTGGCCGACGCGCAGCGGTGAGACGCCCGGCACGGAGTCCGGTCCGGGCTGCATGGGGACCCCGCCCCCCTGCGCCCCGGACGCGCCCTCCGGGCCGAGCACCGAGGCCTGGGCCGCGGACGGGTCGCGGGCCACCGACGGGTCGGCGGGGGTTATGAGCCACCGGGACGCGGGGGTCGCGTAGGCGCTCACCGCGAAGGAACCCGCCAGTGACTGCCAGATGCCTCCGCCGCCCCTGCGCCCCGCCAGATCCAGCCGGTAGAGGTCGGTCGCCGAACGCACCGCCTCGCCCACGTCACGGGGGAAGGCGAGACCTACCTCCGGCGCCGGATCGGCGTCCGCCAGCCCGATCTCGTGCAGCGGGACGGGGCGGCCGAGTTTGGCCCCTATCGCCGCCGCGATCAGGTGGGGCGCGGCGCCCTGCGGCACCATGCCCTTGGCGACCCAGCGGGCCACCGAGGTCTTGTCGTAGCGAAGTGTCAGACCGCGCTGTGCTCCGAGGTCGTTGACCCGCCGGGCGAGGCCGGCGTTGCTGATTCCCGCGAGGGCGAGAACCGTGCCGAGCTTCTCGTTCGGCCCGCGTTGCTCCCTGGACATGCGTCACCCCTCGACACACAGACGGCCGCCGCGTCACCGGTCGGGCGCGCGGCATTCGTACGTGTCCTCCCCGGATGCGGTCCCGGTCACTCCGGCCGCACACGCATGTGGCCAGGCCCCGTGGAATATGCCGCCCCGTCGAGAACATCGGTACACCCAGCGTAGTTCGCCGCATCCCCACCGTTAAGGGGCAGACCTCCGTATGGCGGGAATGTTGTGCGTGCGACAGGGGGCGTCGCAGCCGTGCTCCTGGTGTGTGGCCGTGCGCCCGGCCGTGCGCTCTCGCCCGGCCGAATCGCAAGCGCTTCGATGGGTCCTGCGTGGGTCGGCCCGCTGAACTGGACTCGGCGGGCTGGGGGAATCCGCCGCCCCAATCCCCGCGGGCGGCGAACCGGTCCGGGAGGTGACGAACACCTCCCGGACTGTGCGCCGCACGGTGGTTCGGGGGAGCGGACGTGCGGGGCGGCGCAGCGGGGGGACGCGCCGGCCCGCACGTCCACGTGCCCGGGCGAGCCGTCCCGGGGCCGGGCCGCAGGGCCGCCCGACGGCGTTCCGGAAGCCCCTGGGTGCGCCGCGCGCGGTGTGCGCCGGGCGTCGGGCGCAGGGAGACGCGCGGTTCCTCCGCCTTCGCAGAATGGCCGATTCGCAACGGTCGCACAGGGCCTTCGGGGACGGGCCCGACTATGGCCGGATCCCGGTGGTTCCGGGCCCGGGCCATGCGGCGGCCCGCCTCGCGGACCGGCAGCCGCGGCTTCCGCGGCGGCCCGCACCGTCGCGACGCCGTCCCGGGAGCCGCGGCCGTGCCTTTGCCAGGGGCGCATGCACATCCGCCGTGCGCCGCCCGCACCCCCTCCGGGGCGCCGTTGTCGTGGCAGCATGTCCCGCGACGGCGTTCCCCGTGTCCTGGTACGCCGGTTCGTCCACAGCCTGTGGAGGCGGCGATGCGTTGGTTGGTGGGGTGGAGCAGTATCGCCGCGAGCTTCGGCACGGTGGGCGCGGTCGGCCACCACGGGGAGGGCAGCACCGTCCACCCGGTCGGCTCCCAACTCCTGTGGGGCGACCCGGATCCGCTGTGGGCCGTGGGCGACTGGCGGCCCGACGAGATCCGCGTCATCACCGTCGCCACCCCCGAGGGCGCGCCCACCGCACGGCTCGCCGTGCTCGGCTGCTGCGGCGCGACCGACGAGCAACTGCGGGTGGGGCTCCTGGCCGCGCGCGGCGGTGCACTGCGCCACCTCACG
Source organism: Streptomyces sp. NBC_00178 (assembly GCF_036206005.1). Classification (NCBI taxonomy): domain Bacteria; kingdom Bacillati; phylum Actinomycetota; class Actinomycetes; order Kitasatosporales; family Streptomycetaceae; genus Streptomyces; species Streptomyces sp. NBC_00178. The sequence continues at coordinate 3,978,129 of NZ_CP108143.1, forward strand.
GCCTGGTCGGGGAGCTACACGGCCGTCGTGCAGGTCGGCCGGCGCATCACCGTCGCCGGAGACCTCGCCGGCGCCCGCCCCGTCTTCCACACCCCATGGGCCAACGGCACCGCGTACGCCACGGCGGCGCTCCCGCTGGCCGACCTCATCGAGGCGCAGCTCGACATCGGCCACCTGGCGGCGCTGCTGGCCTGCCCCGAGACCCCCGAGGCACTGGGCGACGGCACACCGTACGAGGGGGTCAGACGCATCCCCCCGGGGCACGCCCTGATCCTGCGGGAGGGTTCCCGCGAGATCACCGGGTACGAGGCGGTGGCCTCCCTCGCGGTGGCCGCCCCGCAGACCGACCCGGTGAGGGCCGTGGAGGGCGTGCGGGACGCGCTGGTCGACGCCGTGCGCGCCCGGCTGACCGCCCCGCGCCACGCCCCGGAGACCCTGCCGCCCGACCCCGGGCCCGTTCCCGGGATGGGGCCCGCCGAACGCCGCGCGGCGCGGGGCGCGCCCGTCCCGGGCATCGGCTCCGACCTCTCGGGCGGCAGCGGCTCCGCCACCCTCGCGCTGCTCGCCGCGGGGCTGCCGGGCCTGCCCGGCACCCTGCTGGGCCACGGCACGGGAGCGGGCGAACGGCTCCTCGCCGTCACCTTCAACGACCTCTCCGCGCAGGGCCGCGAGGACGAGATGGAGCGCGCCCGCGCCATCGCCGCCAACCCGCGGCTGCACCACGTGGTCGTCGCGGCGGGTGAGGAGGCGCTGCCCTACGCCTCGCTGGAGAGCGGGCCGCTCACCGACGAGCCCGCACCCTCCCTCGTCGTCGCCGAACGCCATCGGAGGCGGCTCGCGGCCGGCAGCGCGGACCACTTCGTCGGCCACGGCGCCCGGCAGGTGCTGGACGCGCACCCCGCCCGGCTGGCCGACCTGCTGATGGACCGGCGCAGACGCCACATCCTGCGGCCCGTCGCCGCGCTCGCCCGGGCCGAAGGGCCCTCCACGCACTCCCTGTTCGTCCCGCTGGCCGTCTACCGGGCCGCCCGCCGGCTGGCCCGGACGTCGTACCGCACGGGCCTGGAGACGGCCGCGTCCGCGCTGCCCGAAGCCAACCGCGACGTCTCCGGGTTCGACACCCCGGCGGACGCCTCGCTCGCCTCCCTCACCTGGTCGCGGCCGGGTCCCGCAGCGCGCTGGCTCACGGGTGAGGCACTCGCGGAAGTATCGGTTCGCCTTCAGGAGGCGGCGTACCGGCCCGCTTCGGTCCAGCGCCCTGGAGAGGCCCGTGCCCGCGCGGCGCTCGCCCGGTACGCCGCCGGTCACCGGATCCTGGAGCAGGCCGCCGAGATCCGCAGCCAGCGGCTGCACGCCCCGTTCCTCGACAACCAGGTCGTACGGGCCGCCCGCGCCCTCCCCGAGTCACTGCGGGTCCAGCCGGGCGCGCGCGCCGCGATCCTGCGCCGGGTGCTCGCGGGCGCCGGTATCCACGACCTGCCGCCCGGATGGGGCACCCCGTCCCAGGCCACCTCGACCGCGGCGGGCCGGCTCGGTCTGCGCGCCGCCCTGCCCGACCTGATCGCCCTCTTCGACGCGCCCCTGCTCGCCGAAGCGGGCCTGATCGAGGCGCGCGTCGTACGCAAGGCCCTGCGCGCCGCGTCCGAAGGCGAGCCCCTCCCACTGGACGGCCTGGCCGAGCTGGCGTCCACGGAGCTGTGGCTGCGCCGCCTGGTCACGCGCCGGGGCACCTGCTGGACGGGCACGGCGGCACCGCGCCAGCGAGCGGTGGCCGGCGGTGTGGTCCCGGCGCGCCGGACGCTGCAGGCCTGAAGCGCCGGCGCCCAGGGGCGCCCGGGACGGACGGGACGGGGCGGCGGTCGCCCCGCTGCGCTGTCCCCTCGGTGCCGGTGCCTGCCGTTATCGGTGGGCGTCGGTGCCTGCTGTGCCGGTGCCCGCGGTCGTGGTGCCCGCTGTGCCGGTGCCCGCCGTATTGATGAACGCGCGGACGGCGGCCGGGACACAATGGGCCGGTGCGGTACCTGATCCTGGGCGTCACCGAGGCGCGAGACGAGCACGGCGGAGCGCTGCCCGTCGGCGGCGCGCGGCTGCGCGCCCTGCTCGCGGCGCTCGCGGTGCGGGCCGGGCGTCCCGCGTCCGTCGCCGCGCTCATCGACGACGTGTGGGCGGACGCGCCGCCGCAGGACGCGCCCGCCGCCCTCCAAGCACTCGTCGGACGGCTGCGCCGCGCCCTCGGCAGGGAGGCGGTGACGGCAGCCCCCGGCGGCTACCGGCTGGAAGCGGGCCCGGACGACGTCGACCTCCACGTCTTCGAGCGGCTCGTCCGGCAGGGCTCCGCGGAGCTCGCCTCCGGCAGACCCGGGGCAGCCGCAGGCACCCTGCGCGACGCGCTCGCCCTGTGGCGGGGCCCCGCCCTCGCCGATCTCCCCGGGGACGAGTCCGGGCGCAGGGCGGAGGCCCACCGGCTCACCGCGCTCCAGCAGCGCATCGAGGCCGACCTCGTCCGCGGCGCCACGGCGGGCCTCGTCCCCGAGCTGAGAGAGCTGACGGCCGCCCACCCGTACGACGAGCGGCTGCGCGCGCAACTGCTCCGGGGGCTGCGCGCCGAGGGCCGGCAGGCCGACGCGCTCGTCGCGTACGAGGAGGCGCGCAGGGTTCTCGCGGACGGTCTCGGTACCGATCCGGGGCCGGAACTCAGCGCGCTCCACCGGGAGCTCCTCGACACCGGCGGGCCGTCCGGGCGGGGCTCTGCCGCTCCCCGGGTTCCCGGCGCTCCGCGGGTACCCGATGATCCGGGTCCAGGCGATCTTGGTGCGGAGGAGGGAAACATCCGGCCCCGGCTCACGTCCTTCGTCGGCCGCGAGCCCGAACTCCGCCTCATCCGCTCCGACCTGTCCCGCTCCCGGCTGGTCACCCTCACGGGCCCCGGTGGTTCCGGCAAGACCAGGCTCGCCGAGGAGTCCGCGGCCGGGCAGGGCGCCTGGATCGCCGAACTCGCCCCGCTCGACGACCCCTCGGCGGTCCCCGGCGCCGTCCTCTCCGCCCTCGGACTGCGCGAGACGGCCCTGCTGCAGGGCGGCTCCCGCGAGGGGCCCGCCGTGCCGCAGGACCCCACCGAGCGACTGGTCGAGCACCTGTCCCACCGGTCACGTCACCGCCCCTTCCTGCTCGTGCTCGACAACTGCGAACACGTCGTCGACGCCGCCGCCGCCCTCGCCGAGACGCTCCTCACCCGCTGCCCCGGACTGCGCGTCCTCGCCACCAGCCGCGAGCCGCTGGGCGTGCCGGGGGAGATGGTCCGCCCGGTCGGCCCGCTGCCACCCGACCCCGCCCACCGGCTCTTCGCCGAGCGCGCCCGCGCCGTGCGGCCGGACTTCGCCCCGGACACCGGGGAGGGCGGTGACACGGGAGCCGTGGCGGAGATCTGCCGCAGACTCGACGGACTCCCCCTGGCCATCGAACTCGCCGCCGCCCGCCTCCGGCTGCTCACCCCGCGCCAGATCGCCGACCGCCTCGACGACCGCTTCCGGCTGCTCACCAGCGGCAGCCGCACCGTGCTGCCGCGGCAGCAGACGCTGCGAGCGGTCGTCGACTGGTCCTGGGACCTGCTGTCCCCGGACGAGCGGACCGTGCTGCGGCAGGTGTCCGTCTTCGCGGGCGGATGGGACCTGGCGGCGGCCGAAGCGGTGACCGGCCCCGACGCCGCCGCCCTGCTGGGCGCACTGGTCGACAAGTCACTCGTCGTCGCCACCCCCACCGGCGGCGGCATGCGCTACCGCCTGCTGGAGACGATCCACGAGTACGCCGCCGAACGCGTCGCCGAGACCCCCGGCGTCCGCGACGCCGCGGCCCGTGCCCACACGGCGTACTTCCTCGCGCTGGCCGAGAAGGCCGACGGCCGCCTGCGCTCCGAAGGCCAGCTCCCCTGGATCGAACGCCTGGAGGCGGACCTCGACAACATCCGCGCCGTCCTCCACCGCACGGTCGTGGCCCACCCCTGCGAGCCGGTGGCGGTGCGCCTGGTGCTCGCCATGGGGTGGTTCTGGTGGCTGCGCAATTTCCGTATCGAGGGCACGACCTGGACCGAACGCACCTCGGCGCTCGGCGAGGACCCGTCCGACGAGACCGATCCCCGCTACTGGCCGCGGATGCACCTGCACATGCTGCGGTTCCTCCTCGCCATGGAGAACCGGCCGACCGACAGCATCAACGAGGACGAGGAACTCCTCACCCTGATCGGCAGGGTGACCGAGGTTTTCGGCGCCTGCGGCCCGGAGGCCGCCCGGTTCCCCGGACTGCTATGGCCGATGACCCTGTACATGCGGCGCGAGTACACACCCCGCGTCCACGCCCACTTCGACGCCGCCGTCGCCAACACCCGGGCGTACGGCGGTGACTGGGAGTACGGCGTCACGCTGATGTTCCGCACCCACATGCTCGTCGACACCCCCCTCGGCATGAACGGCATCGACGGGGACCTCGCCGAGCTGCGCGCCCTCAGCCGCCGTAACGGCGATCGCTACCTGCGCGCCCAGGTCGCGAGCGCCGCAGCCGAGGCGGACATGATGCGGGGGAGGTACGACGAGGCGCGGGCGGACTACGAGGAGGCATTGCAGCTCGCCCGGGAGGTCGGTGCCCACGCCGAGACACCTTTCCTGCTGGGGCGCCTGGCCGAACTCTCCTACCGGACCGGTGACCTCGACGCCGCCGGGAAGGGCCTGGACGAGGCGGAGGCCGAGGCCGAACGCCGACAGGTCCTGGACGCCCGGGCCTACATCGGCTTCCTGCGCGCCTCGATCGCCCTCACGGCGGGCCGGGCCGCCGAGGCCCGGCGCCACATCGAATCCGTGAACTGCGGCGAGTCGTACGGCAATCCGCCCCCGCAGTTCGAGGCGGCGGTCCTCGGGCTCTCCGCCCGCATCAGCGTGTTCGAGCCGGGGGCCGGCCCCGAAGCCGGGCTGCGCGGGATCACCGACGCGCTCCGGCTCGCCGTGGACTCCGAATGCGCGGAGGTGGTCACCGCCCATCTGGCGGAGGCGGCCGGAAGCATCCTGCCGAAGGTCGGCCGGCACGCCATCGCGGTCCGCCTCCTCGCGGCCTCCGACACCTGGCGGGCGTACGGGCCCCGGTCCGCGGTGGAGGAGGCCGAGGTCACGGCCGTACTGGCGGCCCTGCGCGAACGGCTGGGCGAGCAGGCGTACGACGAGGCGCGCGCCGAGGGGCAGGGGCTGACGCCGAGGGACGTCATCGCGCTGCTCACGGACGCCGTCGTCCGGCTCACGGATGACGGCGCGCTGCCCACGGACGACGGCGCCCGGCTCACGGATGACGGCGCACTGCCCACCGACGCCGTCGCGCTGCCCACGGACGACGTTGACGGGACCGGCACCGTCGAGGCCGAGGGGACCGGCACCGTCGAGGCCGCCGACGGGACCGACCGGGACCGGTCCGGGACGCCACCGGTCAGCGGCAGCTGATCCGCGACTCCGCCCAGTCGGCGAGCGCCACCCCGCCGAGGGCCCCTGAGGGCTCCACGACGAGCCGGATGCTCTCCCGCCCCTGGATTCCGACACGCGCCGGGACCGCGGGGTCACCTCCCCGCATCACCGGGGACCGCCACAGCCGCGCCCCCGCACCGTCGTACACGGAGAACCGCACCGCGCCGAGACCGAGGGTCAGGTCGTCGACCCCCACCGTCGCCTCGTAACGGGTGCACGCCCGGTTGAGCTGCACGGTGACCGACGAGAGGGAGGGAGCGGTCACACCGTGCGCGTAGGACTTGGAGGCGATCGACAGCCCGTCGCGCTGCCAGAACACCCCGGTGCTCCGGCGGAGCACGATCTCGGGCTCCGTGTGGTCCCCGGCGACGGAGTACGCCAGGCGGTTCACCTGGTAGACCTCCGGCGCGGGCGGCACCGGCTCCGGCGGCACGGGCTCCGGCGGGGCGGGCGCGGGCGGCGCGGGGGTGGGCGGCGCGGGGGTGGGCTTCGCAGGGGTCGGCGTCGGGGCCGGAGCGGATGACCGGGACGGTGCCGGCCGCGGCTCGGGGGCGGGCGGCGGCTCGGGTGCCGGAGGGGCCGGCCTGGACGGCGGCGGTGCCGGGTCCGGCTCGGGCTCCTGCCGCGGCGGGGGAGCGGGCACCGGCGCAGCGGGTGCCGCGGCCGGCGGCTTCGCCACCGGACGTTCCTCCGGCGCCCGGTCGTCGCCGGACAGGGCCCACACCAGCCCGGTGGCGGCCGCCACGGCCACCGCGGCGGCGATCCCGGCCTTCACCGGGGCGCCGAGCCCTTCCGACACTGCGGCTCCGCCCGCCGCTCCGCCGCCCGACGACGCGCTGCCCGTGGCCGCGGCGGCCGCTCCGGCACCTGCCGCCCCCACCGCTCCGCCGGCGGCGATGCCCGCCGCCTTGACCGCGTAGCCCGCGGCGAACCATCCGATGACCGCGACCGGGAGCAGCGCCGGAATCCCGGCGTTCACACGGTCGAGCTCACCCGCGGCGACCCGGCACCTGGCGCACTCGTCCAGGTGCTTGCGCAGGCCGCGCTCGGCACGGGTCCGCAGTCCGCCGCGGGCGTGGGCGCCGAGCCGGTCGGCGTACTGCGCGCAGTCACCGCCGGCCGTCAGCGACTGACTCACATGGGCCTGGAGATAGGCCTGCCTGAGCCCTTCGCGGGCCCGTACGGCCAGGACCGCCGTGGCGTTGGCCGTCAGGCCGAACAGCGGGGCGACCTCGCTCGGCGACTCCTCCTCCACCGTGGTGTGCCACAGCACCGCCTGCCAGCGCTCCGGCAGGCTGCGGAACGCCTGCATGGCCATCGACCTGTCGGCCTCGTGCATGGCCAGCACGTCCGCCCCGAGGTCGAGGGTGTCGGCCTCGGACAGTTCGCTGGAACGGGTGGCCCGGGCGGCGAACACGGCGAAGTCGTCGACCAGGTGCTCGCGCTTCGCGCTCTTCGTCCAGGCGGCGGCCACATGCCGGACCGAGGTCATGAGGTAGGCCCGGACGGCCTCCTGCGGGCCCTTGCCGCCACGCACCGCCTGCAGGGTCCTGGCGAACACCTCGGCCGTCAGGTCGTCCGCTGTGTGGGCGTCCCGGCAGCACGTGCGGGCGTAGCGGCGCACCGCTCCCGAGTGCCGCCGGAACAGCTCCTCGTACGCCGGGTCGTCCCCCGCACGCATGCCCTGGATCAACTGGGCGTCGGACGGGCCGAGATCGGCGGAGCCCGCTCGGCCCTCGCGCTGCAGAGGGACCGCGTACGAAGGGGTACTTCCGGTTCCGGAATCCGGTGGCCCGGCCTCCTCGGCGGGCGACCAGGGACCGGGGAGCACCGTGCCGCCCTCGGCTGAGTCCCCGGAACGGCGACGGGGGGCGGGCTGCTGTGGCCGGCTCGGCATGTGACCGGGCGCGGAACCGTCGGTGCCCGTCACGCCGCCCCCGCCCACCACGGCGCCACCGTCGGCCGGCTCTTCCTGCTGCGCGTCACCGCTCATCGCGAAGCCCCCGTATGCACCCTCGGACGCGAAATACCGGGGCCAGAGTGCCACAGCGCCACGCCGCGAAGGAGCCTGAGCAGGGGCAACCACTCATCCGGGGTGTCTTCACCCCTGCGGGGGGCGTGACATCACTCCTACGGGGAAGGAGGGAGGCCCTCCAGACCGCACTGACGTCCGGTCACAGCGAGCCCGGCCGCCGGTGGTTCCAGCGGTACGCGAGTCGAGCGGGCGAGGATTCCGGCTGCACGCAAGCCTGGGCGACCGAGCTTCCGGCGGTACGCAAGCCTGGGCGGGCGAGGGTTCCGGCGGTACGCAAGCCTGGGCGGCCGAGGGTTCCGGTACGCGAGCCCAACCTCCGACGGCTTCGCCCGCAACCGGCTCCGCCCGTGCGCCCACGGTTCCGCTGGTTCCGTCCGAACGCGGGAGCGGCTCCCCGCGGGCCTCCAGCCGCCCGCGCGGGAGTGCAGGACCGCGAGGGACCCGGCGTGGCACGGCGCTCGTGTGCGCCGACCAGCCTCCGGACAGGTTCCTGGCCCCGGAGAGGCCCCCGCCTCCGGACAGGTCGCCGGTCTCACGCTTCCGGATACGCCCCCGGTCGCCGCGGCCAGGGTCCCCCGCCCTCGGGCGGGGCCCCTGACGGCGTCCGGCCGGTGGGAGCGGGCTCCCACCGGCCGGTGCGTGCGCGTCCGTCGCCCGCGGTTACGCGGGGCGGGAGCGGAGCCCCTCCAGCAGGATGTCCAGCAGCCTGGCCGATGCGGCGGCCTGGTGAGCGGGGTCCGGCAGTGCGGGCGCCGCCGTGGCGATGACCAGCAGCACATCGGCCACCGTCACATCGCCGCGCAGCTCTCCCGACTCGCGAGCCCGGTTCACCAGGCTCCCCACGACGTCGAGCAGCTCCGCCACCCCCGGGTCGTCGTCGAGGGAATCCTCGGCCGCCGTGTGCTGCTCGACCACCCGGAGGCCGGGCTGGCCCGTCATCTGGCGCTGGTGCGGGACGCGTGTGTCGCCGTCCGCCGCAGCCTGACCCGGTATCGCCGCAGGGTCGTCGGGCTCAGCGCCGACCCGGAGCACCTGGGGCGGCAGCAGCCGCCCGGCCCCCGACGCCACGGAGGTCCGCAGGAAACGGGAGAGCGCCGACCACGGCTCTTCCTCCTGCCCGAGGGCGGACCGCGCCTGATCGGTGAGCCGGGCCGTCTCCTCCTGGGCTATCCGGCGCACGAGCACGTCCTTGCTCGGGAAACGCCGGTAGACCGTGCCCACGCCGACCCGGGCGCGGCGGGCCACGTCCTCCATCGGCGCGCCGTAACCCAGTTCGCCGAACACCTCACGCGCGGCGCGCAGGACGTGTTCGAGATTGCGCTGTGCGTCCACGCGGAGCGGTGCCGAACGGGGGGCGATCGCCGCCGTCCCGACCACGCCGACCGCAGCCACCGGACTCAGCCGCCCATGACCCTCTGCGGTGGAGCCGACAGCACTCTGCCCATGCAAATCCTGAATGTGCATAACTTCCCCCGGTTATGACGTCTCCCCCCGGAGACTTCCCGCCCTGTCCGCCGGGTGTGGACCTCTGTCCGATTCCGACACCCCGACGGGGTACGAACATAGTTGAGCCCGGGTCAATTCAGAAGGGGGTAGTTCCGCACGGAGCGCCCCCCGATCGGAGCAAGGACCGGTTGGGCCCCGATTCGCCCCCTGCGGGTCTGCCCGCCCGTCCCGCCTGACCTGGGAAGCTGCGCGATCAAGAGGCGTCAGTCCCCTGCGCCTTGATCGACGAGCTCCGGTCACACAATTTGCCGGGCCTGTGGACAAACTCCGGACTCCGTTGCGTCATGGGAAGGTGATGGCACCAGATTCCCGGGGCACGTCCCCCGGCACCCGGCCAAGTGTGCGCATTCTCGTCGTCGGCGGCGGCTACGTCGGGATGTACACCGCACTGCGTCTCCAGCGGAAGCTGCGGCGGAGACTCAAGAGCGGTGAGGCCGAGATCGTGGTGGTCACGCCCGAGCCCTACATGACCTATCAGCCGTTCCTGCCCGAGGCCGCCGCCGGATCGATCTCCCCCCGCCACGTCGTCGTGCCGCTGCGCAGGGTCCTCAAGGACTGCACCATCGTCATCGGTGAGGCGGAGCGGGTCGATCACGCCAAGCGCACCGCGACGGTGACGACGCTCGCCACGGCGGACGACGGCACGGGTGCGGTCGAGATCCCGTACGACGAGATCGTCATCGCTCCCGGGTCCGTCTCGCGGACCCTGCCGATTCCGGGTCTCGCCGACTTCGGCATCGGCTTCAAGACCGTCGAGGAAGCCATCGGTCTGCGCAACCACGTCATCGAACAGATGGACATCGCCTCGGCCACCAGGGACCCCGCCGTCCGTGACGCCGCCCTCACCTTCGTCTTCGTGGGCGGCGGCTACGCCGGAGTCGAGGCGCTCGGCGAACTGGAGGACATGGCCCGCTACACCTCGCGGTACTACCACAACATCAAGCCCGCCGACCTGCGGTGGGTCCTCGTCGAGGCGACGGGGCGCATCCTGCCGGAGGTCGGCGAGGCGATGGGCAAGTACGCCGTCCGGGAACTCCGGGGCCGCAACATCGACGTACGGCTAGAAACCCGTCTGGACAGCTGCGAGGGCCGGGTCGCCGTGCTCAGTGACGGGTCGCGCTTCCCCACCCGCACCCTGGTGTGGACCGCCGGCGTCAAACCCGCCCCGCTCCTCGCGGCCACCGACCTGCCCCTCACCGAGCGCGGCCGGATCCGCTGCACCGCCGCGCTCGCCGTCGACGGGGCCCCGCACGCCTGGGCGGCCGGCGACGCCGCCGCCGTGCCCGACCTCACCTCGGCCGAACCGGGCACGGAGACCGCGCCGAACGCGCAGCACGCCGTACGCCAGGCCAAGGTCCTCTCGGACAACATCCTCGCCACGCTCGCGGGCCGGCCCACCGAGGACTACCGGCACTCCTACGCCGGGTCCGTCGCCTCGCTCGGCCTGCACAAGGGCGTCGCGCACGTGTACGGCCGCAAGCTCAAGGGCTATCCGGCCTGGCTGATGCACCGCGCCTACCACCTCAGCCGTGTACCGACCTTCAACCGGAAGGCGCGGGTCCTCGCGGAGTGGACCCTGGCCGGGCTGTTCAAACGCGAGATCGTCTCCCTCGGTTCGCTCGAACACCCGCGCGCGGAGTTCGCCCTGGCCGCAGGCGGACACACGCCCCCGGAGCCCACCGAGGCATCCCCGCCGAAGGACGAGGAGCCCCCTCGCGACTCCGGCTGAGCCACGAAGACGCGGCCATCGCCGGCCTGCCCGGGGACCGGCCCCGGCCGGGCGGCCGGATCTTCTGCGGCAGCGACCGCACCCCTTGCCGTACCGCAACTGACAGTACGGTCGGTCACACTGGACGTGTGACCATAGGTGGGCCCGCACCTGCGCAGAGTGACCCGCCCGGTAGTCACCTACAGTGACCGGCAGCGACGACCCACAGCACGAAGAGCCCGGCCGCGATTTCCCGGGAGCCCCGCCCCCGCACCTCCACCCGGCACGACCCGCGTGCGGGGCGACGGTGCGGGAACAGCAGACGAAGCAGCTCGCCCGAGCGGACCAGACCGACACACGAGGCCAGAGATTCCGTGAACTTCACGCGCTGGAGCGCCCGCTTCCCCGGAACGCAGCGTCGAGCCGCCGCGCGGGACGACCGCAGTTCCGTACCTGCCGCCCGCGCGGAGTCCGTGCGGCAGGCACCCGCGGACGCACCCGCGGAAGCCGTCCCGGAATCCGACGGCCCCGCCCCGGGCCCCTCGCTGGAGGCACTGTCGGCCGGTGCCCTGCTGGGCCGCCTGCCCGCCCCCGTCGCGCTGCTCCACGGCCCCGACCACCGCATCACCTACGTCAACGAGGCCTACACGACCGCCTTCGGGCCCCGGCCGTGCGGGACACCCGCGGCCGAGGCCATGCCGGAGCTCGCCGAACTGAGTCTGCTGCCGCTGCTGGACCAGGTCCTGCGCAGCGGCACCTCCCGCACGGTCAAGTCGCGCAAGGTCCTGGCCGGCAACTCGTACACCGTCACCTGCACGCCCGTGGCCGCGGGCGACCCGGACGGGGAGCCCGGCGTCCTCGTCTACGCCACCGACGTCACCGACCACGCCGAAGCGGCGCAACGGCTGCGCTCCAGCGAGCGCCGCCACCGCGAGACGGCCGTCACCCTCCAGCGCTCCCTGCTGCCGCAGGACCTCGAACAGCCGGACGACCTGCGGATCGCGGCCACCTACCAGCCGGGCGGCACCGACGCGGCGGTCGGCGGCGACTGGTACGACGTCATCACCCTCGGCGCCGGGCGCACCGCCCTCGTCATCGGTGACGTGATGGGGCGCGGGGTGCGCGCCGCGGCCGTCATGGGGCAGCTGCGCACCGCGGTCCGTGCCTACGCCCGCCTCGACCTGCCGCCGCACGAGATCCTTCAGCTGCTCGACGTCATCGCCGCCGAGATCGACGCGAACCAGATCGCCACCTGCGTCTACGCCGTGCACGACCCCAACGAGGGGCACCTCGTCTACGCCTCGGCGGGGCACCTGCCCATCCTCGTGTGCGACGAGGACGGCACGGTCCACCGCGCGGAGGACCCCACCGGGCCGCCGCTGGGCACGGGCGGCTGGGTCCACACCTCGGGGACGATCGCGCTGCCGCCGGGTTCCACCGCGGTGCTCTACACGGACGGCCTGGTCGAACGCCGCAGCGAGGACATCGACGAAGGAGTGGCCTCCCTGGAGCGCGCCCTGGCCGGCGCCAAGGGGGCGCCCCAGGTGGTCTGCGACCGGTTGATCCGCGCCCTGGGGGTGACGGCGGAGCACGACGACGACGTGGCGGTGCTCGTCGTCCAGCACCCGGCCCGTACGGGGACGAGCGCCGAGCTCTTCCACAACGCCTCGCTCGAACTCCTCGGCGGCATCGAAGCGGCACCGAGGGCGCGCGCCTTCGCCGGCGGGGTCCTGGCCTCCTGGCGGTTCCCCGTCGAGCTGTGCGACCTGGGCGTGCTCGCCGCCAGCGAGCTCGTGGCGAACTCCCTCCAGCACGGCACCCCGCCCATGCGGCTCGGCCTGCGCCGCACCGACCGCCGCCTGATCATCGAGGTGACGGACGGGGACGACCACCTGCCGCGCCGTCGCCGGGCCGAGCCCGCCGACGAGGCGGGGCGCGGCATCTCCATCATCGCGACCATCGCCTCGTCATGGGGCAGCCGGCGCACCCCCGGGGGCGGCAAGGCCGTGTGGTGCGAATTCGCGCTTCCCGGCTGAGCCCGCCTCAGCGCACGGCGGCTGCGGCTGTGGCGGCCTCGCCCTCGGGGATCGACACGGCGACCACCCGCGAAGGCTGCGCCGCGAGCGACGGATTGTCCTGTACAGGGGTGAGCCGACGGCCCAGCTTGAGGGCCAGCACGGTGATGCCCAGCGAGAACAGCACGAAGGTCACGATGTACGGCCCGTGCAGCGACGCCGCCAAAGGCCCGCCCACGGCCGGCCCGACCGCGAGGGCCAGCTGCTTGACCAGGGCGAACGCCGAGTTGTACTGACCGACCATGGACTCGGGGGCCAGATCGGCGACGAGCGGGGCGACGGTCGGCGACAGCATCGACTCCCCGAGCCCGAACAGGGCGTACGTCGAGATCATCGCGGCCGTCGCGATCGTCTGACTGCCGTGCCCGAGGCCCGCGTAACCCGCCACGATCCAGGCGAAGGCCCAGATCAGGCCGACGCCCGCGATGACCCGGCTGCGCCGCCGCCGCTCCACGAGGCGGAGCACGACGAACTGCGCGACGACGATGACGGCGGTGTTGGCCGCCAGCGCCAGACCCAGGGTGGACGGCTTGATCCCCGCCGCCTCCGTGCTGTAGGCCGCGAGTCCCGACTCGAACTGTCCGTAGCAGGCGAAGAAGATCACGAAGCCCAGGACGCACAGCTGCAGCATGGCCCGGTGGGAGAGCAGTACACGCAGCCCGGCCTTGGGTGCGGAGCCGCCGACGGGCACCGCGTCGGTGATGGACGGGGCCCGGGGCATGCGCACGGTGGACGCGATCACGCCGAGGACGACGAACATCGCCGCCTCGATGAGGAACAGCACGGTGAAGCTCGACGGACTCTGCACGTCCACCAGCTGTCCGCCGAGCAGGCCCCCGATGCCGAGGCCGAGGTTCTGCAGGAAGAACTGCATGGCGAAGGCGCGGGTGCGGGTGGAGGTGCTCGAGCACCACACCAGCATCGTCGAGAGCGCCGGCTGTATGACCGCGGTGCCGGCGCCCAGAAGCGCGGCGGACAGCACTGCGGACCACACGCTGCCGGAGACCCCGAGCGCGGCGGCACCCACGGCGGACGCACCGGCGGCGACGATCAGCACGGGCAGGGGCCCGCGCCGGTCGATGGCACGACCGGTGAACGGCAGTACGGCCAGCGCTGCCATGGCGAAGACAGCCAGTACGACACCAGCCGTACCGGCACCAAGATCCCGCACCTGCGCCACGTAGACGTACAGATACGGGACGGTGAACCCGAGGCCGAACGCGCTCAGCGCGCTGCCCAGCTGGATCCGCCGCAGCGCTGCACCCATCTCCCTGGTCACACTCACCTACCCCAACAGTCGAAGAACTTTGAAGAACACAACCTCATAGACTTTAGCACTAAAATTAGATAGTGAACTCTACAGCTCGAAGGACTTCGATGGGAGCGGAGAGCGTGCGATACTGCCCGCCATGTCTGAGACCACCGAGCAGCCCGAGCTCCAGGAGCCGAGCCTCGACGAGCAGATCGCGGCCTACCAGCGAGAGTTCCGGGACCTCGACCCCCAGGTCGAACAGATCGTGTCGGCACTGGGCCGGCTGAACCGTCGGATG